>CAIRTR010000025.1 GCA_903881565.1 Oligoflexia bacterium | reverse complement strand
GAGGCACTTCCCGAACCCGGCGGAATGCTGAGGGCCGGAATCCCTGATTTTAGGCTCCCCAAAGATATTTTGAAAAAAGAGATCAAGCTCATCGAAGAGATGGGGGTTGAGATTCGCTGCAACGCTGCCGTAAAATCAAACGCAGAGTTCAAGAAACTTACCTCAGAATACGAAGCCGTGATCGTAGCTATAGGAATGAGTGTGGGTCGCGAAAATGCGATCCCCGGCGCGGCGTCGGGCCACTTGATCCAAGGTGTGGACCTTCTTCAAAAGATCCACTTTGGTCAGAAGGTAGAGCTCGGTTCGCACGTCGTCGTTATCGGAGGGGGCAACACTGCCATCGACACCTCTCGGGTCGCTCTCCGCAATGGCGCAAGTGGCGTGACCATCGTCTATCGCCGAACCCGGGATGAAATGCCCGCGATGCGCGAAGAGATTGAAGCAGCCCTCCATGAAGGCGTGAAACTTAAATTCTTGTGCGCGCCCGAGAGCGTAGTTTCTAAAGGCGGCAAGAATTTTCTTAAAGTTCAAAAGATGAGGCTTGGCGAACCAGGCCCTGACGGCCGCAGGTCTCCCCTGGCAATTGCTGGTGAATTCGAAGAACTTGAGTTTTCGAGGATCGTGCTGGCTACCGGGCAGGTTGCGGAACTGGATTTTCTCAAAGGAGAAGTTTCGACAAAAAACGGCACCATTGTCGCCAATACTTTTGGCGTGACTGAGAATGAGAAGATATTTGCTATCGGCGACGTTGCAACCAATGAAGGCACGGTGACTCATGCCATTGGCTCCGGAAGACGCGCAGCTGAAGCGGTGGCCTTGAAACTCAGAGGTGAAACTTTGCCGGAGGCTATCCAGGCCAAAGGAGATCCCAGTAAATCACCTTATGTGACTGCCGACGAAATGCGCCTCCACTACTTCACACCTACGGGTCGTGCGGAGACCCTTGAGCGCCCGGTGGTTGAGCGAATTCAGGATTTCCAGGAAGTGGTTCAAGGTTTTGATGCCAAAACGGGACAAAACGAGGCTTTGCGCTGCTTAAGTTGCGGCTCTTGCAATGGCTGTCTTTCGCCCGAAAAGAGTGACGGCATCAAAGGCAAATGCGAACTCTTTTGCCCCGAGCGGGCGATTAAGCGCGTGAACGTTTCCAAAGTTGAGGTTAACCTCTCCAACTGCAAAGGTTGCCTGATTTGCATGGAAGTTTGCCCACGCAATGCCATCGATCCCCAAACCCGAGGGTGCGCAAAATGAAACAAGAACTTTGTACCGCCAATTATGCCGGCGGTTGGACCTTCACGGTTGCTGGAAACGCGAATCGCAAAGCACGAGGATGTGGCAGCGGAATTTATCCTATCACTCCCCAAACCGAAGTCGTTGAAACGGTCGTGGCGTTGAATGAAAAAGGGATGCTGGAAAAAGGCCGAATTTTTCACGTCGAATCAGAACACTCGGCGATGGCGGCTTGTATTGGCGTGAGCATTGAAGGCGCGCGCTCTTTTACGGCGACTTCTTCAAATGGCGCAGCCTACATGGCAGAGAACATTCTATGTGCGGCTTTGTATCGCCTGCCCATCGTCATGCAGGTAGTAAATCGGACACTTGGACCTCCTTGGAACATCTGGGCGGAACAAGGCGATAGCCTGATGTTTCGGGATTGGGGCTGGATTCAAATCTATTGCGAAGACAATCAAGAGCTCGTGGATCATGTCTTGATGTCGTTTTTTATCTCTGAGAATCACAAGGTGCTCTTGCCCACGATGCTTTGCGTGGACGCGTTTATCTTGAGTCATACGATGATGCCCACGCTGCTTCCGACTCAAGAAGAGGCCGATCGTTATTTGCCACTCCTGGATCTGCCTCATCGCCTCAATCCTGAAAAACCAGTCACAGTCGGTGGCCTCACTCAACCGCGAGTGACCGCTTCTCATCGAAAAGACATGGAGCGGGATCTCGGCAATGTATTTGAAGTTTACACCTCGGCCCAGGACCGCTTTGAAGAAGTATTTGGACGACGCCCCTCGGATCCGATCGTGGGTTACAAGCATGAAGACGCAGAAACCTTGCTCATCACAAGCTCTACCATCAGCAGCACCACTCGGCGCGTGATTGATGAGCGACGAGCCAAGGGCGAAAAAGTCGGCATGGTTCGCATCAAGATGCTCAGACCCTTTCCGACCGAGTCCTTTGTCAACATGTGCAAAAATGCTCCAAAAATAGGAGTATTGGATCGTAACACCGCGCTGGGCGCGCCACATGGGATCGCAGGCATCTTTGCGCAAGAAGTGATCGCGACATTAGCTTTCGCGGGCCAAAAGAAGTTCATTCAAAGCTATGTGGTGGGCATCGGCGGGATGGATGTCACCGCTCCGTTAATTCATGAGATTATTGATGAGTTGGTTTGCGCCGAAACGCCGGGCCCCTCAATCTGGAAGGGGGTTTGAGCCATGGCCGGTGAAAATCGTTCTCAATTATTGTGTGCGGAAAATACGAACTGCGCCGGATGTGGAATGTCCTTGGCGCTGAACTTCATTGGAGACGTGCTCGGCCGAAAAATGAAAATGGCGATTCCGGCCTGTTGTGGAGTCGTAACTCCGCATTCGTTTCCCTACTCCGCTTACAAAGTTCCGGTGATGGCCGCAACCTTTGCTTCTTCGTCGGTGGTGGCCTCTGCGATCAAAGCGGTTCAAGATATGAACGGTGAGACCGGGCACGTGGTTGCGTTCGCAGGCGACGGCGGCACATTTGATATTGGGATGGCTTGCCTTTCGGGCACAGCGGAGCGCAACGAAGACATTATTTACGTTTGTTACGACAATGAAGTTTATGGCAACACGGGAGCGCAGCGAAGCTCCGCGACCCCGATGGGTGCCTCAACGACCACGACTCCGGGCGGAAAAGCCGAGCGCAAAAAAGATATCGTCGCCATCATGGCCGAACATCGCGTGCCTTATGCAGCAACCCTGAGCGTCAGCTATCCTGAAGACTTCATGCGGAAAGTGAAAACGGCATCAGAAATCAAAGGCTTTAAGTTCCTCCATATTCTTTCCCCCTGCATTCCGAACTGGAAAAGTGAACCCTCGGATACCGTGAAGCTTGGACGTTTGGCCGTTGAAGCTGGGGTTTTCCCACTCTATGAGATTTTCAATCGCTCGGAGTATCGAATTACGGTGAAGCCCGAAAAGCTGAGACCCGTGAGCGAGTATCTCGCGCTGCAAAAGCGTTTTGCAAAAGTGCCAGCAGAGACGTTGGCTTTATATCAGAAAGATGTGACTCAAAACTGGGAGCGCTTGCTGAAGCTTGAATCCGTGTTTCCGTTTTTGGGGAAGTAAACCTTTGGAGAAAAAGCACCTCCCCACACAGATTGAATCGGAGCGACTGTGGCTCAAGAAACACGAGCTTGCGCAGGCGCAAACTCAGTTTCAATATATCTGTCAGGACCGCGAGCGACTCGCGGCGTTTCTACCCTGGGTTCCCTACATCAAAACGGTCGAAGACGAGCATAAATTCATCCTGCAAACTCACGCCTGGTGGGCTGAGTACAAGCACTTTGACTACGGAGTTTTCCGCAAGGAAGACGGCGAGTATCTGGGAAACATTGGCGCTCATCATCTGGAATGGAACAATGACTGCTGTGAACTGGGCTACTGGATTTTAGGAAAGCACGAAGGCAAGGGTTACATCACTGAAGCCGTGAAGGCCCTGGAAAAAACGCTGTTTTCCGAGGGCTTTCATCGTATCGAAATTCGCTGTGATCCGCTCAATGCGCGATCTGCGGGCGTACCCAAACGCTGCGGATATACGCTAGAAGGCCACCTCAAAGAAAACACCCTCCAAGAGAGCGGATATCGAGATACGCTCATTTTTGGAAAGACCCACAAATATTATACATGAACTATCACCTTACGCCGCTCCCAGAGGGCGAATTCAAAGCTTTTCTCTACGATTGCGACGGCACCATCGCCGATACGATGGCCGCGCATTACAAGGCTTGGGTAGAGACGCTGGGACTGTGGGGCTGTCCTTTTTCGGAGGAAATCTTTGCCGAACTTGCGGGAATTCCGCTGGTGCAAACGGTCGAGGTTTTGAATCAACGTTTCAAACTCACGATGCCCTACCCTGATGTGGCCCAACTCAAAGAAGCCGCATTTTGGAAGAATGCCCAAGAAATCCTTCCCATCGGCCCCGTAGTTGAACACATTCACGCGCACAAGGACCATTTTCCTATTGCCGTCGTATCAGGGGGCAATGCAGAGAGTGTGCTCGAGATTCTGACACGGCTGGGGCTGGAGCACTGCTTTCATGCGATCGTCTGCGCCGGGGATTATGCACATGGAAAACCTGCACCGGATCCTTTTTTGTTGGCCGCTAAGAAACTTGGGGTCGCACCTTCGGATTGCTTGGTCTTTGAGGATGCTGACCAAGGCATTCGCTCCGCCGAGGCCGCGGGCATGAAGTGGGTTCGAGTCTTCAAAGAGGGGCAATATGACCCAAAATAGAGTATTTATTCTTATCGAAGAAGGTGGGGGAATTACCCTCGAGTTCAAGGAAAAATATACTCCGAAGATTTCACAAGATATCTGTGCCTTTGCCAATTCAGCGGGCGGAAAGCTCGTTCTTGGAATTGCTGATGACGGTAGCATCAAAGGAGAGCAACTCACAGGCTCCATGAAAGCGGAAATCTTTAGCCTGGGCCGGAACTGCGATCCTCCGATTGAAGTCAGGGTCGCACAATTGGGACAAGTTATCGAAATAACTGTCCCTGCCGGCGAGGAGAAACCGTACGCTTGCGGAGGCTCCTACTATAAACGTTTTGACGCAGTAACTCAAAAACTGAATCGTAACGAACTCAAAACCATTTTTAATGCCAACGAGCATTTTCATTTTGATGAAAAGCTAAACCCAAAAGCCAAACTAGCGGATCTATCGTTGGAGAAAATTCGCCGTTTCATCAAAGAAACCGGAAAAGCAATAAGAGTCACCAATGCCTCCGTCCCGCACCTCCTTGAGAGTCTAAGACTCATCCATGGTAGTCGCATTACAAACGCAGCTGTATTGATGTTCGCCAAGAACACTGGTCATTTTTTCACCCAATGTCAGACCCATCTTGTTGCATTTAAAGGCTCCGATCGAGTAAATATTTACGACAAAAAGTATGTTCAGGACGACTTATTAACTCAATTCAACGAGGCCGTTGCTTTTTGTGAGAAACATTTGAATGAACGAGCAGAAATAAAGGGCTTAAATCGCCACGATATTTATGAGATTCCCATGACAGCTATTCGTGAGGCAATCGTTAATGCCATCATTCATCGGGACTACAGCATCAGCGGCACCAACATTCAAGTCGAGGTCCATGCCGACCGAGTCGAAATTTCCAACCCAGGCGGATTGCCCACAGGATTCTCGACCGCAATGCTTGGAAAAAGATCTGTTCGCCGCAATGAAGTGATTTCTGAACTTTTTCATCGCATGGAAAAATCAGAACGAATGGGATCTGGGATTGGCCGTATTCGAAAACTTTTGAAGGCCGCTGGAATTGAAGCTCCGCTTTTTGAGAGCAATATGTTTTTTACAATCACTCTTGAGAGACCTGAAGAATATCGCTCAATGAGCGACTCTAAGCCATCAGAAAGGTTCCCAGAAAAGGTTCCCAGAAACTCGGGCCAAGTTCCCTGAAAATTGTTGCCCTAATGAGACAAAACCCAAATATCACCGTTGAGGAAATTGCAGTAAAGATCGGTATCACCGACCGTGCCGTAAAGAAACAAATCTTCAACCTTAAGACGAAAGGACTCATAATACGCGTGGGACCCGACAAAGGTGGGCACTGGGAGTGCCCAAGAATCGGTTCCATTTCATCCTAAATGATTAGGCCATTCATGACGCTCCTTTCTCGCATTTACGCATTTGGGTTCTTTTGGATGTTCCTCGTCATCATCCCGGTGATGGTGCCTTTTTTCCAAAGCCTTGGGCTTTCGATGGAAAACATATTTCAACTTCAAGCGATCTTCGGAGTTGGGGTAATGCTTTTTGAAGTTCCGACGGGATATCTTTGTGATTATTTTGGACGAAAGAAGGTCTTGGTCACTGGAGCGATTTTAAACGGAATTGGATTTACGCTACTATTTGGCGCCAAGACTTTTTTGGAACTTGCGGGTTTTGAGGTTATTCTGGCTGCAGGTGCGAGCCTGGTCTCGGGCGCCGACTTATCCCTTATCTATGACGCCATAGAAGTTGAGGGCGGCAGCCGCACCCACAAGACCCACGCCATTGCCAATCTACAAATGTCCCAAGTCAGTGGGGAAGCGACGGCCTCGATTTTGGGCGGGCTCCTTGCTGCGCTTTCTTTTCGGCATGTTTTATTGGCCAATCTTCTGACTTCATGGATTCCGCTGCTCATTGCGCTAAGCTTTAAGGCGCCCCCCTACAAAAGGATTAAGGGCGGAAATCATTTTAAAAACCTCGCACGTGTCATTCGGCATGTTCTAAGGGGCGATCCCTTTCTTAGAGTGATTTTCTTGAACCTTTTGTGCTGGGGGCTTTCCACTTTTTTTGCAGTTTGGATTTTTCAAAAATATTGGCAACAACAGGGGATTGCTCTGGGGTGGTTCGGCGCGATTTGGGCCGGATTTAACATCAGTGTTGGGATTATTGGGAAACAAGTCCATCGCATTGAAAAACGCTTTGGAGCCAAGCCACTTCTTATTTTTCTAGCCCTCGCGCCAGTGGCTGGCTATTTTGGCATGGCGGCGCTGAGTGGTTGGGTCGGCGTCTTGGTAGGCATTTTGTTTTACTTGAGTCGAGGAATCACCCACGTTCTTTTGCGCGAAGCCTACAACGCACGCATACCCAGCGAGTTTCGGGCAACAGCAAATTCACTCATCGCGGGTTGCTTCAGGCTTGTTTTTGCGATTTTCGGGCCGCTTGTTGGTTTTGTCATTGATCGATCGGGGATTACGACTGCTCTCGTGGGTTTAGGGGTGGTTTTTGGGGGACTGCTTTTAGTTTTGATGCCTGCGATGCTTCGCGGTCATTTGTCCAAACACGGCTGATCTTTAGCCCCGCAGCTTGACTCAAGAGAACCTCCAAGAGCAGCCGCCGCTTCAAGTGCCGTCATCCCTTCTTCAATGAGGGGTTCATCCTCAAATTGATTCTTGTAGGGATTCTTGAGAACCAAATCATTCACCCTAAACCCAAAACGCACAAGCACCTCGACCATCTCTGAATTTCCGTTTAAGGCTGCGAAATGGAGAGGTCTGAGACCTTTTCCAATGAGTTGATCAATCGCGCGCTTGGGATTTGACTTCTTAAGTACCACCTTTAAATCTCGCAAGTGATTAAATCGCACAGCATTGCTCAGTGGCGTTTCATAAAAGGTCGTGTCTACCGCATAGGGATCTGCCCCGTGATCAAGCAGGAATTTGGTAAGCAACGTGTCGCCACGCTTGGTCGTGAGATGAAGTAAATGGGATCTCACTTTATGTCTATTTACCAAGGGGACCAACACCTGGCTTAGGCGGTGTCCCAGTTACAGGAGTATTGACACAAGACTTGCGGTCCTGACTTGCGTGCAGTCCTGGAGGACATTGTGCACACATATTGCCGACCGTGCCGTTGCCATATTTTTCGGTCGTAATATATTCCTTGTCCCAATTGCAGGAAATGCATGTATTATACTGCGCATTGGTGCCAATAAACGTTCCAGCCGGACATTCAACACACACTTCGTCTACCGCTTTTCTATTTCCTAAACAGTAACCGCAAACGGCTCCAGGCAAATTATGGTTCGTACAAAAAGGGTCGCTCGCTAAGCACCTATTACCGAGCTCACTCGGACACTTCTTTTGTTTTATAGGGGGATTCAAATTTATCGGAAAATATTTGGTCAACCCGACCTTATTATCAATTACACTGATAGGCGGCACATTTGTTTGAACGGCGACCGGACGTCCGCCAGCGAATGAGTCCTCAGACGTCATCAACCTAGCAACAACAAGCAAAATGAAACCGTACGTGAATATAGACTTCATATGAACCCCTTTTTAATTACCCTAATGTCTATTAGTTTAATTTATAGGGATCTAAAGCACAACTGTGTCAACCGTGACTACAGCGGGGCTCCCAACTCGAATTCAAATTTCGAACTCTGATAACTCTTATCGCTACGATAATAATGGGAAAGTGATCCACTCTTCACGGTTTGCCCAGGGGCCCTCACCGAAACCGAATACTCCGCACTCACGGGAAGGGCGTCCTCCAAAAGGTTCAGGCTCCTCATCACCAAGATGTTTTTTGCGCGATCAAGATAGCGACAGGGAAAAGTGAATTCTGTTGATAGGGAATACTTATCCAGATCGCCAATGAACCGGCCATTCAAACTAAACCCCAAAGTCCCGCGCGCAAGGGCGAGCCCCGAGATTTGGATTGAGCACTGGGCTGGAACGGGCGATGGGTCCAATGTGGTTTTCGGACTCTCGATTCGGGACGCATCCAAAATCCTGCGATCCACCTTCTTCATAAAAGACTTAAACGCTTCAACAGGGACGACATCTTGCTGCCCGAGCAACTTTGTACCTTGCGCGTAGAAAACCCTACGAAGAGCCATCGACGTGGGACTTTCCCGCAAATGATCTTCGACGTGGTAGAGCGATACACTCTCGTCATCATGGCAGGAAAAGAATGAGATGCTCTCTAATGAAGGAGAAAGCTCAGAAAAAATCCCCAGCGGATACTCATTTAAAGAGGAGTCGACCAGTTTCCCGCCTGAAACCCCGTGAGAAAGAATGACGATGTTCCGCGTATTCGGACTTTTCAAGGCGAGGTAGACATCCATAACCTGCGTAGACCACACCACATGCCAATTTAGTTTTAGATGCCGCAAAGTCTTTCCAATCGTCTTCCGAACTTTTCCGGCATCCAAAGCCTGTCCGACAAGGGCAAGAGATTTTGCTTCTTCCGCAAGTTTGGAGAAGCCCAAGAAGTCAAAATCCTGATCAGTTGAAACCTGAATGCACTCTTGAACCGATTTGGTCTTAAGGATCTTTGTGAGAGTCCTCTTTTGCGAATCGATGGCGCTTTGAATCGCCTCGTATCGCGCGCGCATCTTTTGAAATTCAGGCGAATTCAGAAAGGCCTGCGGAGGTTCGATTGAGAATATAATGTTCTCGCCACTCTCGCTAGCCGCAGGGACAGAGGGCAAAACCGAAAGATCGATTTCTTGTAATTTTATAACCGATCCGGGCGCTAACCTGACTCTCAACACGTCCCAGAGGGCATGAAATCGACTGATTTTTGGAAGCTGGGATTTGGATTGTTGAATTTCTTGGCAAGCACGCTCCGTGTTCAAATCCGATGCGTGTGCAGCATTAAGAGCGAAGCTGAAAAGAAAAAGGCCCGCAACTAAACTGGGTGAGTGTCGCGGGCCCATAGAGATTACTGCAAGTCCTGAATGAGACGCTCAACCGCTTCGGGCTGGAGATCAGCTAAACCCGTCGGCTCCAAGATATTGAGAACTTCTTCACGGGAGAGAGTGATGAGTTTTTTTCCGTCAGTGGACACGGGGGCCAGAATGGCTTTTTCTCTCACAGCCGTTGCAAGACTGCTCAACACGTCACGGTCTTCAATGAAACTGTATTTTTTTGCGAGCAGTGTTTCGAGATCACCCTGAGGCAGGTTTCCATCTGCATCTAAGAGAATCAAGAAACCGTCATCCGCTAACAGGCCCCAAATAAATATAAAGGCGCCCACTCCGCAAGGCATTAATAGCAGCCCAGCGTCCGCTTGTTTAGCAGGAACAGCGCCTAAGGTGGCCGCAATCATGAGTACAGAGAAAAACTTCTTCAAATGTTTCGTACAATATTTCATAGGTCAGTACCTTTCTTTTTTTGGTTACGGTCAGAGATATAAACAAAAAGGGGGCGGCTGTGAAATTCGCTTTGGGAATTTGAGTCATTCCAAAAAGGAATGGGCAGGCTCTTACAGCCTCAACGACCGCACCACGTGCTTCTTCGACTGCTCCACTTGTCTTGCGACCATCGCCCGAAACAGCTCCAAGAGCTGACCCAATTGCGGAGAAGGCTCCAGAATCTCAAGCAACTGATAGGTCGCCTCAATGGTCGATACATAATTGGGGAGCGGTTGCCTGCGAAACTGATATTCAGAGCCTCGATAAGGCGTGAAACAAATCTGAGGCAGACTCATTATATTAGGACTGCACTTGATCATTTTCTTGGCACAAGACCACGTTCCATCGATTAGAAAAATCACTAACTTTTTGCCCGCAGGAGCAAGCGCCCTGTTTTCTGCAGCCCCTTGCAAACTCACATTGATCGCCCGAGGCCCCGGATAAAGGACCATGCAATAATTTGCGGGATCGTGGATTAGCTCCTCGACCTGGCGGTGGTGATCGAAGTTCATTCCGGTGAAAATTTTTGAATTCTCTAGGCAAAGATGCGCCATGCGGGCCGTCCCGACCGTTCGTTTGCGTTCATGGGGATGCTGAAGAAAAATCAAGTCAAACCCCGAGGTGCGAAAAGGCCGCACACTCTCGCAATAGCAACTCATCGGAGGACAAAGGCAGCGTGCGCATAAGTTTCGGATTCGTTCGGGTTCCACGCAGCAAGAGATAACAAAAGTCTGCCGACCCGTCATTCATCGATTTTTCTAGAAGTCGCCTGGCGAGCATTCTATCATCACCATCAAATGCCCCTCCACCACCTTACCTCCCAAGACTTCAGACAAATGCCCTGGAAAAACGGACGAGGCACCACCACTCAACTCGCGATTTACCCACCCGATGCCCAGTTTCCGCAAGATCCCTTCTTGTGGCGCGTGAGTTCCGCTCCGATCACCGAAAACGGCGACTTCTCAAGCTTTCCCGGATTTGATCGACTTCTGATGATCACTGATGGTTCAGGGATCCTTCTCAATGGCGACCGCTTATCCTGGGGTGAATCGATCTGCTTTTCAGGAGAAACACCTTCGAGCTGCGAACTCATTGAGGGGCCGGTTCGAGACCTGGGCGTTATCTACCGCCCGGATGCACTAAAGGTGAGCATGAACCTGGCGAGTACCACGAAGGAGATTCCACTCCGCTTGGCCTTGAATTCGAAGTTTCAACTTTTCGTATGCGTGCGAGGCGAGTTTCGGGCAAACGAAACCCCAAGCCAGGTACTCACAGCAGGCGAGTGTTTCTACAGCGTCCCACCGGGGAGTCAAAGCACCCTTGAACTCACCGCTTTGACTGAAAATGCCGCCCTTGTTTGCATCGACATCGCTGAGATTGGGTGAAATTTAACGAGATGTCATGACGCATCCCTGCAAGGCAGCCCCTTTGATTGACATCGTGCACAGCTGCCGATATTCTTAAGGAAATGGAAACTAAGAATCAGCTCTATATTTTTGGTAAAAAAGAGATCGGATTACTGATCGCAATGGGGCTTGGGATCGCTAGCTTTTCCTTCACCCTCGGAATTCACATGGGCAAGCGAATTGCCCCGAAAGGCGTCGAAGCAAAATCAAACAGCGGCACGCCCCTTGAGACGGCCTCGGATAAAATTCCCGATCGCCATGAACTCGCCGAACAAGCCAAGGGTGTCCAAGGCGCGGCGGATGAAAGCCTAAATCAATCCTTGCATGACGAAGTCACCCGCACGGGCATCAAACTCGATGTTCCTCGTCAGATTGAATTGCCGAAGAACTCCAAAAACAAGGCCGGCGGTGCGACGACCTCCCACGCCCAGACGCATGCCGAATCCAAAGCTGAGCCAGAAAAAGCAGCAGAACACTCAAGCGAAAAAAGTGATGAAAAGAAGGTAGAAAAAGCAGAAAAAGGCGGCGAATCCGAGAAATCAGAAACGAAGCCTGAGGCAAAGACCGATACAACGCCTGATGCAAAATCCGATGAGGATGCTCCCCTCGCCACGCATCCAGAAAAACCCAAGTCCGCCGCAGCAAAACATGAACCCGCTCCCGTCAAGCACGAAGAGGCCACGAAAGAGGCTTCCCACGATTCAGCCCCTGATTCAGCAGCTGAAGAAACGTCGTCTGGAAAATATGCACTTCAAGTCGGATCCTTTCCGACTCGCGGAGAAGCCGAAGCCCGACTCAAAGAGATCGGAGGCTCTGGCCTTGCGAGCTCCATTCATGAGGCCGACGTCAAAGGTAAGGGGACCTGGTACCGCGTCTACCTTGGCGGATTTTCGACCAAGAAAATCGCAGAAAAAGCTGCAGATTCACTCCAAAAAAAGAAGCAGATCGATCATTTTGTCGTTGTAGAAAACCAATAACGAACTATACCAATAGGCATGGCAAAACAGACGATTCAAAAAGTGGCAAAGCCTTGGGGTCATGAACTCATTTGGGCAAAAACCAGCGCTTATGCCGGAAAAATTCTCCACATCAAAAAAGGGGAGAAACTCTCGCTCCAGTATCACCGCGAGAAAGTCGAAACCATTCTCGTTTACTCCGGAAAAATGAATTTCGTTTTTGAAAACGACGAAGGCGTCCTTCAGGATATCCTCCTGGAAGCCGGAGAAGCCCACCACATCCCCAGTGGCCGCAAACATCGCATGATTGCGATTGAAGACTGCGAAGTTTTCGAAGTCTCCACCCCCCTTTTGGATGATGTCGTGCGAATCGAAGACACCTACGGCAGAACCCCAAATTAACCGACTCCCCAAATTTATATGAATCAAAAAAATCTTTTTCTCATCGTCATGGCCGGCGGAAGCGGAACTCGTTTCTGGCCCAAAAGTACTTCGCGAAAACCCAAGCAACTTCTCAGTTTTTCGGACCACGCGGCTCCTACCGCTCTCCCTCAAACACTTCTCACGCAAACCCTGAACCGTTTCTCAAACCTCGTGCCACCCGAGCAAAACTGGATTGTCACCACTCGCCTTCTCGATGGCGCTGTACGCGCCGATAGCCCAAAGGCCGTTGTTTTGGCTGAGCCCCAGGGGCGAAACACCGCTCCCTGCATCTACTGGGCTGCTCAAGAAGTCCTGAAAAAAAATCCAGAAGGCGTCATGCTGGTCATGCCCTCTGACCATTTTATCAAGAACACCACCGCATTTCAAAATACGGTAAAAGCGGCCGTGGAGTGGGCTTTGACCCACGACGATCTTGTCACCCTGGGCATTCTCCCCACGAGGCCGGAAACGGGTTATGGCTACCTGAAAGTTGGAGCTGAAGTTTCGAAGAACTCCGGTTGCCATACGGTCGAGGCGTTTGTCGAAAAACCCAGCGCCGAAAAAGCCGCTGATTTTGTGCGCAACGGCTATCTCTGGAACGGCGGAATGTTCATCTGGCGCGCTTCAGTCATCATTGATGCTTTCGATCGCCTGATGCCCGAGATGTCCAAAGCATGGAAATCCGCGCAAGGTAACATTGAACTCGCCTATCCCAACATGACTGCGACCTCGATTGATTACGGCATCATGGAAAAATCAAAGAACGTCGTTGCGTTTCAACTTGATTGCGGATGGGACGATTTAGGGAACTGGACCTCGCTCGACACGATGGCAGGCGTGCTTGGAACGCAAACTGACGCAGGTGTTGTTTTGGGCGGAGAAGTCATTTCCGTGGACTCGCAGCATAACGTGATTGATGTCTCCGGAAAGCTCGTCGCGCTCCTTGGCATTGAAGATCTAATTATTGTCGAAACCGAGCAGGCACTTCTCATCGCGCGCAAGGATCGTGCACAAGACATTCGCAAAATAGTCGATCAGGTTAAGATCAAGCGACCCGAACTGGCCTAAAGGATTTCCTAAACGACTTCCTAAACGACTTCCTAAACGACTTCCTAAACGACTTAATGACGAGTCCCAGCGGTTCGCTTTTGCTCGTTGAGGACATTGATCGTCGCGATTATTTTTTGAATTCGATAAGACTCTTGAAAGCTCGCGACATGAATTTCGGTCATCATCTCGTTTGAAGATTTTGCATTCAAGTTAGATGCATATTCATATTTGATAAGCTCTGCCACTTCCTGCAGCCTGAAAGGCTCACGACATTCGGGAGTTGTAGCGAGTTTTCGCACCTCAGCGACATTGATTTGCGCTTTGCCCGTCTCAGCATTGACAGTCGGGGGCGTGCTCTGAAGGTACTTGGCAATCAAATCCATGATCCGAAAACCCCGAAGACTAAGATCATGCCTCTTTGCAGTATCCGCAAGATTTTCCTCATTGAGGTAGACGGTCATGCGCTCCAGAAAATTAGCGTCACGCAAAAAGACCAGCATTCCCTTCTCACCCTTTTTCGTGACAATGACCTGATGCTCGCTCAATACCTCAAGCAAGGCGGAGATCTTTGCCACAGGAACACCCATGATCTGATTGACATAACGATTGAGGCCACCGACCGACACAGGAGTCCCGTCTGGTTCCGACTTAGCGCTACGGGCGCCCAGCAAAAGAATGCCCGTCGCAATCTTCAAGACATCGATGGGGGACAAAAAGATGTACTCCGTGATTCGCTTCCCCAGATTCTCGTCGTAATGAACGGCAGTCGAAGCCGTCTCAAGCTGCCTGATACGATTATCGGCGGCCCGAAGGCGGCCGACAACAGCCTTGAGAAGATGTTTGAACCATTCGGGCATCGCTTTTGAAGTCGTCTGATAGAGGTCATTAGAAATCTCAGACAGCTTGCAAGACACCAAAGCCTCAGCCGACGAGGACCGAGGCTGCCCGTCAAGAAAAGACAATTCGCCAAACATTTGCCCGGGATGCACAGTTTCCAGCTCAATAAACGCGTCGCCCTTTTTCTTGAAAAGTCTAATCAAGCCCGACTCCAACAAGTACATCGAGCGAGAACCCTCACCCTCTGCAAAAAGAAGATCGCCCTTCTCGACATCAAGATGCGTTATAGATCCACTCATGATGCGAGCTCATCGTCAGAATCGCAGCAAAGCTTTAGAGTCAAAAAGAAGACGGGGCAAGCTATAAGCTTGCCCCGCGTCCCAAGGGGGCGGCATCATTTGGGGGGCGGTTGGCGGCGACGCGCACACACCTTGGGTCTTCAGGACTAAATACAGTACAATTGGCGTGCCTTCGCATTTTACGCAGATTCGCTCTCAGATGGCTGTGATACTTCTCATCTATGGAATGCATTGAACTCTGTGACTTTCTGAAAAACACACGCACCTGGCCACTTAACAAGAATGAACTTTCCGTGATTACCCACCAGATCGCGGCCACGCTCAAACTTCCTTTCGTCGCGTTTTCAATACAAGAGCCTCTCGAAGTGATCGAATGGAAAGCGCGCACGCCTACCGAGGGAGTCGCACGATTTGAACTCCTCAAGAGTTTCCTCAAGCCCACCATTACCCAACTCGAAGCCGCTGAAACAAATGGCAACATCATCCATAGTCTCGAGATCCCTGCAGACTTACGTCCTTGGAGCGCTGAGGGCTCCTCCGCTTTTATTCATCTCATAAACATCTCAGTACAAGTCCGTCCAGAAATCTCCAAAGACGAGTCCAGGAGCGAGAATGCCGGGACCCACTTCCTAGGTTGGCTCGCCATTGGTTCCGATCGGCCCCTTGGCGCTGAAGGTGAATCCCTTCTGGCTTGCATTTCACTTCGCCTCTCACTTCTTGCCACTACCTGGAAACTCGAGACCATGCTTGCACAAAGAACGCAGTTTCTCTCGGTAGCAAGCCATGAACTCAAAACTCCGCTCACCTCCATCTATGGCGTCCTTCAACTTGAGGAGCGCATGCTCAAGAGCAGTGATCCGCTTCTCAATACCGAAAAGCAAAAAACTTACGTGCGCGTGATGATTCGGCAGGTCCAACGACTCAACGAACTTATCGACGGGCTTTTGGATGTCTCGCGAATCCAAAATGGCCGTTTTCTAGTCGAACCCACGGAAACAGACCTCATCACCCTCGTCAAAGAGACTCTTGAAACGCGGCTCATGCCCATCGCGCAGGATGCGGGGGTTAGCCTGCACTTCAATGGCCCCGAAAAACTCGTCGTATGGGTTGATCCCGTCCGACTGGAAGAGTTGATTTCAAACGTGGTGATGAACGCGATTCGATTCTCTCCCGAAGGAGGTGTCGTTTGGATTCGCATCACGGACGAAGCTTCAGCTTTTCGTATCACCGTCCGCGATCAAGGACCCAGCGTACCTGTCGAGGATCGCGAACGAATCTTCAGACCTTTTGAACGCACTCAGCGAACCAGCCGCCTCGGCGGGATGGGGCTCGGCCTGTATATTTCACGCCAGATTGCGCTCCTTCACGGCGGGAATGTAAGCCTTGTTGAAAGTATCCCCGGGAAAGGCAATGTGTTTGAAGCTTATTTGCCATCACTCAAGGAGCAAACGCTCACTTCAACGGCTGCTTCGGCCTGAAACCCAGGGCAATATTCAAAAACATGACGCCCCAGAAGATATAAAAAGCCGGACTAGAGGGCGAATCAAAACTTACCCCCTGAAAATGAAAGGCATCAATCAAAAGTTTGATTCCAATGGTACCAACCAGAAGAAACGCGGTGGTTTCAAAGTGCGGAAACCGCTTGAGGATTCTCAAAAACAGCGAAGCCGCAAAACGCATCATCACCACGCCCATCATTCCGCCCGTGAAAACGACCCAAAATTTATTACTCAATGCCACGGCGGCTAAAATCGAGTCAACCGCAAAGGCAATATCCATCACCTCGATCATCAAAACCGTTTTCCAAAAATGGGTCTTAGGGTGGACTTCTTTCGTGTCTTCTTTTTTTCGCGATAAAAAATGCTTAGCGGCGACAAAAACAAGATATCCGCCCCCCAACCATTTTACCCAATGCCACCGCATAAGTTGGGCGGCAAGCGAAAGAGCGATCAGCCGAAAAACAACCGCGCCCCCCAAGCCGTAAGTGAGCGCCCTTCTTTGAAGACGAATGGGCAGAGGCCGGACCATGAGAGCCAGGACCACCGCATTATCGACCGAAAGAATTCCCTCTAAAAGTGCGAGGAATCCAATAAGAAAAAAATCCTGTGCCTCAAAAACCAAAACTTAACCCCCGACTTTCCGACCTACCCAGCTCGCTGTATCTCCTGCGGTTCCCATCGCCAGGGTCTCTTTTCGATCGGCAAAATCATATCTGCGAAGCGCATCGATTCCAGCCTTAAAACCGCTCTTGACGATTTCAGACATTTTCTTCGGGGAAAGACTAAAGTTATCACCAAAAAACATGTGCGCATCCGTCGCCTTGGGGTGGATATAAATCGTGTCCACATCCATGCGGTGATGAAGTTCCGCTTCCATGATTTCGCAGATTCGTTTTCGCACTGAATCCGTCAAACCTTGGTCTTCACAATATTTTGAAACCGCGTTAATGGCATTTCGCTGGGTTTGCTTATTATGAATATGATTGTTGATCTTCTGTTCAATGAGCAAATAAAGCGACTGAATCACGATCGAAGGCAGGCCATGATCGGTTAAAGAACCCTCTCCGCGCGAGAAGTGATACGGTTGATGAGTATGACTTGCGATCACAAGATCCGCACCCGCATCAATCCCTACGTGAGTTGAGAGCGTATCCCGTGTCTCTCCATCAATATAATAGATCTGATGCCCCGCTTTGTTCTTGATCGCATAAGGAGAAAAAACAATGGGGAGCGCGGTGCTCGCGGCGCAGGCTTCAGAAATTCCGACGTCGTTGTCATACTGGCAGGTCAAATCATAGGCTGGAGGCTGATAACTGTATTTACCAAAAACGACTTTCCGAGAGTGATTGAGTTGCGTTGCAACAACAAATAGGTCTGCCGTATAATCCTGAAAGCGATTCGACGGCATAACCTCTTCGCGGAGATACTGTTCGATTCCACCGGTTGAGAAGATCCCCGTAAACTTCAGCCACTTGAACTGAAGAAAGGCTTCCCAACTCCCTTCGGTCAGACTCGTAAACAGACGTTTAAACCGCGGCAGTTGAAGCAGGGACTCGCGACTGGAGCCGGCATTGAGCTTGAACATCTTCTGGTACGTCAGTCGGGGCAAGACGCGGGGATAGGTTTCATTTGGATCATTAGGATCCACCGGTTTTCGCCCCAGGAATGAATTAAAGATATTATCCAGCGAATACCCGGCCGCGAACATCGAGGCGATGAGGGAACCTGCACTGGAACCGACATAAGTGGAGATTTCCATTGGCCCGGGCGGTCTGACAACTCCGGATTGAGGGGCAACCCCCCCATAAAACTTGAAACCTTGCTCCTGAAGGGCTAACGCGACGCCCAAATGGAAGGCGCCAGCTTTTGACGCTCCACCGCTACAAACGAAGGCAATTTTACGCTTTGGGCCAATCCGAGTTTTCTGCGAAGACGATTTTCGACGAAGAGTACTCATACCAATAAGAATACTTGAATTTAAAGATCCTGGAAATACAATAAAGATATGTCCAGACGCGATGCACACGAAAACCATACTTCTAATACAAATGACCTAAACGAAATCTTTCCGACGAGCTGGCTTCCGCTGATGGACTACGCCGTCAAATCGGGTGTCAGTCTTTCGACGCTCCGGAGGCAAATCAAATCTAATAAAATTCCGTTCCGTTTAGAAGAAGGACGGTACATGATTTTTTCCGACGGCCTTGAGACCGCGCCCGTTCCTTCTCGGCCCATGGAGCCTGAAGCAGGCATGGAGATCACGACGCTGAGGCGCGAACTCAAAAACGCGCACGAGGAAATCGCCGAGCTCAAAACCCTGATCGCATTCTATGAAGAAAGCCCGGGCGGCCAGAAATCTTCTCTCAATGCGTAAAAGGGGCTTCCGAAATTCTGCGCTAAATTCCGCCCTTATTGCTGTCTTGAGCTTGGGGGTATTTTTCTCCACTCCCCGAAAAGCTTTTGCCAATGCGGATCTCGACCATCGATTTGCGCTTGAATCCATAGGCTTCTTGAAAGCCTGGGATAACGTCGATGGGCTCTTTGCCGAATACGTTTCTAAAGCGTATCAAGAATACTTCACCCGTCAAAGCCGCTTTATCCTTCAAGATCTTTCAAAAACAGATCCGATACTCAGTGACGCAAAGATTCCCTACATGAAATTAATTGATGACCCTGACATTTTAAAACAGGTTGCCCGCAAGTTTCACGTCGATAGCCTTGTTCGAACGAAGATTCAAAAAGAGGGCCGGCAGTATCGGTTTACGTTGGACTGGCTACACGCTCCGAATATGGAGTTAATTTCGACTGAGTCTTTTGTTTTACAAGACCCAGGAGATGGCAGAGTCTTCGGGCTCTCCGATGTCCGAGAAACACTCCAAAACGCTGTAAATCAGATGATTGTGCGTGTTCCCTTCTTAGGACACGTCACAGGCCGGGATGGCGACGCAGTCACGACTAACATTGGATCTTCAGCAAATATCTATCGAGGGGACATCCTCACCATCGGTACTCTCGAAGAAACCAAACTTCACCCCCTACTCAAATCCATTGTCGATTGGCGGTTCGTTTCAACGGGCAAACTCGTCGTGGAAGATGTGGACGAACGAATCGCATTTTGTCGCATCAAAGAAGAAGACCCCAACCGCAAAATCGCACGCTATCAAAAAGTGCTCGATGCCTACCACCCGCCTGCGACCTCCAGAAAGGGCTCAGTCCAAGAAGGTGAAGATCTGGACGCTCCGATCAAAAAAGACGATTCACCCCATATGGGATTTGGGAGTGCAGGTCTTTGGTTAGGAACCTTTAGCCGAACTTTTTTTGTCCCAGACGCGGCTGAAGTAGCCGCAGTTCCGGCATCGGGGAGCACTCCTGCAAAAGACGCGATCCCTAAAATCCCGGCGAGCAGCAAAAGCAAAACCTATCTTGTGGTTGGAACTAAAGCAGAAGCACAGCTTTGGCTTAACCGACAACTTTTCGGAGATCTTGCTTTGGGCTATGCGCTTCTGGGCAGCCAAAGACTCACGACCCTTCGAGCGGATGTGGGCTACAATTATTTTATGAATCCCGACATCTTTGGACCTAAAGGTTGGGTCAAAGCGGGATTTCAGAGTACCAGTTATTCACTTCAAGCCTCCGACGAAAATCTAACCGCCCCCTCTTCCTTTAAAGGATTTTTTCTAGGAACCGGAGGAGACATTCCCCTTCGAAACGGCTATGGCGCGATCCTCAACCTCGACTTTGGCGTCCTCACCAGTGGTTCACAGACGGGCTTGACCAACCCCAACTACGGCGATCCGAGCTCCTCCACGTCCGTGGCATTTTCCGTCGGCGCTTATTATCGAAAAACGTCCAAGATGACCTACCGAGTAAGCCTCGACGTTCTCTCCCAGGGAGGGGATTTCAACGGGGGCGCTTCAGTGACTCACAATACTTTTGCAATCGTCCCCGCTCTCATCTACTACTTCTAAAAATGTCCTCCGCCAGAATCAAAGAACTCACTGCGCTTATTCAACATCACGACCACTGTTACTACGTTCTGGATAACCCCGAAGCCTCAGACGCCGAATACGACCGCCTCTTTCGGGAACTCCAAGCCTTAGAAGAAGCCTGTCCTAATCTTCGCCTACCCGACTCACCCACCCAACGAGTCTCAGGCCGTCCACTTTCTGATTTTGAAAAAGCCAGACATCGGGTCCCCATGCTCTCTCTTGCCAACGTCTTCAGCGCGAAAGAGCTAGAGGAGTTTGATGCCCGTGTTCACCGTTTCTTAGATCGCCCTGCTGATGAGCGGCTAGAGTATTTTTGTGAATTGAAGTTCGATGGGCTTTCGATCAATCTCACCTATGAAAACGGCATCCTGGTTTCGGCCGCCACTCGAGGCGATGGAGAAATTGGGGAAAACGTCACCCAGAATGTTCGGACGATCAAGGCAGTTCCCCTGCGCCTGCTCGGAAAAAATGCGCCTGCCCTGATTGAAATCCGTGGCGAGGTGATTCTTCCCATTGGTGACTTTGAGAAACTCAACCAAGAGCAGGAAAAAAAGGAACTCAAGATTTTCGCTAACCCCAGAAACGCGGCAGCAGGCTCCCTGCGCCAACTGGATCCGTCGATCACGGCGACGAGACCCCTAAGCCTTTTCTGTTATGGGATAGGATTCGCAGAGAATATCCCAGAGAATATCGCAAAGAATATAAAGATAAAAACCCTCGCTGAATTTGAAAATCAGCTCGAACATTGGGGTTTTCGCGTTGGCAAGTGGCGAAAAGTGGCCCACGGGGTCCAAGAAGTGCTGGCCTTCTATGACGAAATCGAAAAAATTCGCGATACCTTACCCTTCGAAATCGACGGCATCGTCATCAAACTCAATCGCCTCGCAGAGGTGGATCAAGCAGGCTATGTCTCTCGCAGCCCGCGCGGAATGGTCGCCTTCAAGTTTCCACCTAGGCAAGAAACGACAACCATCGAAGACATCATCGTGCAAGTGGGCCGAACGGGAACCCTCACCCCCGTCGCCATCGTCTCCCCGGTAAATCTTGGGGGCGCCATTGTTCGACGGGCAACATTGCACAATCAAGATGAGATTGATCGCAAAGACATCCGAATCGGGGATCACGTTTTTATTCAGCGAGCGGGCGATGTTATCCCCGAGGTCGTTAAAGTCATCACCGAAAAACGCAAGGGCCATGAACGTAAGTTTGTTCTCCCAGACACGTGTCCGGTTTGTGGGTCCAAAGCTGAGCGAAAAGGCGGCGAAGCTGCTTTAAGATGTATCGGGCGAAACTGCGTTGCCAAACTCAAAGAGCGCCTCCGGCACCTGGTCATGAAGGACGCTTTGAATATTGATGGGATGGGTGAGAAAATTGTCGAACAACTCGTCGATGAAGGCTTGATTAAACATTCTGCAGATATTTTCAAGCTGACCCGGGAAAGAGTTCTTGAGCTTGAGGGCTTTAAGGAAAAGTCGTGCGACAACCTTCTTGAGGCCATTGAAAAGGCCAGGAAAACTGAGCTTTATCGTGTCATCTTTGGCCTCGGCATCCGCCACGTTGGCGAGGCAACGGCGAAACTTCTCGCAAATCATTTTGGATCACTCCCTCATCTCATGAAGGCCGGAACAGAGGATCTGCTAGCGGTATCCGAAGTCGGCCCCGAGGTCGCCTCAAGCCTTCGAGAATTTTTTGAGGATGCTCAACACCATAAAGAGGCTGAGGACCTTCTCGCGGTGCTAACCATCAAAGCCCCTGCTCGGGCTAGCAAAGAAGGCGGACTTAAGTTCTCCGGCAAGACCTTTGTGCTTACCGGAACTCTGCCAACGCTTTCGCGCAGCGATGCCACTCGGTTCATTGAAGAAAATGGCGGAAAAATATCCTCCAGCGTTTCCAAGAAAACGGATTATGTGGTGGCGGGAGAAGAAGCGGGGAGCAAACTTGATAAAGCCAATGCCTTGGGCGTTGCCGTCATCGATGAAGCTCAGCTTCTTCGCTTGATTTGACCTTTTTCGAATTCTTTGAGAAGTCGATCCCATCGCTCCATGTGCGAGCGCACAGAAGCCAACATGGATTGATAGCGAAACTGATGAGCCGAAGTCAAACGGGCGTGTTGACTCATCTGAACCAAAAGCTGATCTAATATTTTTCGCCGCACAACCGGAGGACTCTTTTCGGCCCCAGCGAGATACATATTATAGAGCCGATCTAAATGTTCCAACAGGGGGCTCACCTGGGCGAGGAGACCGTCAAGGTCGGAAAAACCA
The DNA here is from genome assembly GCA_903881565.1 of Oligoflexia bacterium. Classification (GTDB taxonomy): domain Bacteria; phylum Bdellovibrionota; class UBA1018; order UBA1018; family UBA1018; genus CAIRTR01. The sequence continues at coordinate 23,925 of CAIRTR010000025.1, read as the reverse complement.
CGATTCTCCGCAGGCATGGGCTTTCCATTTTTTGAAGTGCTCGGAGGGGTCTGGGTCGACTTCAGCTCTTCGCGTTCGCGCTCTTGTCTTCGACTTCGAAAATCATCTTTTCGATCCGCTGCCATATCTCCGACCTCAGTTACTTGAAGATTTCCCGTAACTCGTGAATTTTTGAAATCGTCACAAATTCCATTTGCGAATCTTTTTTCGAAAAAGCTGCCCCCTGCGGGAGAATGATCTTCTTGAACCCAAGCTTTGCTGCTTCTGCGATGCGCACTTCAAGTTGAGCCACGCGCCGGAGTTCACCCGTTAGCCCTACTTCTCCAATGAACACGCAATCTGAGGGGAGTGCACGCTCCGTTGCACTCGACCAAATCGCCGCCGCAGCCGCAAGATCACAGGCGGGTTCAGACAGTCGCAAACCCCCGGCCACGTTGAAAAACAAATCCTGCTGCGCAAGAGGCAACCGCAAATGCCGTTCAATAATTGCCGCAAGCAAAGAGATCCGCACACTATCCATTCCCACCGATGTCCGCCTCGGGACGGCAAGTCCAGACGTCGCGACCAGTGCCTGAAGCTCCACAAGCAGCGGTCTTGAACCTTCAAGCGACGATCCAACCGCCACACCCGGCACCGCCTCTCGGCGTTCGCTCAAAAACAGCGAGGAGGGGTTACTCACTTCGACCAAACCTTCGCCCTGCATTTCGAAAACACCCAATTCACGAGTGCTGCCGAAGCGATTCTTGACCGTTCGAAGTAATCGATAACTTTGCCCGACCTCTGATTCAAAATACAAAACCGTGTCGACCATATGCTCTACGGCTTTAGGACCTGCGATATTTCCGTCTTTAGTCACGTGGCCCACGAGCCAAACGGCGATGCCTTGGGTTTTTGCGATCGACATGAGTTTCATCGCGACTTCCCGAACCTGACTGACACTTCCGGGAGCAGACTCCAGATTATCGCTGGAAAACGTCTGCAGAGAATCCATAATCAAGACTGCAGGCTTCAGCTCTTCAACCGCAGCGAGGGCTTTTTCGAGTCGGGTTTCAGCGGCCAAAAAGACCGAATTGCCCCCTTGAACGCCCAGGCGATGGGCTCGCCCTCGAATTTGATCCGTCGATTCTTCACCGCTCACGTACAAGATCTTAAGTCCGGGATTCTTTTCTTTGAGACCACGGGCCATCTGAAGCAATAATGTGCTTTTCCCGACCCCAGGGTCTCCACCCAACAATACAAAACTATCGGCAACCAGCCCGCCACCCAAGGTGCGATCGAGTTCAGAAATTCCTGTCGCAAGTCTCCTTAACGGACTCGCTTCATCGACCGGGGCATCCAATGAAATCACGGCACTGGGAATTGCGCGCGCCGCCCCTCCTCGTGCGGCCCCCGTATCTTCAGCGGCTTCTTCAACCAAAGTACTCCACTCGCCGCACCCTGGGCAGCGCCCGAGCCACTTTGCACTGTGAGTGCCACAGCTCTGGCAAACATAGTGAGTTTTCATTTTTGCCATTCATTAAACCTGCACGGGCTTGTGAATAACCCGGGACACAGCCGCATGCCAGCGCTTCATCGCGCTCTCGCGCTCTTCGACCGTAAATTCAGGCTTGAACGTACGATCTTCTTTCCAGGTTTTCTCGACATCTGAAAAATCAGTCCAAACGCCTGCGCCCAGACCCGCCGCAATCACCGCGCCCAAACTCGTTGTTTCAAGATATTTGGGTCGCACCAGCTCCACGCCAAGCAGATCCGACTGAAACTGCATGAGAAGGTTGTTCGCAGAGGCTCCACCGTCCACGTTAAGCCTGGCCAGGGGTCTCCCCACATCTTTTTGCATGGCTTCGAGAATGTCGGCACTTTGAAAAGCAATTCCTTCCAAAACGGCGCGAGCCAAGTGCGCACGAGTCGTCCCCCGGGTTAACCCCGTGAACATCCCCGTCGCCTCGGCGTCCCAATAAGGGGCAGCCAAACCGGTCAACGCGGGCACAAAAACAACTCCCTCACTCGAGGGCACAGAAGAAGCAAGCGCTTCGATCTCACTCGCATCCTGAAAAAACTTGAGTCCATCTCGCAGCCATTGAACGGCGGCACCTGCGATAAAAGCACTCCCTTCCAAGGCATACACATACTGATCGCCATTCATCGCCCAGGCGACCGTCGTCAAAAGTCGGTGCTTGCTGCGCGCAGGTTTTCGGCCCGTGTTGAGCAATAAGAACGCTCCCGTACCGTAAGTACACTTCGCCGTTCCTTCTTCAGTACATGACTGCCCTAAGAGCGCCGCTTGCTGATCCCCCAAAACTCCCGTAATCGGGATTCCGTCGGGTAATCCGGGAAAACCGCGGGTCAGGGTGAAAATACCAGTCGAAGGCCTGACTTCAGGCCAAATATCCATGGGAACATCCAAAGCGGCACAGAGCTCAGGGTCCCATTTGTGTTTGGTTAAATGGAAACAAAGCGTTCGAGAGGCGTTGCTCGGTTCCGTGACATGCACGCCGCCGCCAGAGAACCGCGCCATGAGATAGCTATCAATCGTTCCTGCGGCCAGGCGGCCTTCATCTCGAGCTTTTTTCAATTGGGGCCAGTTTTTCAAAGCCCAAGCGGCTTTTGTCCCCGAAAAATAGGGATCCAAGAGAAGGCCGGTGGCCTCCTGAAAAAAGGGCTCTTTTCCTTTGGCTCGAAGTTCTGCGCAAAAATCCGAAGTCCGCCTATCCTGCCAAACAATTGCGCGGCACAAGGGCTCCCCAGTCTTCTTGTCCCAGAAGCACAAAGTCTCGCGTTGATTCGTGATTCCGATCGCAACAATCTTGCGAGTCTCCACATGCTTGGTGACCTCACGTACAGTTTGGACAACCGTACTCCAAATTTCGCCTAAATCGTGCTCGACCCATCCGGGCTTTGGAAAATGCTGCTCAAAATCCACACTCGCATCTGCGATACGATTCAAATTCGTATCCATCAATAATGCTGTGCTTCCCGTCGTCCCCTGATCAACAGCTAAGAGATAGTCCATTGGCAAAATATCGCCCCCCCCTGAGCGCATGTCAAGGCGGGCTTTCTGACTTGCGCACTCCCTCTTTTCCTGGTTATATTCCGAGTCAGTTATGAAAATTATTGTTGCAATGCCCGGCTATAATGTTGAAAAGACGCTCGCTCAAACCGTTGCTGCCCTGCCCGAAAGTCTTCGAAAGAACATTTTTCTAGGCAACAACGTGAGTCAGGACCGAACCGCTGAGGTCGGAAAAGAATTAGGACTGCATGTCATCACCCATGAAAAGAACCTGGGCTATGGCGGAAACCTAAAGCGACTCTATCGTGAAGCCCTTCGGCAGGGAGCGGACATCGTCATCGAAGTCCATCCCGACTATCAATATGAGCCTTCCGTGGCTGACCTGCTTGTTGAGTACATCAAGCGCGATCATTTTGATGTGATTCAGGCCAATCGCATTCGCAGTCGCGATGAATCCTTGGCGGGCGGGATGCCTCTTTATCGCTATCTCGGCAACCGCGCGCTGACGATGTTTGAAAATATTTGGTTTGGCGTTACTTTTGGAGAATGGCATAGCGGAATGCGTGCCTACCACCGCCGCGTGCTGGAAGCGCTTCCGCTCGAATCCTACCCGGATACCCATGCGTTTGCGAGTGACATCCTCATGGATTGCGTCATGTATGGTTTTCGAGTTGCTGAAGTTCCCGTTCCGGTGCGCTACGAAAAGCAAAGCTCCTCAGTTAATGTTCCGGGCTTGTTTGCCTACGCATGGAAAACTTTTCTAAGTGCCGTGAAACGTCCGCCCTGGAAAAAGAAACGTTATGGCTTCCGGAGTGTGAAGGCATGAAGAAGAAACAATGCCGGTTCTGCGGATCCTCCTTAAATGAGTCGTTTGCAGACCTCGGTACGTCTCCTCTTTCCAACGCTTTCGTGCCCGAAGATCGCCTTCAAGTTGCTGAACACTTCTACCCACTACACGCCTTCGTTTGTAGTGAATGCTTTTTAGTGCAGCTTGAAGAATTCGAAAGCCCGAGCCAGATCTTCAACGATCATTATCCTTACTTCTCGTCTTTTTCGGATTCCTGGCTAAAGCACGTAGAAGATTACAGCACAAAGATGATCAAGGATTTCAAACTTGGGGGCGACTCTCAGGTCGTCGAAATCGCCAGCAACGATGGTTATCTCCTCCAGTTTTTCAAAGCCAAAGGGATCAAAGTTCTTGGCGTCGAACCCTCGGCTAACGTCGCAGCCCTTGCTTTGCATAAAGAGATTCCAACGCTAATCAAGTTCTTTGGAGTCAAGACTGCTCAAGAGCTGAAAAAATCAGGCCTTCAAGCTGATCTTTTGGCAGCCAAAAATGTCCTGGCCCATGTCCCGGATTTGAACGACTTCGTCGCGGGGATGAAGATCGCGCTCAAGAGTACGGGCGTTCTTACGGTCGAGTTCCCTCACCTCTTGCGCCTCATGGAATTCGTTCAATTTGATACCATTTATCATGAGCATTTTTCTTACCTGTCTTTTTTAACGGTGAATCAGGTTTTTGCGCGCCATGGATTGACCCTTTTTGACGTCGAAGAACTCTCCACCCATGGAGGGTCGCTTCGTATTTACGGCTGCCACCAAGAGGATGCGTCCAAGAAAATTCATGAGCGTGTTCCCCGCTTGTTGGAATTGGAAAAAAAGGCAAAACTCGATCAAATGAGCGCCTATCGAGACTTCCAGCAGCAGATGCGAAACACGAAGTTCTCGATTCTCGAGTTCCTGATCAACGCCAAAAAACAAGGCAAGACCATTGCCGGTTATGGCGCCCCGGCTAAAGGCAATACGCTTTTGAATTATTGCGGGGTTCGCGCAGACCTCATCGATTATACCGTCGATCGAAGTCCCCACAAACAAGGCCGTTATCTCCCGGGAAGCCGCATCCCCATTAAGAGTCCCGATGCGATACGGGAGACGAAACCGGATTACGTCATGATCCTGCCTTGGAACATTCAAGATGAGATCATCACCCAGATGAGCTTCATCCGAGAATGGGGTGGAAAATTTGTAGTCCCCATCCCCACCATTCGAGTGATTGCGTGAAATTTGTCCCTACCCCACTTCAAGGGGTTGTCATGCTGGAGCTGGATAAAAGCGAAGACATTCGAGGCTTTTTTGCGCGGACCTGCGACGTGGAGGACTTTTCCCGTCACGGACTTAAAGCAAACTTTAGGCAGTACAGCATCTCGTTTAACCACAAAAAAGGAACCGTGCGCGGGATGCATTTTCAAATCGCGCCCCAAGCCGAGACAAAACTCGTGCGTTGCACACGCGGCGCGATCTTTGACGTAGTGGTGGATCTGCGCCCCGAGTCTCCCACTTTTTGTCAGTCCTACGGCGTCGAGTTGACGCAAGAAAATCACCGCAGCCTGTTTATCCCTGAAGGCATCGCCCACGGTTTTCAAACCTTGGAAGACTGCTCAGAAGTTTATTATCAAATTTCGCCAGACTACTCACCCGAGCATTCAAGGGGCGCCCGCTGGAATGATCCCCGGTTTTCGATCCGCTTTCCGCTGCCCATCTCGGTTGTTTCCGAGCGGGATCTCGCTTTTCCAGATTTTAAAATCTAGTGCGCCGCAACCTCTTCTAAATGAACGATGCCGTCCCGATCCAAAACAAGCCGAATTCGCTGCAGCGACTCTTGCAGTTTTCGACCTGGACCTGAGGTCTGAACTCTAAAAACGATATTGACGTGATAAACCTTACGACACTGAATCGTTTGCAACTGCCCCCGATGTCGAGTTTGATTTCAAAATGTCGAGAATCATGGAGGCTGATCATAAATAGGGTGCTCTTTTAGCCATATGACACCCCGCCTCACCCAAAGACATGGCGAAAAAATGTTAAACAAACTTGAAAACCCGGGATGCCGACAGATACTATGAACTATGGCCAAAATTCTTGTCATTGATGACTCAAAAATCGCACAACGAAATATTTCGGCTCTATTGGCCAAGGAAGGCACCTTTTCACTCCTTTTCGCCTCAAATGGTTTGGAAGGTTTTGAGGTGGCCAAGAATGAAAAACCAGACCTCATTCTTTGCGATCTTTTGATGCCTGTCATGGATGGGATATTTTTTCTGGAAAAAATGCGGGAAGCCAACAGCAATATCCCCGTCATTGTGGTTACGGCCGAAAGACAAGAGGGCACCATCAAGCGTTGCCTTGAGCTCGGCGCTCGTGATGTCATCAATAAACCTATTATTGGTGTTCCATCCAATCTCATTGAGACCATCAAGAAACATCTGCCAGATGCCTCGAGTTCACCCGAAAGTCAGATGGACATGAAAAGTCTGATGGTTAAGCAGGCGCTTAGCAATAGTGTTGATCGGGCTATCGAGACTTTGGCGCCCACGATTTCCTTGCCCCATACCAGCGAGGCCGCCTCAGAAGCAGAATGGCTTGATGGAAGCGCAACGCTCTTGAAAATTGCAAAAACCTGGGGAACCTCGTGTTGCGCGGTTTCTTTGAGTTTTGAAAGCTCCATGCGTGGAGCCGCTGGTTTGGTTTTTTCGGCAGAGAGTTTTAACGATGTTTCTGCCGCGATTAGCGAGACGGATGCGAAGGATTCAGAATCCCTCGCTTTGCGCAAAGATGCGGTCTCCGAGCTTGGAAACACGATCGCAAATCGAGTCATCGGATACCTTTCGGGCCAGTTTGGAATTGAATTCAAGTTCTCTCCTCCGACTTATGCGGCGGTTTCAACTGGGAATTCTTCATTCACCCAAAATGCTCTACAGACCATGATTCAGTTTGGGAGCACGATTTCTGAAACCAAGATTTTTTACATTAGGCGAAAACTCCGAATTGATGCGCTCCAAAGAAACGTGGATTTTATCTGTCTCTTTGAGGATTCAGCAAGCTTAAGAGAAGTGGTGCTTTTCGGGGATTGAGTTTTTCGTGGAGCCGTCAATTCGTTGGCGGTAAGTTCGGCCTAAATTCGGCCGAAAAATGCGCTCTCTTTTCCAACCCAGCGTTTGGCGTCGGTAAAAGTCCGCTATTTTATTGACGATCTCGTAATTGCAAGGAGTTCCCGTTCAATACTCTTGAGCGGAAACAGGTTCGATTTCTGAAAAATGGGTCCCCTATTTGGATTTTGACAAGAATATCCTTAGTTTCCAATTTCATGTTCAGTTTGGTATTTTTCTAACCGATAAGCGAAGCATGTCAGGTGGCGATGAAGGCAACCAGCAGCAGAGAGTCTTTCAAACAGATGAAGAGATGCTCGATTTTGCTCTCAAAGAATTCAAGGGTGAACGAGCGATTTTCGTCCAAGAAATACTCGATGTTGAAGGCGGCCTCTCTTTTGGAAAAAGACGCTATTTTGGAAGACATGCCGAAATGACGCATTGGATCTGGAGTCAGCCCGGTTGCCCAAAGTGCGTTGCTGTTGCCATAAACGACCGTGAACAGAAGCTAACTTATAATGGAAAAGAAATCGTCGTAGCTTACGAAAACATTCAAGGCAATCCTGCAATAATATTTTTTGAATCTTTGCTGAAAATGCCTGAGATCAAAATAGATGAGGCCTCGTTGCAAGACTCAGTTTCTGAAATTATAAAGCAACTCAAAGTCGCGTAAGTCGCTTAAATTCCCTTGTTGCGATCTCTTTTAGAACGAGCCCTTTTGCCAGATTAGACCTAGAATCGCCGAACTCTAACAATTGTAGTATGTGTCGTACGAAAACAAAGATGCGATCATAGAACTCACTATCTTCGGCGCTCCAACGAAACGCATCTTCTTGCGCCTCAGCGAGATAAATATAGGAATGTGTCCTCAGATCCTGCGCAACCAGGTGTAGCGTCTTGTTTCCAGAACTGTTTTCTGCCTCGATGAGATCAAACTCCACCTCAATGGTGGGTCGAGATAATTTGGGATTGTCACTTCGAACCTTCGAATACAGACAATCGATAAGATTCTTGGTTTGCGTCGGTAAATCGTGCATCTAACGCACGAGTGCGAGCGCTATGCCAAGGCCATCGTATTCATGCCTATTTGCGCCCCCACAGAAGTCCGTGGATTTTTTGACGATCTCACGATTGTGGACCTCAACTCTTCGAGCCCAGATTACAGAATCAAGCCCGAATTCTGGAAGTTAGGACCGATTTCCGGATATATTTCCACATTTTCTTCAAGCCCCACCCCCCAAACTCCGATGGATCTATGGAATGGAATTTTCTCAGCGTATCCATATCGCCGCTTGTCTTGGAACTGCGTTGCTCATCACGGGGCTTACGTTTGGTGTCGACAGTTTTCGATCCAACAACCAAAGGCTCGGCACGAGTCTCACGCTGGCACGCCAAGTTGCAACCCAGGTCGAGAGTCTGGCGCTCAATGCCCGCGAGCGCTCTCAGCGCGATCCCGTCGGGTGGGCCGTTGGAATTCTCACGCAAGGCACTCAACCTCATCCCTTGAACATTCGCCGTGTTCAGACGGACTTTAATGCGCAAGTTACGGACCGCCACCACTTCGATCGAGAATCAGGAGTGCTTGAGTATTCGCGTGTGATCACGCCCGAAGATGCAACAGGGGTTCTCGTCACCGTTGAGGCAGGCTATCTTGGATTCTTGGGTACCCGAAGCCGAGTCGCAAATGACCTTTGGTTAATCAGTTTTTTTGGGCTCCTGTTTGGAGTCTTTTTCGTGCTCAGCCGCGCCCGAGGAACCCAGAAAAAAACGCAGAAGGAAACCGACATCAGGGAGAAGGTCGCCCAATGGATTCCTCGTTTCAAAGAGGTCCTGACCCTCTTCGGACACCAAATCCGCGACCTCGTGAACGAAACCAAAGAGCTTGAAAACTCTGCAAAACACTCCCACTCCACGATTGCTACCTTGCGCAAGCGCGTGCACGCAGAGCTTGCGACCATTCATGAAAGTCGGCGCATCTTGCAGCAAACCCAGAAAATCACGACTCAACTTGAGAAAATGGCTCTTGATAACCTCTTAAAGAATGAGGACGCCCAGGAGAACCCCTCACACAACATGGCAAACCAGCTTCATCGCACTGCTCAAGCGTTACGCAAGATCAGTGAGAAGAACGCAACTGTGCTTCAACGCGTCGAAGTGGAGCTTGAGCCCTGGGCCATGGACGCAGATGTCGCCTATCACGCCTACAAAGACGTCTCGCGCACCACGACAGACCTCAATATCAAGATGCGCAAGGCGGCCGAAACCCTTCTCGATCAGGCCAAGCTCATGCAGGCCTTGCGGAGTGAGACACAGATTGCGAATCCTTCCCGCCCCCCCGTTTTTAATAAAACAGGTCATTGACCGCGGAGCCTATTCCTTAATATTGTGGGTGGATGAGCACAAACACCCGTCGGCTTGTTGAATGCGTTCCGAACTTCTCTGAAGGCAAGGACCCTGCAAAAATTAAAGAGATCGTTTCAGCCATTGAATCAGTAAACGGAATTCAACTCATGGGCGTTGATCCCGGCTCAGACACTCACCGGACGGTTGTCACTTTTATTGGCTCCCCTGAAGCCGTCGCAGAAGCGGCCTTTCGTGGCATCGCCAAAGCCGCCGAAGTGATCGACATGCGCTCGCACAAGGGCGCTCACCCACGCATGGGAGCCACGGACGTTTGTCCCTTTGTTCCTGTCGAAGGTGTGAGTATGCAAGAGTGCGTGGAGATTGCGCGCCTGGTGGGAGCAAGAGTGGGGAAAGAGTTACAGATCCCCGTCTATTTGTACGAAGAAGCTGCATCACGTCCTGAACGCAGCAACTTGGCGGATATTCGAAGAGGCGAATACGAAGGCTTTGCCCGGAAAATAAAAGAACCGCAGTGGAAGCCCGATTTTGGCCCTTCTGAACTCAACTTGCGCGCCGGCGCCACCGTCATCGGCGCGCGCGAATTCTTGGTCGCCTACAACATCAACTTGAATTCGACGGATAAACAACACGCCACCGAAATCGCTTTTGAGCTTCGCGAAAAAGGGCGCGTGGGACGCACGGGAAACACGAAACCATTTTACTTTAAGGGCAAGAAGCTCGTTTATGCCGAGGGCCAGTTTCCCTGTGCTTCGTGCGATCATGTTGCAAAATCGTTAGAGGAGGCCGCCTCCCACTGCAACTCAGATCACGGATACGACCTGCTCAAACTTCTTGAAGCCAACGAAGTGGAGCTCCCAGAGGTCTTGGGGAAAAATGCCTACAAACCTGGAATTTTTCAGGCCTGCAAGGCCATCGGCTGGTATGTCGATGACTACAAACGCGCACAAATCTCGATTAATCTTACGCGTCCAAGCCTCACCCCTCCACATCTGGTTTTTGAAGAAGCAAGGCAGCTGGCCGCCCAGCGTGGGTTGCGAGTCACGGGCAGTGAGGTCGTGGGATTGATTCCTCTGGAGTCCCTTTTAGCGTCGGGCAGATTTTATCTCGAAAAACAGGGAAAATCCGTGGGAATTCCGACTCAGGATATTCTGAGCGCCGCAGTCGTTTCGCTCGGTCTCAACGAAGTTGCCCCCTTTGATATTTCTAAAAAAGTTTTGGGTTATTCGGAACCAAAGCCTCAAGCCCTGATTCAAATGAAAGTCTCAGACTTCACCAACGAAGTGTCCAGGGAGTCCCCGGCTCCGGGCGGGGGATCGATTGCCGCACTTGGAGGCGCACTTTGCGCCGCACTTGCTTCAATGGTTGCCAACCTCACTCATGGGAAAGAGGGAACAGAAACAAAGGATCCCCAGCTCGAGGAGATTGCCGACGAAGCCCAAAAACTTAAACACGAACTCCTCAGCGCGGTCGATGACGACACAAACGCGTTTTCGGCATTTATGGATGCAAGGCGCCTCCCGCAAAGTACCCCAGAGGAAAAAGCGCTGCGCACGGCCAAGATGCAAGAAGGACTCAAGCTTGCGATCGAAGTTCCATGGCAGACTGCGCAAGCTAGCTTCAGAGCCATGGAGCTTGCCTCAAAATGCGTCGAACTCGGCAACCCCAACTCACTCACCGATGGCGCCGTCGGAGTACAAGTCGGATTTACGGGAGTGCAAGGCGGAGTCTGGAACGTGCTGATCAACCTCAAAAGCATAAAAGACGAGCCCTACTGTCAAACCAAGCGCACGCAGAGCGTGGAAATCCTAGCCCGCGCAAAGAACCTCCTCGCGACAGTGTCGGCCGAAGTCGATAAAAAGCTTGGGATATAGTTTTGTTTCCTTTACACTCATAACTACGGACGGCACCTATGGACGGGTTCAAAGAAAAAAAATGGTTTGTCTATCTTGGGGACCATCACGAGGGTCCCTTCTCGCTCGAAGATATCCAGTCTAAACTCAATTTGGGTTTGGTGACTCCCTCTAGCTTTGTATGGGCCGAGGGCATGGGTGATTGGAAGCTCATGAGCGAAGTAGAGGCGTTTCAAGCCATCTTGAAGCCCAAATCCGATAATGTCATCAGCTTAGTGCCCACGCCTCCCCTAGGTCCAACACTTGAACCGTCAATTGAACTGGTTTCTGAACCTTCGGGGGCAATCGAACTCAGCCCAATTCCGGAACCGCTGATGGCCGCTCCTGAATCTGCCCAATCGCCAAGGCAACTTCCGCAAGAGCCCCAAGAAAACGAACCCACCACGGCCGTTGTAAAGCCCAGGAAGCCCTTTCCTTTTCGCTCGATTTTCAGGACTCTAGGCGTACTTATTATCTTGGGCGGATCAGGCTATGCCTATTATACCGGACAATTTGAAACGCTCCGCAAATCGCCCGCCCTCGAGGCAGCCGTCAATACGATTACCGACACACTTCAACCTTATCTGTTGAAACTTTCCGATCGCTATCCGGCAGTTTCAAAATGGGTTTCGCCAATCTCACGCCTGCCTGATGTCGCGCCCGAAGAATACGAAGAGCTCAAAGCAGCCGCTCGAGCAAAACTCGAAGTCGACGGCCCACGAGTCGCCATCGCTCTTTCGCGTGCCGATCTGGTGATACCCGCCTTTCATGTGGCCTCGAATCTTCCTGAAAATACGAGACTCGAATTAGCCTTTGATGGGATCCCCGATACGCTTCTTAATCAGTTGTCTTTTTCAGCAAAGAGTTCTGCAGTGATCAGCAAGAAACTCGGGAAAACGGCCCCCGTTACCTTTCCGGATGGAAAACCCATTCCCCGTGGCAGCTATCGCATTTCGGTAAGCCAAGACGCGAAAGTTCTGCTCACGAAAACCCTCTTCCTGGGTGGCGCAAAAGACATAAATTACACCGAGCGCCTCAATGAATTTCACGAAAAAATTCGTGCAAAAGCTTCGACCGAACTCAGCGAGATCAAACAATTCTCGTTAACCCTCGAAAGCCAGCTCACCCAGACTCTTGATAAATTCGCCGCCCTGAAAAAAGGGAAGGTCACGCCCGCTCAACGAAAAGCGTGGAACCAGTTTCACCCCGTTTGGATCGGCATCATGCACCAAATGGAGGAAACCTTTTCGAAATGGACGCCTGAAACCATTGAAAAAGACACCTTCTACGGCTCCCTTTATCAACTCACCCAACAGGTCGCGCAAGCGATAGAAAAGGTTCACCGCTTTCACCACAGTTACTTTACAGAGCCAGTGGATCCCAAGGGATTTGAAATTCAGCTTGGCGAAGCCGCTGCAAGTGGCTCGACCGCTTTAGCCACCTTGAAAGCAAAAATTGAACAAGCCGAGAAGCTTCCAGCGACCCCAAACGGGTTACCGCAAAGAGAGGGACTATGACTGATCATGAAAATAAGGGTCCAGGGACTCGAGTCGAACGACGCCGCACGCGCAGACGCCCCGTTCTAGACACCTTTGCACTTTTCGTGGTTGTCCCTCGCAAAGGCGATTACAAGCTCAAGGTGAGCGATATCAGCGACCTTGGAATCGGTTTTGACTTCGACATCGAAGGCGAGCCAACCAGCACTGTTCCTGTGAAAATCGGCGATGAAATCGAATTGCGACTTTACTTGAATCAGTCGCTCTATTTGCCTTTAACCGTGCGGTGCGTGAGAGTCGAGGAACACCCCGAAGGAAGAAAATTAGGGGCTGAGTTCACAGACAAAGATTCGAAGACGTATCAAGCTTTTCTGTCTTTTATCCACATGTTAGACGGAATCCTTGACGTCGCCCGCATCGAAAAGTGACCCTGAAGTAACGGAAAAAGCGACTAGGCAAAACTTTTCCGTTTAGGGTCCTGAACTTGCTTCCGATACATCCCTTGGAGGAACTCAAACCATGGGGCACGGTAACCAAAAAGTAGAAGCCACGGAACAGCAACAACAAGTAGTCGATTTCGGTGAAGTCAGAACCAAACGACTTGAAGAAAAGCGCAGGAAAACAGAGCGCATTTTCTTCAAACATCTCTTAAACGTCTATTCCGTCATTGGAAACGGCGTCATTCAACCTGTTGAAATCTGCGATATCAGCGAAGAAGGCTGCTCGTTTCAGATTCCCTTCAACACAACCAATCCTTGGCCCACCACAACGGATAACGTACCGCTTCGGCTGTATTTCAGCCAAGACACTTATCTTGAGGTGTTCGTCACCATTCAAAATTCAAGGCCAGCGATTGAGAATAATGCACGCTATGTGCGTTATGGCTGCTCCGTGCATCAGACGACCGCGTCTTATGCTGCCTACCAGCAGTTCGTCAAATTTTTGAAACTTTACGCAGAGCAATCCCATAAGGACCTAGGGGATGCGACCGTGTTTTATCTTTAAAAAAGACCTCAAGTAATGCGTTTGAGTGCCGATAAAATCTACAGATCAATCCAGGGAGGGATAGACAATGCAAACAACTAATTCCAAGGCAAATAATAAGAACACCAATTCCGAAACAGTCGAAGTGCTTTATCAAAAGCTCGGAGGCCGCTGGTACGCCTTCTCGCTCATTGATGACGAGATCTTCATGGGTTCCGTATCCCAAGAAGAAATCGACGCCTCTGAGGCTCGCTCAAAGAAGCAAGAGCGCGTCCATCACGTTACCGGCAACTCATAACTTCGGCCCCCAGTTATGAATTATCGCAAAATCAAATCTGATCCTGTCGACTCCCGAACGGCCAAGTTCGAGATCGAGATTTTGCGAAAGAAATCAGCGGAACTCGCCAGCCTAAAGCCTGAAAAGGCGGCTAGGATTCTGGCCGAGTGGATGAAGCTCGCCGCTGAAGTCACGAAACTAAAGAAGAAAGCCGGGTAGGCGTCAGGATAAGCTGTCAATCCGTTGACAGTTGAATCTTATCGACCAAAACCTTCGAGAATGGGGCTTTGCATCATTTAAAAACCGATGCTATGCTTTTTATCGGGGGTCCTGAAGTATGAAGTCGAGTCTCATTTTTTCCCTAGTTCTTCTTAGCTCCACGTTTTCACAGGCAGCCATGAACGCTCCTTTTTCAGCTCCTAAAGAGCTTAAAGACCCCAAATCCGCCCTCCCCGCCTTCGATAGTGGAGATGGTGCTGACAGCGACATCGAAGTGACTGAACAAAATCGCCTTGAGCTGAAACGCTTCCTGCAAGAAGTTGCCGAAAAACCTTCTGAACCCAATCGCTCCCCTGCCGTCTTAGGCCCAGCGGTTGATGAGATGGGCAAGGTTGTGCTTATTAAATCGCTCGATACTGACTCAAGCGAAGAGTAATTAGAAAAGAAATCTTGACACATAGCGTCACCTGCATTACAAGCCCCCAATGCAGACTTACGCACTTAAATCCGTTTCAGGCGCACTTCTTTTTTCCCTAATAGCAGGACTCGGAAATCCTCTTATTTTATCCGCAAAAGCGGACGAGGCAATCGAACCCTCCACCATGATCGAAGTCTCTGACAATGAGATGGCCTCCAATGATCGCGGCCCCCTCACCTTCGACCTCGATGGAAAGGGCACAAAGACCTTCGACGTTTCTCTTGATACAACAGCCGACAAACACCGTCTCCAGTGGAATCCTGCCTGGCCCCGCTTTCGCGTCGCCGAGTATGCGGCCACCGGCGCAATGGCCGCAGGCATAATCACCGCCAACTTAACCATCAACACTCCGAGCTCGCCTCATTGGACCGGCGGGATTCTTTTCGATGAAAGCGTGCGAAACGGACTGCGCGCCACTACCCAATCGGGCCGCGACGCCGCCAACACTGCGAGCAATATCATTCTTTACGCATTGATCGCGATGCCCGTCATCGACACAGGAGCCGTCGTTCTTGCCGGAGACAAAAACCCTGGCGTCGCTTGGCAACTCTTCATGCTCGATGCCGAAACAATGGCCGTCACGGCCACACTCATGCTTACCACGAAAGACCTGATCGGTCGCGAGCGCCCCTACGCACGCGAATGTGCGGCAAATCCAAACGCCGTCGGGTGCGACGCCGCTGATCGCAACGCAAGTTTCATCAGTGGCCACACGGCCATGAGCTTCGCAAGCGCGGGACTTGTTTGCGCCGAACATCGCAAGCTTCCCATCTATGGCGGCGGCTGGCCCGATAAAATCGCGTGCATCACAGCAATGGCGGCTGCAACCACTGACGGAGCTCTGCGAATTGTCGCGGACAAACACTACGCCACAGACGTCCTGGCCGGCGCGGCTGTTGGACTCTTTTCAGGCTATTTTTTGCCTAATTTGCTGCATTTTGGAAACACTTCAATCACGCCAGTGGCGACTCCGGATTACGTTGGGTTTTCGATGACCGGGGGATTTTAGGCAACGACAGGATGAGGTCCCGCTGAATGGATCTTCGTATTATCTGGGATTGAGATTCGAGCTTTAAAAGGACCATCCGCGGTATTCGCAGACTTGCTTTAGGACACCATAGTCGCGTTTGTTGAGGTTCGTAATGGTGATGCGCTTTTGAAAGTCTTCGAGTGTCCATTCGTTTAAGGCAAGTTTTGCAATACCTTCGTCAAAGAAGGAAGTGCTTGCGATAATAAGGCCGCCGAAATCCAGTTCGACTTTTTCATCGCGCCTATTTATCGAACTCCATATTGAAAGGATCATTTCACGAAGGCGCTCTCCGGCGATGCGGGAGATATGGTCTTCTTTAAACTCTTCTGCGATTCGGATGGTTTTCATTTGTTCCTGCCTTTTTGTAATGGAAATCGTCCAAAGCACCAAGTTCCCGGGAGTGGGTACTTAAGAGCTCCAGCAGCAGTTACGCGGCGTTTGAAATATCGCCTGAGCTGCGCACGACGACTGACAATCGTGAGTCGCCCTTCGGCATTTTTCAGCAGCTCAAAAACATGTGAAAGGCCTAGGCCGCCGGGCCTAAGTCTCCGAGTAGTGATTCCGGGTTTGAGAGCAAGCTTGAGGTGCTCCACGTCTGAAGCACAGGTGTATTTCCCTTCGAGTCTTCCTGGTAGTGTGATCCCCATGTCCAAAGCACCTAGGTGAAATTCATTCTCCCATACGCCACCGTAAAGATAGTAGCGCTCTGAGGATGAGTGATCGAGGCTGTTTTGCATGAGCTCATTGAGCATGAGGCGGCACGAGAACGCCAGATCCTCATCGGCCCTGAAAATTTCAGAAAAACGGTTTTCGAGCTCGTCCATAAATCCAAAATTGAGTGTGGTTGTGCTACCGCGAAGGAGGGCATTCGAAGCGATGTAGTCGTAGTTGGAGGGGGATGCAAGCGAGTATTGCAAATCCTGCTGGAGAAATTTGTCGAACGCGTTGCCAGTTAAGTGTGAGTGTCTTGCCTATCGTTGTCGATTCATTGCTGCCGGCTCGAAGTGTGTTTATGAGCTTTAGGAACGAGTCGATTCTCGAATCACTTATTTGGCAATTCTAGGCTTGAATGTCTTGCGCTCATAAATATAGGAGCAATATGGCATATTTTGGCATTTTTATCACAAATTTTAGATAAAAATTTGATAAGGCTGCGAATTTACTAAACTATATTTGCTCTTGCATTTAATAGCGCACGTGAAGAAATTTACTCAGGACATATGCGCCTTGACGTACGGCATGTGATACGGCATCATATACGGTATGAAGAAGGATAGAAAAATCACAATTATGCTACCCGAAGAACTTATTGAGCGAGCTTTGAAAGCAAGTGGTGAAGGCCTCACCCCCACCCTGAGGAAAGGTCTTGAGTTAATGGCTGCGAAGGGAGCCTATCGAGGTCTTTTGAAGCTTAAGGGTAAATTTGACCTCGGTCTAGATTACGCTCAAGTAAAAAAGGATCGCACGTAAAATGATAGCAGCCGATACGAGTGCGTGGATTGACTATGCTAAAGGGAGTGAAACTTCTGCGTCGTCCGCACTGCAGATCGCCTTAGAACAAGGCTCCCTAGTGATTCCACCCCTTGTTCTCGTCGAGATATTAAGTGGCCCTAAAATCACACCCTCGGCCGAAAGTTTTATTCAGGCACTCCCTAGAATTGATTTGAGTTCAGGATATTGGGAGCGAACTGCCCTTACGAGACGCGCGATTCTTAAAAAGGGGTTGAAAGCTCGTCTAGGCGACTGCCTGATTGCGCAAAGTTGTATTGACCAAAATGTTGCACTTATCACTGGGGACTCTGACTTTAGACATTTCGTTCGGTTTGGACTGAAGCTGGTTGAATGACCGGATTAATTCCCGGAATCTGACCGTTTTACTGACCACGGCATTTCCGACAATCAAGTGATTGTGGCATCGAATGGCGTCAAAACAAACGAGTGTTTAGTCAAGTTTTTAGGTTTTTACGAACTTAGAAAAGCTATCTCCCAACCGCGAGTTCGATAGCGGCATCCACATGGCGCCCTGCGCGCTCATAAAGCCAAATTAGCTCCTGGTGCAGACGGTGCTTTCGAAAGTGGGTCTCAATCAACTGAACCGCTTTTCGGTCAAGTTCATGTGATAAGTCGATTCGCGCGCCAGCGTCGATTTCTAGTGCTCGTTTTTGCACGGGTTCAATGAGCGCGACGAGTGCTGTGCGCGCGGAAGACAAGATTCGCTCGAGTTGTGCGGCTAATATTGGATTCTCCCCTTCTTTGGTGGAGACTAAGGCGTTGCGTGCGCGGATCTCCAAGCTCTTGAAGAACCTTCTGGGTTCCGCGATTTCTGGCAAGAGTTCCGTTGAACCCAGGATGACCGATTTCATCGGTGGCCTGTTTTAAGGTCAACATCAACCGCTCGCGCCGGAGATCAGCATCTCCATATCGCGCAGGATTGTTTTCAAGTATTAGCCCTCTAATTAACGTCCCCTCAACGATCGTAATAAGGGGCGACTTTGCAAAACCAAGCGACGAGGTAAAGATTATGCCCAAAAGAAAAGCACAAAGGACTTTGAAGAACCATGTTCGTTGATTTTGGACGCAAAAAGTCACGCTAACTTATCGGACTTTCGTTGGCATTCTTAATGCGATTTCATTGTGCGTCATTTTTCTCTAGTTAGTTATAATGGCCGCCTATGTGTATGCCCAAAATATCTTGCACTATGACATAAATTGACATATTATTAAATTAACTGGAGAACCAATGAGCTGGAGAGTTCAGGTCAAGAAAAAAGCCGCCAAGGGTCTGTTAAGGTTGCCGAAATCAGTTCAGCAAGCACTTGAAGCGTTGGCGGCGGACATCAGGGCAACGGGACCCATTAGGGGCGATTGGCCAAACTATTCAAAACTCTCAGATGGTTCACATCACTGTCATTTGAATTATAGTTATGTGGCAGTTTGGATTGTGGCTGATGATGAAATCAAAATTATCGAGGTGACCTATGTCGGTAGCCGTCAAAATGCGCCCTATTGAAATAGCAATTCGGAGTGGATCTAAGCGAAGGCTTTTTCTCGTTTCCGAAGAAAAGGCTCGGGCGATTGAAACGCTCCTCACCGATACACCCGCATCTAAAGGCAGCGAGTACATCGACATCGGCGAAGTGTTTCCTGATCTGAATAATCCCGAAAAGCTGCCCGCAATCACGTTTCGCGGGATTCGCGCAAAAACGGGTTTAACTCAAAAAGAAGTCGCTGAGCGTCTGGCGATTACCCAAGCTGAGGTGTCAAAAATCGAAAACGGAAAGCGATCAATTGGCAAAGCACTCGCCAAGCGGATTGAAAAAGAATTCAAAATTGATTATCGCCGCTTTCTGTAGCGTTCGACAAACAAATGACTAAAATTCACCGTATGTGCAGATTTATCGAGCTTTAACGTCCGCTGTTGGTACTCGGAGATAGTGTAACCGCCCCACGACTGATGATAAACGGGAGGTCACGCCAACTTTACAGCCCACTCTTATGCAGCAACTTCGGCATCGGCTCCACAACAGCCTTGATCGCGAGCAGCTGTTTCAAGAACGCACCCACATGCTCTAGATAAAACGCATTCGGCCCATCGCTCTTAGCCTCCGAAGGCCTTGGATGACATTCCAAAAATACCCCATTCGCTCCAGCGGCCATCGCCCCGCGCGCAAGCACTTCTAAAATTTCGCGCTTCCCGCCCGTGGTCTTTCCACCCGCGGCGGCGCCTGGAATTTGAATCGAGTGAGTCGCATCGTAAAACACCGGAACACCAAAACCCTGCATCACCTGAAACGAACTCATATCAACCACCAGCGCATTATATCCAAAAGACGCGCCACGCTCGGTGAGCCAAAACCACTCCAAATCCACACCCTTCATACCGGTCTCGGCTTCAACTTCGCGCACCTTCTCAACGATGTTGCGTGTATCCCAAGGAGCCAAAAACTGCCCCTTTTTCACATTAAGTCTGCGACCATGCTTAAGCGCAGCCTTCGCCCCAGCAACGATCATATCCGTTTGACGACACAAAAACGCAGGGATCTGCATAAAATCCACAACCTCAGCCACAGCTTCGGCTTGATCCGGCGTGTGAAAATCGGTCACGAGCTTAAGCCCCGTTTTTACGCGAACCTTCTCAAGCATCTTCAGTCCCGCGCCCATTCCCGGCCCGCGAAAACTAGAGATTGAAGTGCGATTCGCTTTATCAAAAGAAGCCTTGAAATAAAGATCAATAGCCAAGCCCTGTGTCTGTCGCTTCAACTCCTGCGCGACTTCAAAAACCAAACCTTCGTCTTCTAATACACACAGTCCCGCCAATACCTTCACAATATCACCCGATCCCTTTTAATTTCTTCTGAGTCTTGCCGCCCACGTCAACCGCGGCCTTGATAAACGAACTAAACAAAGGATGCGGGGCCAGAGGCTTGCTCAGAAACTCAGGATGAAACTGACAACCCAAGAAGTAAGGGTGATTTGCCAACTCAATCATCTCAACTAACTCCGTGCCATCGATTTTTGAAACATGGCGACCTGTAACCAAGAGCCCCTTTTCTTCAAGCTGAGGCCGAAACTTATTGGCCACTTCAAAACGATGACGATGACGTTCGGTCACTTGCTCTTTGCCATAGGCCGCAAAAGCTTTCGTGGCTTTCGAGCCCGACTTAGCAAGCACGTTACAGACATATCCGCCCAGGCGCATGGTGCCGCCCTTGTCTGAAACTCCACGCTGCGACTCCATCAAATCAATCACGTTGGATTTGCCTTCAGGCTTAAACTCTGCCGAGTGCGCGTCAGGAATTCCTGCGCAATTGCGAGCAAACTCTACAACCGCTAGCTGCATGCCTAAGCAAATGCCAAAAAATGGAATCTTCTCTTTGCGTGCAAATTCGATCGCCTTGATCTTGCCCTCAATCCCGCGCTCCCCGAATCCGCCCGGAACCAAAATCCC
This sequence comes from Oligoflexia bacterium, assembly GCA_903881565.1. Classification (GTDB taxonomy): domain Bacteria; phylum Bdellovibrionota; class UBA1018; order UBA1018; family UBA1018; genus CAIRTR01. The sequence continues at coordinate 3,307 of CAIRTR010000025.1, read as the reverse complement.
GTCCACCGATCGCAAAAGATCTTCGTTCTTACCTTGCTCAATCTCTTCAGAGTCAATGTAAAGCATCTGAACGCGTACGTCGTTAGCGACGCCGCCGTGAATCAAGGATTCCGAGAGTGACTTATAGCTATCGCGCCAATCCGTATATTTTCCCACAATCCCTATCGTGACTTCGCCCGAAGGACTCTTGATCTTATCAACCATCTCTTTCCATTTCGAAAGGTCCGGTCTCCCCGTCCAAATTCCGAGCTTCTCGCCAATTTTTTCGTCCAGTGCTTCTTCATGAAAATAAAGCGGCACTTCGTAAATACTGCTCACATCCACTGCGCTGAACACTTGTTCGCCGGGAACGTTACAAAAAAGTCCAATCTTGTCTTTGACGTCTTTAGGGAGTTTTCGATCCGAGCGACACAACAGAATGTCGGGCTGAATCCCGATCTCTCTAAGCTCCTTCACGCTATGTTGCGTGGGCTTTGTTTTAAGCTCCCCAGCTGCCGCAATATAAGGCACCAAAGTGAGATGAACGAATAGCACATTGGCTGCGCCCTGATCCGCACGCATCTGACGAATGGCTTCCAAAAAGGGCAAACTCTCGATGTCGCCCACGGTTCCGCCGACTTCGACAATCGTCAGATCTGCATCATCAGAGCCTTCAAGAATATGCTTCTTGATTTCATCCGTAATATGCGGAATCACCTGCACGGTTTTTCCCAAATATCCGCCGGCGCGCTCTCGCCTGATCACCGCATCGTAAATTCGGCCCGTGGTAAAACTGTTCTTTTTTGTAAAATAGGCCTTCTCAACAAAGCGCGAATAATGCCCTAAATCCAGATCCGTTTCCGATCCATCGTCTAAGACAAATACTTCTCCGTGCTGAAAGGGACTCATCGTGCCGGGATCCACATTGAGATACGGATCCATCTTGATCATCGTGACTTTGATCCCACGTTGCTCCATGAGCATTCCGATCGAAGCGGCAGCGATGCCTTTTCCGATGCTTGAGAGAACTCCACCCGTGACGAAAATAAACTTTTTTTGCTTAGCCATTGTTCAAAACCTACCCTATCTCATGATTTAATAGCAAGACGGCGCGCACGTTCTAAATCCTCTGCCGTATCCACACCGACAGACACAAAATCGACTTCAGTGATTCCGATGGTGATCCCATTTTCAAGCGCCCGCAATTGCTCAAGAACTTCACCTTTTTCAATCGCAGAAGGGGCAAGTGATCTAAACGTCATTAAGGTTTCGCGAGTATAAACATACAAGCCCACATGCCTTCGCGATATAAAACCTGAGTGCGGCACTTCGCCTCGACTATACGGGATCGCAAACCTGGAAAAATAAATCGCCCGCCCCTGCGCATCTGCAATAACCTTCACGCAACCCGGGTCCAAGAGTTCCTCTTGAGATCTCAAGGGAGTCATGGCGGTGGCCATTGAAAACCTGCCCGACACGACAAGTTTCACGGCGCCATCAATTGCCCGCGAATCCATAAAGGGCTCATCACCTTGAACATTGACAAAAACATCACCCTTCACTTGATCAGCAATTGCAGCCACTCGATCCGTTCCACTGGGAAGCGCGGAATCAGTCAAAATCGCCTCTCCCCCAAACTCTCGAACCGCATCGACAATTTGAGGATGGTCGGTCGCTACAATCACGCGATGAACGCTCGACGCAGCTTTGGCGCGTTCATAAACCCACTGGACCATGGGCTTGCCATGAATATCAACCAATGGCTTTGAGGCGAGCCGAGTGGAGCCCATTCGAGCCGGAATAACTGCGATCACTTGCATGAGCATGAAAGTAAAAGATCCGCCCTCACTCCGCAATCGTAACTGCGTTGCGGGAGCGTTTTTTTGCGTCGTACATGGCACGGTCTGCTGCGTCGATTATCTCTTTTTTCGATTTTGCATGGAGAGGAAAAACCGCGACGCCGATTGAAACCGTCAAATGAAGCTTCAATCCCTCATCTTCCATAAAAGGCTGCTCGGCGACCAACCGCAGCACTCGGTGAGCGACATTCTTAGCCGTTTCTAAGTCGCATGGAGTAAGAACCGCAACGAATTCATCGCCCCCATAGCGAAATACGATATCCGAACCCCTCACAAATCCCTTGAGCCGCCCCCCAAGTTCATTCAAGACTTTGGTCCCAACGAGATGACCATGCGTATCATTAACCTTCTTAAAATGATCGACATCAATAAAAAGAACAGAAAAGGGTCGGAGATCTGAGCTTGAATGAGCTTCGATTTCACGGTCGAGAATCTGATTCAAATAGCGGGTATTGTAGAGTCCCGTGGCATCATCGACAAACACGAGCTGCTGGACTCCCGCAAAACTTTCAATATTTCTCCCCGTCACCTCGATTTGGGCCCGTAACATTCGAATGCGACCCTCGAAAGCTTCAAAGGCTTCACCCCCCGGTTTCTGCGGCGAAAGACACACGCAAAAAAGATCCGCCTCTCCGGAGCAGCGAAACCGAAAGACAAAATACCCGGGAGTGAGCTGTCCTCGCTCCACAAAGCGAAGCGTTTCACTCTTTTCAACCATTTCTGCAAAAGGGCACCTCGCACAAACCGCGATGTCCAAGACTTCCTCCAGCGCCCGGTCGGAGCCCCTTTCTGATTCGAGCCGAAAAGGATCCCCACTCTTCAAAACATAGATCGCTGAATATGCAGAGCTGAGTTCATGGGCAAAATAGCTCTGCACAATAGAAAAGATCTTCTCCTGATCTAAACTTGCAGAAACCAGCTGACAGCTGTTGAGAAGATGAAAAAACGAGGAGGTCTTCTGGTCTTCGGCAAATACTTCTTTTCGATCCAAACAGCGCCGCACCGAGAGCTGAAAAGCTTCAATCTTAAATGGTTTCTTAAAATAGTCATCCGCGCCCAACCGTATGGCTGACACCGCATGCTCCACACTAGCATCTGACGAGATAAGCAAAACACCCGTGACAGGACTCAGACTTTTAATCTGCTCCAAAAGGCTTCGGCCTTCTTCCCAGTCTGAAACTTCAATCACGACGAGGTGATAATTTGACCATTGAATCCACTGCCCCGAAGTCTCAACCCGATTGATGACGTCGATATTTGAAGGGGCCACGTCTCCAATGAGCTCTGAATAATAATCGATTTGTTTGGGGTCATTTCCGAGCAAAAGAACACGGTAGCGGGGTTTCCGTGACAAACTATGACGCTTTCTCCGGAGCTTCTGATTCGCCACCTTCCGAATCCAGCAAGCCTCCTGCCACTCTCATCATTTGAGAGGCTTTTCCAAGACGTTCTCGCAATTGCGCCGTCAG
>CAIRTR010000024.1 GCA_903881565.1 Oligoflexia bacterium | reverse complement strand
ATTTTAGCCAAATCACCGCACGACCGAAAAGAGGGGTGGGAGAAGTGTGTGATCTGGAAACGCATCAAAACGGCACTTTCGCAGGCGGAGTCTAAAGGAGGCGACAACTCGACCTCCGAGATCACTTCTGAAACTTCTGTTTCTGGAGAGTCGTCGGGTTCGCTGCCGCAAACGAGACAGAGCGAGGGACTCCCTGCCCGCAGAGTAGTTACCGTCATGCATGGAACATTAGGGGAGATCACTGATCTGCTTGAAACCGTTGGGCCAGAGGATTTAGCGTTGGCCCTTAACGATTTTCTCACTTTGGCGTCTTCGCGGGCCCGAGATCGCGGTGCACATTTTGAACGCTATTCGGGAAATAGTTTCATTGCGGTTTGGGGGGGAGGATTGGGAACGGATCGCAATCCTCAAGACGTTAATCCCGCTTCGCACCTTTCCGAAGAGGCTATTAGCGCGGCGGAATGCGCACTGGAGTTGAGAGAAGATTTTTACAGCCTCAATAACGCGCGCAAAATCGATGGATTAAGACTGCTTCGCATGAGCATGGGGGTTCACGCGGGGGCAGTGCTCGTGGCAAAACTCGGGGCTCCCGAGGATGCAAAAGTTACGTGTGTGGGCGAGGCCGTTCTGTGCGCTCGCTCGCTGGATCGCTTGGCCGCTAATGCAGGAATTGATTTGCTCTTCTCGCAAGATATCTGGTCCGTGCTGGAGGGGCGAATTCCTGGAAAATGCGCGGGCGAAAGTCCTCTGACGACGGTCACGGGTCTCACTCAAGTCTATAGCGTATCCGGTGGCAAGATGGAGTCGCTTTTTGAAAATGAAACGCCCGGTTTTTCGGGAACGCGTAGTTTGATGATCAAACGCGATAAACCAAAGCGCTGGTTGATTAATAACGGCTCCCAGATTGTCGGACCTTGGGGGGATACCGAAATCGCGCAGCGCCTTTTCGCGCAAGAACTGGATTTTGACTGCGAATGTTGGGAAGAAGTTTCAGGAAAATCAGGTCGAATCGGTGACAGTGGCATGTTTTCAGGCTCGCAAGACGAAGGGGCAATTCTTTGGATTTATGATGGCCAAACGGTTCATGGTCCAGTGAGTGCGGGTTTCCTTCGCACGGCTCTGATCTGCGGCGCGATCGCACGGTCCGCTTTTGTGTGTGAAGGTTCCACTGTGAACGGATGGTCTTCGCTTGAGTCAAGCGCTGACGGATTTGAAGCAGAAGAGCTAAAGGCCGCTTAGTGGATCCACAAATTCTCGTCTCTACTCCTGAGTGGGTTGGAGTCAATAAACCTTCGGGTTGGCTTACGATACCTGCACGCAGTGAGAGTCCCTGCTTAAGTGAGTGGGTTTCTGCACAGTTTCCGAGCGAAAAGATATTTGTAGTACATCGAATCGATCGCGAAACCAGCGGCGTGGTTCTTTTTGCGCGCACGGCGGAGGCCCACAAAAAGGCGGGCGGGTGGTTTGAAAAACATCAAATCAAAAAGACCTATGACTGCCTGGCTCAAGGGCGGTTGCGGCTACCGACGTTTCGTGTGGACTTACCGATTGAAGGAAAAAAAGCGGTTTCACAAGTAGATCTTGTCAAAAATTCGGAAACAGCTTTCTTGGCACAGGTGCGCATCGTCACGGGGAGACGCCATCAGATTCGGATTCATTTGTCGCAGCAAGGGCATCCTCTTTTGGGAGATGTCGAGTATAAAGGACCTCAAAAGATCGAGGTGGCAGGTAAGAGTGTGAAAATTAATCGAGTGGCCTTGCATGCCAGAAGACTGGAGCTTCCTGATGGCTTGGTGATTGAGGCGCCGTGGCCTGAGGATTTTCAATCCTGGGTGGAGAGGATTTTTGAGTGAGTGATTTTGAACGCGCCTGGCAGTGGCGAGAACAGCGAGGTCTCTTTAGGGAGTCTCAGGCTATTCGAGTTTTTCATGGCCCAGGCGAAGCGGTTTCGGGTCCTCCGCAAATGCGGGGGATCATGCTCGATCGCTATGTCGATCATTATTGGGTCAGTTTCCGATCTCAGGAAAAAGAGGGGGATTCATTGCCCGAGTCAATGGTCCCCCCTCTTCTTGATTTTTTGCGCTCAAAAAAAGCACGATCCTGCGTTTGCGTGGAGCGAGTTAAGGGCGGGGCGGCTCCTCAAAAACTTCGAGTGCTTTTGGGCGATCCGAGTTCTGAGCCTTTTCAGGTTTCCGAAAATGAGATGCGGTTTTGGATCCGCTCCGCAAATACGTTTCATCCAGGCTTGTTCCTGGATCACGCTCCCTTGCGGACCTGGTTAAGTAAGCGCGCTCGGGGCTGGCGAGTTCTCAATACGTTTGCTTATACGGGGAGTCTTTCGGTCGCGTGTGGAGTCGGGGGCGCGACCCAGGTGGTGACTCTTGATCTGTCCAAGGCTACCCTGAATTGGGCACAATCGAACTGGCAACTCAATGGGCTTACGGATTCGGCCGGGAGTTTTGTGGCGGCTGATGCGATGGAGTGGCTGCCTCGAGCTGCAAAAAGGGGCGAAACCTTTGATTGCGTGATTCTCGATCCGCCCTCGTTTTCTCGGGCTAAGTCGGGGATGTTCTCCACGGCGAAGGACCTCGAAGATCTTCACGCTAAAGCAATGGCGGTAGTTGCGAAGGGAGGGGTGCTCATCACCTCAATTAATTCAGCGAATGTGACACAATTGAAGTACGCGAGCGACGTTCTCCATGCGGCAAAGAAGCGGGGAATGCAGTTTGAAGTGCTTTCGGAAATCGGACTTCCCGAGACTTTCCCAACCTCGCTTGAAGATCTCGCGCGCGCTCGAACGGACCGGTATCTCAAGGGCTGGATTCTTCGTCGTGCGTCGTAAGATTATGCGCCGTTGATTTGCTCTACGATTTTAAGATTCTCGGCCGTTCCGGTTTTCTGGCTCACCTCTGCGACGACCGCAGGGGCGTAGGGCAACAAAACGCTTTTCTTGAGCTTGCGAAGGCGATCTGCTGACTCTAATACGATCTCGGGCTTTAGTTTGTCTGTTTCCAAGGCTTTGAGCAATGCTTCGTAAGCAAAGCGTGCCGCGGCTTCTGATCGATAAATCAAAAGATCGCAGCCGGCTTCAAGCGCAAGCCGAGGGGCGTCCTCCGCTCCATAATGATCGGTGATGGCTTTCATTTCCATATCGTCCGAAACAATGACTCGATTGTAGCGAAGACCTTTGCGCAAAAGCTCTCGCAAGATAGTGGGCGAAAGCGTTGCAGGAAACTTGGGATCAAGTTTTGGCATCAAAATATGAGCGGTCATGACAAAAGAGCAGTGGGAGCGAAAAGCCTTGGAGAAGGGGCGAAACTCGCGGGCTTCCAACGTTTTTAGGTCGGTATCCACTCGTGGCAGGGCAAAATGAGAGTCCGTTGAGGTGTCACCATGGCCAGGAAAATGCTTTACGCAGGGTTGAACCCCTGCGGTCAGGTGCCCGCGTACAACGGCGCTGGAAATTTTGCTGACGTTCTCTTCTGTTTGCCCATACGCGCGGTTGGCGATCACGGGGTTTTTGGGGTTTGTTGCAATATCTACGACGGGCGAAAAGTTCAAGTTGATGCCGACAGTTTTGAGTTCGGCGGCCATCATTTCACTGATTTCGTAGGCAAGTTGGGGCGAATCAGAGCGGCCAATCGCGCCAGCTTCAGGAATTCGAGTAAAGCCCTTTTTGAATCTCTGAACGCGTCCACCTTCGTGATCAACGGCGATCCAAAAGGGGAGTTTCGCTCTCAATTCTTGGACTTGATTGATGAGCTCCGCAACTTGGGCGGGGGTATCGTAGTTGTGAGCAAAGAGGATGACTCCGCCGATGCTTTTATCTTTTAGAAACGCGGCGCTCTGGGGTGATAGCTCAAGGCCGGAAAAGCCCGTAAGGAAAAGTTCACCGAGTTGCTCGATTGCCTGCTGTTTGGATGTTGTTGAAGGAGTTGGAGAAGCGCACATGTTCGTTATGATAGCATTGAGGCCAATTTTAGCAAATCAGCAAAAACCCCGGCTGCCGTTACTTCCGGGCCAGCCCCAGGGCCCTGCACAATCAAGGGTTGGGCGTGGTAACGCTTTGTTTGAAAGGCCACGATATTATCAGTCCCGGAAATCCGCGCAAAGGGATGAGTTTGCAGGTAGGGTTGCAATTTGACCGAAGCCTCTCCGGAGGCCAACAGAGATCCCGTGTATCGTAGTACTGAATTTTTAGCGCGGGCTGTGTCGAGACGCTCCTGCATTTGGGCATCAGAAACCTCTGCCAGACTTTCGACCTGAATATCTGATAGTTCTAGGGCCAAGCCAAGTTCGCGCCCTAGGATGATCAGCTTTCTTGCGACGTCCATCCCAGAGAGGTCGTCCTTGGGGTTGGGTTCAGTGTACCCTTTGGCTTGCGCGTCTTTGACAAGTTCTGAAAAAGGCTTTGAACCTTCAAATTCATTGAAGAGATAGGAGAGCGTTCCGGAAAAGACACCCTGGATCTGTTCGATTGCGTCTCCGGTTTGAATCAGATCTTTGAGTGTATTCAGAATGGGAAGTCCGGCACCGACGTTTGTTTCATAGAGAAAATGTCGGCCTGATTGACGTGCGACCGTTCTGAGCTCCTTGTAGAAGGCATAATCTCTGGAATTAGCCTTTTTATTAGGAGAAATAATATGCAATCCCGCTTGGAGCCATTGGGGGTAGTGTTCGACGACTTCGGGACTTGAGGTGCAGTCGATCATCACGCTATGAGGGAGGTGATCAGCTCGAATGTGTTTTTCAAAAAGAGCTAGGTCTGCGGGCTGCGCATTTGCCTTGAATTCTGCTTCCCACCTATCGAGATTCAGCGGGAGGTCAGAGAGGAGCATTTTTTTGGAATCGATGATTCCTCTTACCCTAAGATCAATCTGATGGTGAGTTTTTAGGGTCTTGGCCTGGGCACTGATTTGCGCAAGCAGCGCTTTTCCAATAAGGCCCGGGCCGATGAGACCTACTGAGAGGCTCGCAGGGGAAAGAAAAAAACCTGAGTGGACGGCCCGCAGGGCTCGAACGGAGTCTGCTTGGTTGATGACGACGGAAATGTTCATTTCGCTGGAACCTTGAGCAATGGCGCGAACGTTGACTCCTGCGCGGGCAAGTGCGGTGAAAAACCGTGCGGCCACCCCTTTGTGTGCGACCATTCCTTCGCCAACCGCCGCAAGGATACTGCATTGAGGGACGCGCTCGACTTTTTGAATTTGCCCGTGATGAAGTTCGGCAAAGAAGGTGCTTTCAACCGTTTTCTGGGCAAGTTCCCCTTGAAGGGCGGGGACGGCAAAACAGATAGAGTGCTCTGAGCTGGCCTGAGAGATCATGACGACGGAAACTCCAACGTCTTTGAGGGCCCCGAAAAGTTTTTGTGCAACTCCGGGGACTCCGACCATTCCGGTCCCTTCGACATTGAGCAGGTCAATGGAGTCAATGGTGGAGAAGCCTTTGACCATAGTGTCTTTTTTGGAAGTCGAGTGGATTTTTGTCCCGATAGCTCTGGGATTGAAAGTGTTGCGAATCCAAATCGGAATATTTTTCTTGATCGCGGGAGTCATCGTGCTGGGATGAACCACTTTGGCGCCAAAGTAGGCGAGCTCGGTGGCTTCAGAATAAGTCATCTCACTCAGAACCACGGCTTCAGGTACGCGTCTTGGGTCCGCGCTCAAGACGCCGTCCACATCCGTCCAGATGGTGATCTCTTGGGCGTCGAGCAGGGCTCCGAAGATGGAAGCTGAAAAATCGCTGCCATTTCGCTTTAGCGTTGTAGGGAGTCCATCCGGTGTGGAAGCGATGAAACCGGTAATCACGATAGTGTCAAGTGAGTGTGCCGAATGGGTTTTAAGCCACTCACTGATTTGCGCCTCGGATTTGGGCCATTCGATTTGGACTGAAGTCTCTGATGGAGTTACGCATAGGACTTTGCGAGCGTCGAGCCAAGTGGATTTTAACCCTAAAGAGAGAAGGTGAGCATTCAAGAATTGCGCTGACCAGATTTCGCCGTAGCCGGAGACAAGCTCTTGGGTGCGTTCATCGGATGAGCGGACCTGCCAGACGCCGCGAAGAATCTCGTGGATGTCTTTGAAGTCGGATTCCAGATTTGTAATGAGGGGTGTCCGATCTGCAAGCGAAATAAGCTGGCGAAGCGTTTCGATGTGTCGCTCTTTTAAAGCTAACAATTTTTGTTCAAACCCGGGATCACGTTTCTGGGCGAGTTGCACAAGCTCCAGGAGCGCGTCCGTGACCTTGCTCATTGCGGAAACTACGACCGCTTTAGGCGTGCGCGGGTCGGAAATAAGAATTTGAGCAACAGCTTTGTAGCGCTCAGCGCTTGCGACGCTGGTTCCGCCAAATTTGTGTACTTGCCATTGAGGTTGATTCTTAGGCATGGGTTTGTTCCTCTGAAATAATGAGTAGCGATAAAACGGTGAGTAAAAGTGGGAGGCCCGCGCCAATGACAAGATGAGGCGCCTCGAGCAAATAGTCTTTTCCTTGAATCAGCAGCGAGCCCCAGGTGTCTTTTCCGATAGGGGCACCAATTCCCAAAAATGAAAGGGTGGCCTCCGCAATGAGGGCATGAGCAAAGAGGTTTGGAGCTTTTAAACGGCACAAAGAGAGAAGGAAGGGGAGTAGGTGGGTGTGCAGAATCCGAAAGCGAGATGCTCCGACACTTTGGGCGGCTGAGACGAATTCTTCTTGCAATAGCTCTTCACAGCGTAGGAGCAAAAGGCGAGAGACAGGAGGCAGTGCCCCGAGTAACAAGGCAAAAATAAGCGTAGACCAGCCTGGTCCTCGAATTGCAGCCCAGCCGAGGGCGAAAAGAAGGGAGGGAAAGCCTAAGAGAAAATCCAGCGACTTTCGCGCAAGCTGTTTTAAGGCGTGAGGCAGCAGTGATCCAGAGGCTCCGAAGAGCACGCCCCCGGTAAGCGCAATGAGTGTCGCAACTAGTGCAAAGAGAGCACTGGTCGCTGAAGCGTGAAGACTGAGTTGGAAAAGGTCTCGGCCGAAGGCATCAAAGCCTAACGGATGGGTGAGTGCTGGAGAAGCCAGCGCTTGGCTCAAATTGAATTCCAGATCAGCTTCATTGCCGGAAAAAGGAATTTTGGCAAGCAGCGCAGCGCCAAACCACATGACCAACCAAAAGATGGCCAGTGCTTTTGCGCGAATCATAAGTTTCGCTCCTGTTGTGAGCGCGGATCAACAAGCGTGCGAGCGAGATCGCCTAGGGTGGTGCCACACAGGATCAAAGCAGCGGTCGTAAAGGTCGCAGCCTCAACTACGGGGTAATCCCGTTTCAAGACGGCTTCGACAAAAAGCATCCCCATGCCTCGCCAATCAAAAATAATCTCCGTAATAAAAGCGCCGCCTAACATCGCTCCAAACTGAGTTCCGAGATACGCGATCATGCTTCCCGAGGCAGGGGCAAGGCCGTATTTGAGAATGACTTTCCACTCGGGGACTCCACGTGCTCGTGCTCCGGGGGCTGCTCCTTCGGCAAGCGTCTCACGGACGCGCTGGCGGATGAGTCTGGCCCAGAAACCAGCGGTCGTGAATGCAAGGGTAAGTGCAGGAAGCACGATGTGATTGCTCGACGGAAAGATCGGGATCCAAACGCAAAATACCAGAAGAAGAATAGGGCCTAGCCAAGGCGTGGGCATCGCAGCGGAGAGTGCCCCATAGAACGTACAGATCCGATCAGCGATCCGTGCCAGGAGGGTTCGCCCGCTGGCCGCAAACAGTCCCAAAATAAGGCTCGCGGTGAGACTTAATAGAAATGCGAAACAAGCGAGTTTCAGGGTTTTCACGAAACGCGCTGCGAGGAGCGGTGCAATGGGCTCACGATTCAGCAGGGAAACTCCGAGGTCGCCTTTTGCCGCTTTTCTCAAATCTGAAAAGAGTGCTTCAAAGAAGGGGCGATCAAGCCCCATTTGGATTCGCAATTCTTCGGGCGCAATCGAGCTCCCGGATTCAGCAATGAGGGTTTCGAGCGGGTCTCCGGGCAACGCACGCACGATGGCCCGTGACGCTGCGAAGATCATGAGCAGCAGCAGGAAAAAAGATCCGGTGGAAATTAAGAAGCGTCGTAGCACGAGTTGGGGTTACCTTATTGGGATTCAAAAAACTTTTTTGCCTCAGCTTGTGAGACGCGCTGAACGACGGCGTTTTGTTTCGGGAGTTCGATTCGTAGCACGCAGCCATTGGGTTCGACCCACCATACGGATTTGTTTCCACGAAAGTCGATGAGCAGGCGTTTGGTTTTGGTGCGTTGGGCTCGGTCGTCGGGTTTTTCAAGGCGGAGTAATCCTTTTTCAATTCCGGCATTGGGATCTGCGCTGTCTTCGGCAAACGCCAAGAAGGCGCCCCCTTGACCCTGTTTTAGACTCGAGAGTTTGAGTCCTAGCCAAACTGGAAAGAATTGCGACCAAATCATTTTCTGGGGGAGCGCTCTTTTGCTTGGAGGGAGTTCCACTCCGGTTTTGCGAATTTTAGTGGTGATATATTTTCCCTCACTTACCGTTCCGTCGATGGTGAGTTCGCTGTTTTTCATGGAGCTGTGGTAATTGAAAAACACGGGGGTAAGATCAGCGTTTTTTTCGGAAACCGCGCCTAGTTGTTCTTCGTTGATAAAGCCTTCTTCGTTTTTCCAAGATTGGTATTGGAAAAAGATGCGATTGCCCCTTATTTCGACTCGTTCGTTGTAATATTGGTAGCGCTCAGTTCCCCCGATGGCGACTGTGAACCAGGCGTCCCAAAGGAGTTGGCTGGGTTTGTCGGTGTTGGATGAGGATGTTGTAGCTGCGGGAGTCGCAGGGGTAGCGGCTGCGGGTTGAGTTTGGGGTTTTTGAGGGGCGGGGTTTTCTGTCTCCGGAGCGTCCCCGATTTTAAGCGTCGGGATGTCGTCGGTTGAGATGTTGCGGGGGGTTGGGCTTGGGGTGGCGGAGTAAGTGAGCAAAGGAATGGTGAAGAAGAGGGTTGCTAGGGCCGTCTTTAATGGGGTGAGCATGGCTTAAATCTTACTCATATTTTGGTGCTACAAAAAGGGGAAACTGGGGCTGGTGAGTTTTGGGGGTTGACCGCGTCATTAGTTAAGGTGAGGTCAAAGAATTGACCCCTAGGTTTGACGGCGGGGGTCGATCACTCTT
>CAIRTR010000023.1 GCA_903881565.1 Oligoflexia bacterium | reverse complement strand
GGCGCTGATGGAGCCCAATACGTCTCACGTTGAGCACTATTTAGAGGAGCATAAGGAGGTAAGAACAGTCCATGTTGTATCACCCAAAGGGCGCGCCATGACACAACCGGAACTGGATTTCTTTGGAAATTTGAAAGCCCACCTTGAGAAGAAAGGAATCGAAGTGCATCAAGTTTCTCATGAGAGGGCACTCAGTCGCGAGGACCGCGGACTGAGCCTATAATTTTCGCCTACAGCCTTTTAGGCTGCGGCATATGTCAAAACCGAGCACCTCCCACCAACACATCGGCGGAGCTGCTGTGATCACACAGGAGTATCAAATGGAAACTAATTCAAATGACAAAAAGTCCAAAGCAGCAAAGCCCTCTGCGCACGGCGCGGTTCGCGTTCATAAGGAAACGAGAAAGCGCGTCATTGTCGATCTTGCCCGAATCAACAAGAAGGACTTCGGGAAGACGGTGCACGCAGACGACTATATGGCGCTCGCCGTAAGTCTCATCACGCCGGAACACCTTACCCGCCTTCAGGAACAGTCTCTTTCCAACTCAGACCGTTTCGAACGCGATTACAAGGCGCATGTCGCAAAAAACGGGCACATCACAAAAGACGCGTATTTAGGCAAACGTTTGAGTGGTGAAATTGACACCACAATCGCACCAAAAGAAAACGCCGCCGAACTCAGGAAAAATGAGTGATTTCACCAGGCAAAAATAGGAATTATCCAATATTTTTTACTCACTACTGAGCAGGAGAAATGATATGGTTTTCCAATCTGGCGACTCTGTTCGGAATGGGATGGAGTTCAAAGCGATCTTTGACAATTCGGAGCGTAATCGGAATCACCTAACGTCGGTGGTGCAGCTATGAGGCGAGTACCGTACAAGTGTGAAAAACCGCGTGACAAAGCTCACGCGACTATTCATACAATTGGCCCGCCCGTTTCCTATAATCCAGAAGAATGGGCGAACTCGGAAGAGGCCGCCACCATTCTTCGAAAGTTTCGGAAAAAGGACGGAAAACCCTCTGTCGGCGCGATTCACACGATGATCTACCGGGGCCAGCTTGTTGCTCAAAAGTTTTTTGGGCGCATCTTGTTTCGTAGGTCAGAACTGATGCGGCTCGTGGCTCTTTCTCCAACAATAGGAGGATAGAAACATGGCGATCAAAACGTGGGAAGAAAATGGCAAAACTCACTATAGCGTTCGCGCTGTAGCGAAGGTTGTCACTGACCGAGAATACTGTGCAGACCGACGTGATACTGGGGTTCTTGAAGAAAGAAACCCAGAAATAGTTAAGAAACAACTGGACCGGATTTATTCTCGTCTCATGAGTGAGGCCAAGAGTGACGCAATTGAGCGTTCTCACTTGGGCTGCACCTGGGGCGATCTGGTTCAGAAGTGGACAAAAGCACTTGAAGAAGAAGCGAAGTGGCCTGAGATTGAGGGGCTAAGAAAGCCTGTCAAGTGGTCAACGGCGCATAGCTACCTTCAATCCGTGAATGATTTCACGGAGAGCTGGTGGAAAAAGCCTGCGTCTGAGATTTCACCGGCTGATGTTGAAGATGTGTTCTTAAGCATGAAACGGTTGGGATACTCCAACTGCCGCATGTACAACACAAAAGTCGCCATCAGTAAGTGCTTCAAGTGGGGAATGGCAAGACGAATGATTCGCGGTGTAGCAGTTTCACCGACTCAAGGCTTTGGCATTAGTCGGAAAGAATCAAAGCGACCCGAGATCTTAAACGTCTCGCAAAGTGAATTCCTTATTTCGGAAGCTTATCGGAAAAGGAGTCCCTGGCGACAGATCTGGAAAGGCGCTTATCACTCGGGCGGACGCAGCGGAGAGCTGTTCCAGCTCAAGCGAAAGCATGTGGATCTGGTGGAGCGAATGATCCATTTCGAGGAGAAATGGAACTTCGTGTACAAGCAAGTGGAAGGCCTCAAAGATGGTGAGTGGCGGCACGTGCCCATCAATGATGACCTTTATGATCTGTTGATGGAACTCGGCGCTAAGGACATGGGGATTGAGGACTACATATTCCCCAGGATACCAGCCTGGAATTATGGGGCGGCAGCCGAGCCGCTGCGGAAGTTTTGTGGTGAGATTGGGGTTCCCTCGATCTGCTTCCATACTCTGCGGGCGTGTTGGGCAACCCAGCTTCTCAAAAACGGGGTATCTTCAACAAAGGTCATGGCAATGGGCGGCTGGTCCGACCCTGAAACCATGCACCGATATGTGAGGCTTTCCGGGATTGAGCTGGATGGGGCCACTGATTCGTTGTCTACGGGGCCAAAAGAGAGGCCAGGACGGGTGTTGAAACTCGTTGGTGCTCAAGCCCCAAAGGCTGCGGCGACGACTGCACCATCTTTAGACCTGATGGATCGACTTCTTTCTTCTGATCCCGTCGTTGCGGATGCAGCGAAAAGGGAACTGGATGAGGTGCGATGCCAACGGGCTCAGATGGCTTGAAAATGAGGGAGTGCTGAAGTATGGTGAGTAAGATGCCGACGCGTAATCCGAGTTTGCGGTTTTTTTCTGGGGAGTGGTGGATGTTCCACCGCGAAGCAGGGGCAAGTTCTTGAAATTGCTCAGTTTCGTAAAGTCACCCCAAAACACAAAAAAGATAATAAAATCAATAACTTACAAAGAAAAATCGGCTCTTCCCCGAAACGTGGGGCACGTCGATTTTAGTC
>CAIRTR010000022.1 GCA_903881565.1 Oligoflexia bacterium | reverse complement strand
CATTCCGTGCCGTTTGGCGCCATCAAAGCGGCAGCCGAATCGGTCCCGAGCCTTGGCGTTCTCCACTTTGATGCCCACTCCGACACCCGCGACGCTTATGAAGGGTTTGTGTGGTCGCATGCTTCAATTTTGCGCAATGTGCTCAATCAAATTCCGCAGGTTTCAAAACTGGTGCAGGTGGGAATCAGAGACGTTTGCGAACAAGAGATGGCCTTTGTGAAGGCGCAAGGAGACCGAGCTCGATGCTACACCGACCGCGAATTAGCCCTTCGACGTTTCGAAGGAACCACCTGGGTGAAGATGGCAGAAGAAATCATCAGCACACTCCCCAAGAATGTTTGGGTCACCTTTGATATCGACGCGCTGGATGCACGGTTTTGCCCCAACACCGGAACGCCGGTTCCGGGCGGATTAGAATTCAACGAAGCAAACTATCTTCTCGGCGCATTAGTTAAATCCGGACGAAAGATTGTGGGCTTTGATCTAAATGAAGTCGCTCCCGATCCAACGGGGGCTAGTGAATGGGACGCCAATGTGGGCGCTCGCCTCTTATATAAGCTCTCAGCTTGGACTTTGGCTAGCCAAGGCAAGTGCCGGCTCGCGTAGCATTTTTTTCCAATTAACCTGAATCGCTGTTTTTGCCTGAAGACACTGCTGATCTGTCACTTGCGTTGAGGTCTGATAAATGATCGGGCTCATTAAATTATCCGTTTCACTGCGATGGAACAGTCCCACATAATGGCCAAGCTCATGCGCGATGAGATTGGAGTAATTCCCCACGGGCCGCTCCACAATCACGCCAAATGGCGCGGACCCGGGAACACTGGTCCACGCGTTCGCGTGCGTGTTTCCAAGAGTTCCTGAGCGATCCCAGGTCCCGGTCGTGGTAACGAGAAGAGTTGAGTCGTCCGCAAAATCTTCTCGTATCTTATCCATGTCATCTAACTCCGAGGGCTGATAAGCCAGCCCATAAGAGAGCGAATTGGCAGCCACATAGTCTTCTAGGGTAAATTGAATTTTGCAGGGAGCAAAAAGTCGATTCGCCTGATCGAGGTTAGCCTGAGCTTGGGCCCGTGACACCGCGGGGGTCCCGGTCGAATCTGCGTAAGCGACGTACTTTACTGCGAGGAGGTCCTCGTGAGTCATCGAGACGTTCTGCATCACCTCTGAAGAGGCGGAGTTTCCACAACTTGCGCCAACGATCGAGACTAACGCAACACCAAAAACGCCCAAGATAAGCCGAGTGCCGTTTTGCATTTTTCAAAGGTAGCACGATCGGGATTGCAAAGTGAAGGGCGGGAAAGAATTAAATAGTGACTATTTAAAGCGGGTCGCTACTTAAACGACCTCAGCAGCAGCTTCCCCAAGAACAGACACCCCACCCCAAAAAAGACCACCGCGACAATGGGATACTCTCCAATCGTATGCCCCACGGGATGAATAAGCGTAACACTGGAAGCTAAAAAGAGGCCCGCCGTAATAACGCTCAAACTCATTCGCCGTCCGTTGAGGTCCATCTGGGCGCGAATATTCTCTAGGTCGGGGGAACGGATCTCGATTGCAAAATCATTGGACGAAAGTTTCTTGAACATCCATCGCAACTGGCGAGGAAGAACCTGAAGGAGATTGGCGACGTCTTTAGCGATCCACATGAAGTCTTTCGAAATCCGTTGCATCGAATATTGATTACTGACGAGTTCTTTGGTGATTTCCTCGCCAAGCTTCAGAAGATCGAAATCCGGATCAAGCGTACGCCCCATTCCCTCCATCGTCAGAATCGCCTTGAAGACGATCATCCATTCGCCTGGGATTTTGATCTGATGACGTGTCGCAATCTTGGTGGACTCAATAAGAACCTTGCCGATATTGAGTTCGGCAAGCGAAAGCCCCAGATAGGGTGCAATCGTATTTCGGACTTCCCTTTGAAAGGTATCAAAATCCACGGACGAAGAAGAGGTGCCCAGTTCGGCATATTGATAGCAGAGATTTTCAAAGTCTTCGGTGAGAAGAAACATCACCATATTGGCCAACTGGTCTCGCGCTTTTTGGGAGAGCCGACCGACGATCCCAAAATCAATGATTCCCAGCTTGTTTCCGGGCAGTATGAAGAGGTTGCCCCCATGCAAGTCGCCGTGAAAAAGCCCATCGATCATCACCGAGCGAAAAAATGCGAGCGCGCCGATTTTACAAATATGTTTACGATCAATGCCGGAAGCCTCAATCGCTTTGATGTCATTGACCGGGATACCCTCCAATTTTTCGAGGGTCAGGATTTTGTGGGTCGATAACTCTTTGTAGACTTTTGGGATAACGATGTCGGGAAAAATCGAGAGGTTCTGAGCCATTTTGCCCATATTATTGGCTTCAACCACAAAATCTAATTCGTAGGAGAGCGTTCTAAAAAACTCGTCGACGATCGTCTTGGGACTGATCATGCGAGTCTCAGGAATATACTTCTCCATTAAGCCCGCCAAAAAAGCGAGCAGCGAAATATCTGTTGAGATGATCTTCCCAATCTCAGGACGCTGGACCTTGACGACGACTTTTTCGCCCGTCTTAAGGACTGCCGAATGTACCTGCCCGATACTCGCGGCCGCAAGAGGAACCGGATCAAACGAAGCGTAAGCTTCGAGCAGGGGTTTTCCAAGTTCGCGCTCGACTGCCGTTTGAACGGCCTGAAAAGTGAGCGGCTGGACATTGTCCTGCAGCTTTACGAATTCCTCAATAAAGGAGTCCGGCAATAAATCGGAGCGCGTGGAAAGCAACTGCCCGAGCTTTACGAAAGTGGGACCCAACTCTTCGAACGAAAGCCGTAATCGTTCTTGAATGGATTTGTCCGCTTGTCCCTCAGTATATGCCGCAAGTCTTGAAGGGAGAAACCGCTCCAGATTCATTCGGTTGGCAAGATCGGCGAAACCGTGCTTGGAAAACACCGCGAGAATATGGCGGAGCCTTTGGACGTTTTTTACCGCCTGACCTATTTGCCGCCCCTTACGAATCCATTGCATTAACTCTAGGATCGCAGGGATCGGGCCGCCGGTCAACGCGGCACAATTTGCCGACTTTCAGTCGCCCAAAAGGAAAACCCCCGCCAAGAGCCAATCTCCTGCCGGGGGTTTTTTAGGTTTAGGGGGGTTTTACTGACTGCTAACACTTAAGGACATTGATAAGTTGCGCCCGCCGCGTCTTGGCAGCGTTGAACCGAAAGGTTCGTGATCTGGGTATACTGGCAACCGGAAGCTGAAGTCATCGGAACGTTGTATCCAATTTGAAGGGTGCCATTGTTGTTGATCACACGGTCCTTAACGCCAGCTCCAATCAGGAACGCTTCTGTTCCATCAGAGCCGAAAAGAGCGGAGGCTTGATTATTGTCTGGGTTATTCACCACTTCGTTCTTACCGCTTGTCGACAAGCCCGCAGCGTTGACGTCGTCACAAGTATTGGTGGAGATATCAAAGTGGAAAATGGTAAGGAAAGTATTCTTATCTGTTTTGGTAAGGCCCCATGTGCCAGAAGCATTGAGCGTTAGCTTATCTCCCTTCTTCAGGAGGAGACCCGTTCGGTAAGCGCCCATTCCGCCTGGCGCATCAGGGGTTTGCACCGGCATGCCATCTTGAATTGTGAGCGTTGTGTATGCGATCGAATTCATTCCGCTATAGCCTGTCGGTCCAAGCGATACCTTCACTTTGCAAACTTGTACTCCGTTGATGCTAATGATCGTCCCTCCGCTGTACGAACAAGCCGTGGGAAGATCGGCCGCCATGCATGCTCCACCGGCGATGCTGATCTGACCGGCTACACAACCGGTAGTGCTCGTCGGCGCCGCTACTGGAGCGGGTGCTGCGGCAGGTGCAGGAGCAGTCGGCGTCGGACCTGCGGCAGGTGTCGCTGCGGGGTTGTTTCCACACGCACTCAACGTCATTAAGCTCAAAACTAAAACGGGCAAATATTTTTTCATGTGTTTCATAATTTTCTCCAACCTCAGTGTCTGTGGGTTTGGGACAGACAACGGAGTCGAGAACCAGTAAAGCATGCGGCGTGCCAAAGGCGACACGGAACGCTATGTTGGAGTTTACACATGAAATCAATTACTTAAAGACTTACCCTAGAATGAGCCGCAAGACAGCGGTGTCTAAGAAGTTGACAACTATCAAGGCAGTGATCAAGAAGTAGCCTTACGAAGTAGATTGATCAATGAGTTCTGCGATATCCATCACGCGAACTTTATCCGCCATGTCTTTGGTTTTCACACCGTCGCCCAACATCGTCAGACAGAAGGGACATGAGGAGGCAATCACGCCAGCCTTGGTCGCGAGCGCCTGCTCAGTGCGCTTATCATTAATGCGGGCGCCGATTTTTTCTTCCATCCACATCCGGCCCCCCCCAGCACCACAGCACATGCTCTGGTCATGGTTCTGGGACATCTCCACCACTCGAGCCGAAGGCAGAGAGTTAAGGACATCACGAGGTTCTTGATAGACGTTGTTCCAACGGCCCATATAGCAGCTGTCATGGAACGTGATCGTTTCATCGACAGCCTTCGAAGGTTTGATTTTCCCTTCAGCGATCAGTTGGGCAATAAACTCAGAGTGATGGACGACATCGTAGTTCCCGCCAAACACGCCGTACTCATTTTTGATCGTGTTAAAGCAATGAGGGCAGGCCGTAACAACCTTCTTCACATTGTACCGATTCAGAGTTTCGACGTTTGACTTCGCAAGCGTCTGGAACAGGTATTCGTTCCCAATTCGGCGCGCCGAATCGCCCGTGCACTGCTCTTCAGTTCCCAAGATCGCAAACTTCACGCCTGCTTTTTTGAGAATACTAGCAAACGCGCGCATGACCTTTTTGTTGCGTTCGTCATATGCGCCTGCACATCCGACCCACAACAACACGTCGAAGTTTTGATCTTCGGCCGCGGTCTTAATCGAGAGTCCATCGGCCCATTGGGCGCGATCCGCAGAACTGAAGGCCCACGGAGTGGCGTTGGTTTCCATGTTCTTAAATACGGATTGAACTTCGGCAGGGAATTTGGATTCCATCATGACGAGATTCTTACGAATTTCGAAAATCTTATCGGTGTGCTCGATGAAGACGGGGCATGCGATTTCGCAAGCGCGGCAAGAAGTACAAGCCCAAATAACGTCTTCGGTTACGTTTTCGTCAATAATCGGCGTAATCTCGTCTTCTTTGCCAGCAAGAATCTTCTCTTTGTTGCGATAGAGATTGTCTTTTAAATCCATGATCAGCGCTTTGGGCGATAGCGGCTTTTGAGTGTTGTAAGCCGGGCACAGATCCTGGCAACGCCCGCACTCCGTGCAGGAGTAATAATCGAGAGCGTCTTTCCAACTCAAGTCCGTGATCTTGGCTGCGCCATATTGAGTGACAGCTTCGTCCTCAAAATTGATGGTCTTGATACCTTTGGCTCGATCCAGGCTGCGGAAAAAAGTATTCGGCACAGCCGCGACCAGGTGAAGATGCTTGGAGCGTGGGATGTAGACCGCAAACCCGAGCACGATCAACATGTGAATCCACTTAAAGACCCCGTGGAGAATCTGGGAGGTATCGGCATTAAGGGAGAGTCCTGAAAAAACCCCTGCCAGTACAGATGAAACAGGGAGGGCATCTTTAAACCAAGGGTCTTCGCCCAAGATCAAAAAAGAGTTCATGAGCAGAATCGCGACCATCAGGGAGCTGGTCATGCAAATGACGATCGTGGCATCGCGAGACTTGCCTAAGCCCTCAGGACGAATAATGTATCGACGATACGAGGCGTAGCTAAGCGCCAGTAAGATGGCGAAGGTGAAAATATCCTGCGCAAACACCAGCGCCGAATAAGCGGAGTGGCCGATGAACTCAAAATTAGCGGGTTGATAAATAGTCGAGAGGAACTGCTCAAGCGTCCCAACCGATATCAGAATGAAACCCCAGAAAATCGTCGCATGCATGATGCCGGCGGCTTTTTTGCGGAGGACGGCCTTTTGCCCCAAGACATTGGCTATCGCCGTTAAGATCCGCTCATAGATGCGATCAAGGCGATAGGCTTTGGCCTTGTGCGCTTTCGCCATCTTATAAAGGAGGGTGAAACGATACCCCGAATATCCAAACGCTGCTCCCGCCACTGCAATAAACACAAAGGTCTGCCAAGTCATGGAGACTCCTCCAACTATCAGTGTTCTTTAATTTTCTTAAATTCGTCTTTGAGAACGGGAACCACAGCAAAGAGGTCGCCGACCACGCCATAATCCGCGATCTGATAAATCGGTGCTTCAGGATCGGTGTTCACCGCCACGATGCACTTCGAAGTACGCATTCCGGCGAGATGCTGGATGGCGCCGCTGATTCCGCAAGCGATGTAGAGAGCAGGAGCAACGACCTTACCCGTTTGTCCCACTTGATCGCGATGCGGGCGAAAGCCTGCGTCCACCGCAGCACGAGAGGCGCCGACTGCGGCACCCAAAACGTCAGCCATCTCTTCTAGAATTTTGAAGTTCTCTGCGCTCTTCATCGCACGACCACCAGAAACCACGATCGACGCTTCGGTCACATCAGGACGAGCGCTCGATCCTTTAACGACTTCGAGAACTTTAGACTTCACAGCGCCGACATCGGCGGCACAAGCCATCGTTTCAGCTGCTTTTGAAGTGTCAGGCTTTGGAACGCCTAGAGCATTGGGGCGAATCGTCGCCATCTGCGGGCCGCTACCCAAGAATTCGACTTCAACCGTCGCCTTGCCTGAGTAGACTGGACGACGAACTTTTATTTTTGCACCATCAAAAGCAAGCTGCGTGCAATCGCTCGCAAGTCCTACGTTCAATCGGGCTGCCAAGCGTGGCATAAAATCACGTCCCGTTGGAGAGTGCGACCCCAAGATCACATCGGGCTTTTGTGCCGCAACCAAAGGAGCAATCACGTTGCAGTAGGCTTCGGCGGAATAGAATTTCAACCCTGCGTTTTCAGCAAGATGAACCTTCTGAGCGCCGTAGTGAGCCAATTCTTTTGCAAGTTCCGCAACGCCTTCTCCCAAGAGTACGGCGTGGGTTTCGTTGCCTGCTGCGGCTGATGCGCCCAACAGTTCAAACGTGGTTTTTTTCAATTTTCCATCACGGTGTTCAGCAATAACAAATATTTTAGCCATTTTAGATTACCTTCGCTTCTTCGTGGAGCAGACGTACAAGTTCTTTTGCTTGAGCCGCAGCATCGCCTGCGACCTTCTTCCCGGCTTGTTTTGGAGGAGGGAGTTGGAAATTCTTGAAACGAATTTTCTGATCCGCGTCCGAACAACCCACATCGGCAAGCTTCAAAGGCTTCACTTCTTTTTTCTTCGCCTTCATGATGTTTGGCAAACTAGCGTAACGAGGTTCGTTAAGTCCTTTTTGTGCTGCGAAAAGTGCGGGGAGTTGGATTTCGATCATTTCGAAAGCGCCGCCTTCGATTTCACGTTTTGCTTTTACGGCCGTTGCGCTGTACTCTGCGCCGACAAGTGAAGTGACATAAGGGAAACCCATGTACTCAGCGACAAGCTGAGAGACTTGAGCCGCGCCGTCATCAATGGCTTCTTTGCCCGTGAAAAGAATGTCTACTTTAGCTTCTTTTTTCAGTGCACCTGCAATCGCTTTCGCGGTGAGGTTACTGTCTGCGGTTTCGGGAATCTCCACATGAATCCCGTTATCCGCGCCCATCGCAAGAGCCGTGCGAATCGCTTCGACAACGCGAGCGGGACCTGCGGAAATCGCAGTCACCGTGCTGCCAGCGTTCTTCTCTTTCAAGCGAAGAGCTTCTTCAATCGCGAGCTCATCGTAAGGAGAAACGATCCACTTGATTCCGGCGGTATCAATCCCGTTTGAATCAGCAGCAAGTTTGATTTTTGTTTCGGTATCCGGGGTTTGCTTTAAGCACACGTAGATGTTCATATGCCATTGTTATACCGGCGAAATGTGGTTTTCTGCAACCGAATTTCGGGGGATTTTTGGAACCTTGCAGACGTCACTTGGGTGCGGTGAGTCTAAATTGGGGCAATTTACTTCAGTCAGCCAGAAAGTCGCCTAACAAAATAATCAATCATCGGTCTTGCTGCCCAGCAAATTGCCTCGCCATCCTCATCCACCACGCGCTCCGTCGGATTAATTTCAATAAGAGGAGAGTGATTGCAAGCCTCTTTAAAAGGACAGGTTTCACAAGTCTTTGTATCTTTCATTTGAAGATGAACACTGGCTTTCCTTTGATTTGAATCCAGAATTGTCGCTAGGGAATCCTTGAAAGCGTCACCAAGGTAACCTGCATCAGTATAATGATCCGCATAATTGTACATCTTCCCATCCGTATCAACGTAGTGGACTCTTTCATTCTTAGAAAGATCAACAGGAGGAACCTTGATCCCTTTTATGTAGGCAATTGCCGATCGAAAATAGCCCGCGACAGGATCTATTTCTAGATCGGTATCCGTCTCGAGCCAAAGATCTCCCAAAGTTCGAAAAGCCATCAACACATCTTCTGCCTTCAACATCAAATGCTGGATTCGCTCTTGGGTCTCATTATCTGTGGCAGAAACAGGGAGAAGACGAAAAGGAACATCGCGACTTACCCAGAAGTCGTAAATCTCCTTAATCTTGTCCAAATTTTTTGCACTCAGCACCGTAATGGCGCCAAAATTGAGCTTATCGGCGAGCGCGGCCTCGATATTGTTCAAAACCAAATCATAAGTATCACCGCCCGAAACGGATTTCCTCAAGCTGCACGCAGGATCAAAGGAAACCCCTAAGGTGGTAATTCGCCGTTTCAAAAAATCGCAAATATCCTTATTGTAGCGGGTAAGATTTGTCTGCATTGAAAACGCATAATTAATAGATTTTTCGCCAAGATATTTATCAGCAAGAGAGCAAACCCCTTCAAGATAATCTAAAGAATTCAGCAAAGGCTCACCGCCATGAAAACCCAACCAAATGCGCTCAGTGATGTTTCTCTCTTCAACCCAAGAGCCAAGAGACTTGAAAAATGCATCAAACTGACTCAACGAAATCTGATCCTTGCTCTCCAGGTTTTTGTGTTCGTAACAATATTCACACCTCATATTGCATAACTTGCTAACTTTTAGCACGAAATCCATTTCAGCATCTCCCAATATCAAGACTTGTATTGCTCAAAACAAAACCCCCCGAATGCCATCTAAGTCATTCAGGGGGGAATCAAAAAAACCGGAACTGAACAAATTATTTTGATACAGCTTTTCCACTAACTCCCTTAAGCATTACCTTCTCAACTAAACCTTGTTTGTCTTCCTTGCCCTTAACGCGAATGTGGGTTGTTCCAAGATCGCCGTCAGCAATCGGAGCCAACTTGTCCACCATACCACCCTTAACGCGAATGTGGGTCGTTCCAAGATCTGTGTCAGCAACCGGAGCCAACTTGTCCACCTTGCCAGCCTTAACGCGAATATGGGTTGTTCCAAGATCTGTGTCAGCAACCGGAGCCAACTTCCCAGTGCCCTTACTTCCTCGATCCGGATCCACGATGGCCTTCTTACTGGCAGCTGGGATCTGTCCTGGCTGTGCCGCGATAGCCTCTTTGACTCCTAGCTTAGCCAAAGCTGCACTAATTTTTCCCTCGACCAGCAATGGTGCTGCAGTCGCAAGAACTGACAAAACAAACACCCCACCCGCAACTTTCGAATAGTTTTTTTTCATAAAAATTTAGTTCCCCTCTTTGTTTCTTTTGAATCCATTAGCGGCTAAACAGGGCTGCCACCACCACCCGCAACTCACTATTTCAACATAATCTCATGACTAATATAGAAAAACAATGTGTCAAGAATGACCACAATCCCAGTCAGCGTTGTCGCTTCACCACGCGTCCAATTCGGCCGGCCGTCATCTCCTTGACACCACACTAGAAGCTCAAATCAAACCCCATTGATCAATCCCCATCCGTAAATTAAACTTATATTATGAATGTTTGTCAAAACCGCAGAACGAGAAAGACCTAAAAATGCTCATCAATCGAATCAAAGGTAAAGATTTAGCGGAATTTATCAAAGAGTGGGACAAGCCGCCTATCGAACCTCATTCTAACAATAGTGCTTCAAATCTAAGAGAGAGTCATTTAGGCAATATCAATGTTTTGGGAAAAGCAAGCTGTGCGGAGGCAACGCTTTTTACAAAACATCATCCTAACTTTTTTGACTCGATTGAAACAAAAATTAAGGACCTCGTTATTTGCATCGTTAATGATCTTCATTGCATCACATTCTCAAGCTGTCAGGGTCATCCAGAGTATTTTGATAAATCCGAACAAACCCTAATTGAATATAGACAAAGAGAAATCAGCATTCTCCCTCGGAACGAGAAGGAGCACAGCAGGCTTCTTCATTTTTTTTTGGAACTTGCACACGAAACAAACGCAGCCATCAGCAATGCGAGAATCCAGATTGAAGTGAATGAAGAAATTCTTGAGCAGCAGCTTGGGCCGATTATTAAAGAGTGGACGAATATATCAATTTCCTTTGCTTCCAGCTTTCAGAATTCAAACGACTATTTTGAAAACTTGGAACCTGTATACCTTCTTTTTTTGACAAAACTAAAGAACCAAGATGCAAAAATGCTTTAGGGCAATTTTCTCTTGCAAACATGGATCTGCGGCGATCTCTCTCTTCTGCGGACTCACTGTATTTCTACTTTCTTTGAATATGCTCGCAACGGTAGCCCAAAGTGGGGACGGCGCTGAATTTGTTTTACTATCTCAAAGCGGCGGAGTACCTCACCCACCAGGATTTCCCTTACAGGCCTGGATAAATCTAATGTTTCAAAAACTCTATATTGGCACCCCCGCATGGAGATTATCACTCCTTTCATTATTGGCTCATTCTGGAACTGTGATCGCCCTTGCAGAAACGATGAGACAAATGAGACTAAAGGCAATCTCCATTTGTTGCGCAAGTTTTGCTTACGCCTTTTTCCCCCCCATTTGGTACCTTGGCGTTCAACCAGAAGTCTTTGCTTTGTCCTACCTTTTGATGGCCCTCTTGCAATGGAAATGCTCGAGAACGAACTTCGCTAAAATAGACGATACGCAAGGGAGGAAAAGAATCACTACCGCCTCCATCCTTTTTGGACTTGCGACAATTCAGCACCCCATTTGTCTTATCACTTCTCCATATCTTGTTTCACAACTCTTCACTCGTAGTCACTCATTCTTAAGCGTGCTCAAGAACACAGTACTTTCGGCCACCATAGTTGGAACTATCACTTCACTTGGGTACCTATCACTCCACTTACTAAACAGCCAAGCTGGCTGGCCAAACTGGGGACAACTCGATTCGATTTCAGCTCTAATTTCTCACATCACACGTGCTGAATTTGGTATTTTTTCTCTGGGCGCAGTTCCAAATGGGCTTTCACAGAATGCACTCACCGTAACAGGAACGCAGCTGCTCGATACCTGGAGTGCGACGCTAATTTTTCCGCTTCTTGGTCTATTTCACATCTTGAAGCAAGTTAGCAAAGCCTCGGTTTTCGAAAAAAGCATTATCTTGACTCTGCTTTTTTCGACAATTTTTTTATTGGTTTCCAACCTTTCCCCATCCTTCTTAACTCCGGCATACCTAGAACGGTTTTCGGGGACCCTATTGCTTTCCTTGACGATCCTGTTTGGGATCGGCTTGAACCGATTATTAGAAGAGACACCACCTTCCCTTTGGGGGCACTATTTTAAAACAGCGGTGGCCGTGACTCTTATTGTATTGTGGTTTTTTTCAGGAAAAGACCAAGCTAACGCTTCTCGGGATACAACTTTAGAGGTCCTTCGAGAGGGACTTGCTATCTCGGTGCCACCCAATTCAGTTTATATAGGCTCAACAGATGACGACACTTTCTACGGTCTCAAAACTCGCAACGGAGATATTCGTTTTCCAGTAGCACGAATGACGGAAGCACCATGGTACGTAAAAAAGATTTTACCCAGTTTAGAGCCTCGTTTGGCAGCACTAAAGAATAGTGCTGCGCCTATCGAAGACTATGTTGCCACAGCAATCTCCAATGGCTTGGAGGTCGCGGCTATCAATCCTATGTTGTTGAACGTCTCCGACATGCAAAGTAAAACTAAGAGAAGAGCGAGACTTGAGGGACTAGTCTTTGTAACGGGAAATGGCGTAAAAGAGGATTTCAACAAGAACACCCTAAATCGCGCTCTTGAGCTTTGTGCAACAGTATCCAAACTTCAACCGCTACCATCAAACGGCATGATCTTCGGCCGATACAGATTCTGGCTTTTTTCAAGGGCATACGAAGGGGCGGCGAATTACCTCAAAACCAGGAACACAGCCGCCGCTATTATTGCCGAGAATCTGGCAATAAGTCTTCGAAAAGCTCAAAATGCATCCGAATGGATTGAGGGCTGTAAGAGCCTCACTCTTTCGCAGCAAAACTAAAGTGTTATAGAAACTCTTCGATAAAAACCCGACCTTTTGCCCGAGGTCCGTCGACTCTTTTTTGGAAAAGCCACATCCCCACTTCAATGGCGCCGCGCGCGAATATCGCTCGGTCTTGCGCGAAATGTCCCATTTGAATTCGATCTTCGAGGCCTTGAAAGGTAATCAAGTGATCACCAATGACTTCGCCTTCTCTTATGCTCTGCGTAGCGATCGCGCCAGGCGCAGCGGGGTTCAGGATTTTTTGAAGCGAAATCGCCGTC
The DNA here is from genome assembly GCA_903881565.1 of Oligoflexia bacterium. Taxonomy (GTDB): domain Bacteria; phylum Bdellovibrionota; class UBA1018; order UBA1018; family UBA1018; genus CAIRTR01. Next base: position 38,151 of record CAIRTR010000022.1, on the reverse strand, counting down.
CCGCTCGGCGCATCCTTTTTATGAACATGGTGAGTTTCGACAATGGACGGCTCATATCCCAGCCGACTTAAAAGTGGCGCTGCATCCCGGAGGATCCGTTGAAACGCCAGCACGCCTAAGGAAAAATTTGAGGATTGGACAACCAGCGTTTTTTCAAACAAGGGTTCAAGTTCGAGCTGTTGTTCAGGGGTCCAACCAGTGCTGCCAATAACGAAGACCGGAAAGGGATCCGACCCCATTTGCTTAACGAGCGCAAGGACACCCTGGGGCGATGCGAAATCTATAACAACCTCACACTTCAAAAGAGGCGCAAGCGTAACCCGATCCGAATAGGATTTCTCTATCAGGCCTTCGACCTTCTGGCCCATTCTCCCGGTGGCGCCTAAAAGTCCAAGCTTGATCACAGACGCACTCCGCGCGAAACCCCGCAACGCTTCAGACTCTCGACGAGTTTGCGGCGGCTGTCATCGCCGAGCGAAGAGAGGGGCGCCCTGACGTGATCCAGACAGAACCCTGCCTCGGCCATGGCGTACTTGATGGGGACTGGATTGGATTCCACAAAAAGGTCCCGGAAAAGTGGGTAGTATTTTTGGTGAATGGCTCGGGCTTCGTCGAGCTTTCCTTTTTCAAAAGCGTTCTGGAGCGCGACCATCGCACGAGGAAACAGGTTGCTTGAAACGGAGATCACGCCCACGCCACCCACAGAGAGAATCGGCAGATAGGAAGCGTCGTCGCCCGAGAGAATGTCCGATTTTCTCCCCACGAGAGAGAGCATATCGAAAATCTCGCTGATGAACGTGAGATTGCCGGAAGCTTCTTTGACTGTCGTAATGCGAGGATGATCGCAGAGTTTAGCAATGGTGGTGGCCGCGAGGCTCACGCCGGCGCGCCCGGGGACATTATAAAGGATGACTTCGCATTTGACCGCATCAGCAACTGCGCGAAAGTGCGCTTCGAGTCCCGCCTGGCTGGGCTTGTTATAATAAGGAGTGACCACCAGCACGCCTGCGACACCTTGGTCAGAGGCCCATTTTGAAAATTCCACAGTGGTTTGAGTGTTGTTGCTACCGGTACCCGCGACGACTTTGACAGCGGTGCCTTTGGTAAGCTCAAGAGCGGTTTGAATGAGAGTCTTTTTTTCGTCTTGGGTGAGGGTGGGGGATTCGCCGGTGGTGCCGCAAGGAATGATTCCGGTCACTTTGGCTTCGATCTGGTCTTCGATGATCTTTCGATAAGCCTTCAGATCGAGTTCGTTAGTAGTAGAAAATGGGGTTACAAGAGCTGTCCATACGCCACGCATGCGAGGGGTTTAGCACGGAAACGAATGGGGGTCCGAGCACTTTTTGATGCTTGATGCGTCATGGGTTTTTGTGAAGGGGGTCGAAGTTCATTCGTTAATTAGTGGAATAGAGTGGAAATGCGAGCGGCCCATCCGGTCACTCACTAGACGGGCGATGAGGTCTTGAGTGCACCCGCGAACGGACAAACAAACAACTACATGAAATCATGAATAAAAAAACAAAATAACAAGATTCGCCTCTTACTCGACTTGAAATACGTAGGAATAATTGCTGAAGGAAAAGCAAAAGCCGGGGTCGTGATCCATCCTACCAGCACGACCGGAGCTTATGCCGCAGGAGTTCTCACCCATCAATACGGCTAGATGATCAGTACTCCAAGAACTTTCGAATTCAGTGCGGCACCTCAAAGATTGATACCACAAAAAAACTATTTGAAATCTCTAACCGCCAACTTGGGTTTTCCGAACTGCTGCTGACACCTGTTCAAGATAACGATAGCAAAACTCTTCTCGAATGCGGAGACAGCGAAGTCGCAAGCGGCTTGAAGCTGCGCTTTCGCGTCGATAACAACGAAGCAGCCTTCACATATTTTCAGCTGTACTGCTCGAGCGTGACCGTACGATAGGGCTGTCAACTTTTTGACCGAACTGATCTCGCTCACAAATCCCCGCGCTTATACCGATGGGTTTATAAGATGTTCTCGTCTCGAATGCACCCCTCTGTCCTGCTCTCGGCAACGCTGTTGCTGACGTTGCTGCAATCACCATTTGCACACGCGACGGACTGTTTGGCGCTGGCCCTCAAGACGCTTCAAGATAATCCAGAAGCCATCGCGCAAGCCGCGAAGGAGCATTTCGAACACGAGGGGGTTAAGATTGAGAAGGTGGAATGCCTTTCATCGATTCCGCAGTGTCTGATTTATTTTGCCGCAGACAAAGGCTCCGCTATTGGCCGGCGCGCGCTCGCCGCTAAACGCGATGGGAGCGATCTCGTTTTGGATACAAGACTTTTGGGCTCAAGCGCGGCGGCTTACTTTGATTCCACCAATAAAAGATTCGCGCTCGCGTGGCAGGATATTGAGAAGGGATTGTTGAGTCCGACTCATACACATGAAAGTGTGCATGAGTGGGTCAAGCGCGGCGTTCAAAAGGATGTTGCAGGTGTCCCGCTAAAGAATGGCGAGTCCCGCCCTGTTGAAATCAGTTTTTTCAAGCTCCCCGCAAGTTTTACTGACCTGCATGGAATCTACAAAAACCAGTTCATCAATCACGAGACCTTGGCTCGGTATAAACAAGTTCGCCATCTGCTGGCCATCGCAAAGAAGAAGATCAAAGACACGTCCGAATTCAGGCAAGCCCTCAGTGCGGCAAGCTTCAAAGAAAACCAGGGAAGACGATATTTACAGGCCGAAGAAGCCCTCTATCGGCAGTTAATCGACAACGCCTACAGTGTTGTTCAAGACCAAAGAGTGATTATCTGGAATCCTGAAATCGCTCACATGGTGGTAAATGTTTCGCAGGCCAAGCGGATCTTGGGGCATTCGTTTCAGCCCGGCACGAGCGATAGCCGAGAGTTGCTTTTGTATTTGCTAGAGCAGAATAGAGTCCTGCGAGAAAAGTACGACGAAACGTTTCGTGAAATCTCGGCGCTTGAGCGAAGCCAGTAAGGAGTTCCACCGCAGACTAAAAACTAAGGACCATTTTATAACTTCAGTCATGGGCGACTGAGAAACACCCGGTAATCGGACAAAACGTATGAAAACCAAACCAAGCAGTTTCTCGTCATGAGCGTCCCTGGGTTAACGCTGTACCCAAAACCCTAGCTAAGATGACGAAAATCCAGGTTTTTTGCAGTTCTTTCTGCTTAAGTTTCTCTAGCGCGATCCGATACCTATAATAGGACTGTCTATTATAGCTCATCAGGATCACCTCCTTTCTTCGCAGGAAAGGGGGTGGTTCCATCCACTCTGCCTGGTTTGGCAAGTCGTGCCTGAGCAAAAGAACCCTTGCTCCAACGACTTGCCGATGCAGGCATTCAGTTTAATAAGTACGCCCACATCCTCTTCGAACATCGCTTATTTTCCCCTGACCGCCCGATTGAAAAAGTAAAGCTCGTGAGAGTGAATTTGTCTCACTTGAACTTGAGCAGTCCCTGCTCATTCCAGGATATCCTCAATCGAGCCTCGAGTTTGGGATTGCAAGCCTGCCCTCTTTATCTGGGTGCATTTTTGAGACTAGAATATTTGGACCAACCCGAGTGCCCCTATTTGACCGTTGCTTCGGCTCAGCCGGAGAACGAATTCATTTTTCTTGATGGGCCTCGCCAAGTAACTGATTGATCGCAACTTGGACCCTTGCAACGTCGCTATCAGCTAGGTGGCCCAAGGTCGAGAGCACGAGGCGATGATCGATGGTAAATAGTTTCATTCTCACCATCGACGGCGAAGGCAATCCTGCTTGTTTCAAATCCTTTATCTCAACATCAAGGGGCCATGCGCTGTTCTTTGCGCTCGTGATCATGGCCATGACACTATGGCCGATGACGTTGTTAAATTTCCCTTCCGCCGACAACACCAGGGCTGGTCGATGCTTGGCTTTGGCCCGATCAGTAAAAGGAAAAGGCACAGTCACTACTGAAAACTTCGTCAAAGATCTTTTCATAGGTTTTTTCAGAGATCTTTATAGGCTTCTTCGTCGTTCTCACTGTTCCATTCAGAGAGCGTTGACGCTACTGAGGACAGATACTCCAGATCCAGTGCGGTCGCTTTGCGCAGGACTACTTGGCCGTTTTCAATTTCGAAAATGACCTCATCTCCCTTTTTCAAGAGAAGGAGCTCTCTTACTTCCTGAGGAATCGTGGTTTGGTACTTTGAGGTCAGTTTTGATTTCGACGACTTCATGGTAATACTGTAATACCCCATTACCACAAAGTCAAGTAAGAATTGGTGGACTGTGGTGGACGCAACCACACGAAAGAGAGGATTATTCCGCTACAAGATTCGAAGGAATTTGTTCTTCGAAGTGTCGCCAAATCGCTCGTGCCACAGGTCCCAGTGGGCGATCTATTTTGCGCATGAGTCGAAGATCTAAATCAATCACACCTTCAGGAACGGATTTCAATTTAACCAGTTTCGCGTCTTTTGACGTTTTTATGTCTTTGATACTGACCCTGCCCCAGCCTTGGCCGCTCTTGATCAGCGCCACTTTGATGGAATGATCAGATACCAAAATTTGCGGTCCCTTTATCTGGTGACATTCTATGGCAGCGACCTGCAGTTTGTTACGCTGATCCATGGTTTCCGTATAAACCAAGACCTGCGGCATCTGCGACAAAACGAGATCCTCATTTTTATTGAACTCTTGAAACACCTTCTCGGAAACAACGCTCACAAGTGAGGTGCGAACTATTGGTAGCGCCTCAAATAAGGGGGTGATAAATTTATCAGGAGCGATGGCTAACGATATTCGCCCTTCAGCAAGATCGTCTGCAACCGTTGTTAAAAGTCCGTATCTGAAAAGCAGCGTAGTGGTCGAAGAAACTTTACGAGCTTCACTTGAGATCGCTTTTAGATATTCGGGCGGTAGCAGGGGATCAATCGCTATCGTCAGTTTTCGCTCTGATTTTTTATTGTGAAGTTCCGAGCTCAATCTTTTCAAGGTTCCAGTAGCACGTAGGATCACGGAAAACTGCCGAAACAAAACCTCTCCATCAGCAGTCAATTTAGCTCTGTACTCAGACCGGTCCATAATCTTGACGCCAAGTTCATTCTCAAGATTTTTGATCGAGACGCTCAACGCCGACTGACTTTTCTTGACGAGCGCAGCAGCACCCCGCAGGCTTCCCGTTTCAACTAATGCATGAATGATTTCCAGCTGACTTAAATTCACAAAAAGCCCCCAAATTGAATGATTGAGTGGGGTTATCATTTTTTGACAATATTTCACAACTTTATCAAAACCAAACGAGTGATGGAGCTAGCAATTAAAAGGATTTTAGCAGTAATTAAAGCCATTAATACCCAAAATGACGCACTCAAAAACACGTTCGGATTTACAGAACGAGAACTTGCGATAATTGAAATATTTAAACATCGGGAGTGCCTATACGCTTTGGAAAGGAGCACTAATGACATGAAGTCTCGGCGCATATACTTAATACTATCCACTATCCTTGTAGCATTCTCATTTTCGACGATTCCCCAAGCTCGTGCGGAGGTCGCATTCGATTTCGCACTCAAGACAGACTATGGCTCTATCAAGAGCGCTGACCAAGCTTACGTCCAATCGAGTTCGATGCTTAATTACGGCTTAGTGAGTTGGCTCGGATACCGACTGCCTGTTGGTTCGTCATTTAGAATCTTACTCGGTGGTAACGGACAATTTGAACTCATGAGACAAATCACAGATCCCGCTGCAATTGGAGGAACCAATATTTATGGTTCCTGTTATGTGCTTGGGGTTGGTGGTGGCGTGCAATACGGGCGCATTCAACTTCTTGGCTCCTATGATCTACTTTCCCAATTCAGCTTAGGGGCCGCAACCGCCTCCGCTAGCGCATCCGCCTTCAAGAAGGGGACTGGCTATCGCGCCGAGTTTCGTTATGAACTTGCCCCCCACTACTTTTTGGGCCTTCATTACGGATCACTTTCATTCAAATCACAAAGCATAGGGGCCAGCGACCTTGATCTATCTGCAAATGCGATCTCTCTCCGGACCTACGGGGTTTCGGTAGGATATTCACTTTAAAAATTAACTCTACAATTTCGTAGCGAGGATAGTATCATGTCAAAAGAAACAACTAAACTTCAGCTTGCTAAAACGAGACACTCTGCTCCTAATGTTAGGTTAACCACAGCGGGAATTTTCATCGTCTTTATCCTGTATAATATGACTGGGGTATCAGGTTGTGCTCGAACGGGCGGATATAGCCCAAGTCCGACGGCATCGAATTCACCGACAACAGAGCCATCAGCAACTCCGAGTGATTCACCGACTACGGAGCCATCGACGACTCCGAGTGATTCACCCACTACGGAGCCATCGACAACGCCAAGTGCTTCACCCTCTCCGAGTGTTGTTGATTGCTCTGCGAACGCAAATAAGGTTATTTTTGCATCGCAACTTGCACATCAAGGCAATCTAGGCGGGACTGCGGCTGCAGCAATTGCGGCGGCCGACAATATTTGCGACACGGACTTCGTAAAAAGCCATCTCCCGGCAGCCCATAAAGTATGTACCTTCAAGGCCATGATCGTCTCTTCTGTGAGAACTGCATCGCCCGTATTGGATTGGGTTCTGGCGCCCAACACTGCTTATGTCGAATCGGATGGGACAACTGCCATTGGAACGACCACAAGTTCATCCATTTTTGCTTTCAGCCTTTCTAGCCCCTTCGATGTGGCTGGGGGAATGGTATATGCGTCAGCGTGGACCGGAATGAAAGCAGATTGGACAGCCGATACTGATAACTGCACTAACTGGACCGACAACACTTTTGGTAACTTGGGAACACTGGGGAAAGGTAATGCGGTTGATAGCACCTCACTCAAATACGCTGGTGGCGGTTGTGAGACCGGGTACTCCCTCTATTGTGTTGAGCAGTAGGACAGTTTAGGCGATTCAGCGGGAACGATCAAGATCGATACCCCCTGAATCCAATTTCCTCGTACGTCAAGGCATAGAGCAGGAGATCGTCCCATTGATCCTTATGCTTGTGGGCGCGTTTGCAGAATCCTTCTTTCCGAAATCCAAAAGCGCGGATGAGCATGATCGATCGGCGATTCTTGGATTGGATGTTGGCGACGACGCGGTGAAGCTTGAGATCCTTGAAAACAATATCGACAACAGCGTTATCTCCTCGCCTATTAGCCAGTTTTCGGAATTGATGGGAAATGAATGCACCGAAAACGCCAGCTAACAATTCAGATTCATTAGCAATAGACAATCCACCTCTCAGTCGACAATTACATTGTATACTCTGTGTATACAATTGTATAATATAAATATACATGGACGCACTAGAGGGCCTACTTGCTTCACGAAGTCGCGCAGCGATCCTAAGACTTCTCTTTGATGGAGAAAATAGAGAACGTTATTTACGCGAAATAGAAAGAGATACAGGTCTAGTGATCCGGGCTGTACAGCAAGAGATTTCGAATCTCCTGAATCTGGATCTTATCAAAGCACGAAGAGATGGTAATCGGCGGTATTTTAGTGCCAACCAAGAACATCCTCTTTACTTCGAACTTTGCCAGATCGTACTTAAGACTGCCGGCTGGGTAACGCAGCTGAAGAAGGCGCTCTCTCATGACAATGTTCGATTGGCTTTCATTTTTGGTTCAATTGCACGAAAAGAAGAACGAGCCGAGAGTGATATTGACTTAATGGTGGTCGGTGACATTGGGCTTCGAGAGCTATCGGGTTTGACCGGGCCCATTTCTAGAAAGTGCCACCGAGTCATCAATCCCCATGTCTACTCCAGTAAGGAATTCCATCGCAGACTAAAAACTAAGGACCATTTTATAACTTCCGTTATTGAATCTAAAAAGATGGTTCTGATAGGATCGGACGATGAGCTTGAAAAAATGGGCGACTGAGAAACGCCTTCGGCCTCATAAGACGACGCAAAAAGAGATCAGCAATCTTATTGCTATCGTAGAGCGGGATGCACGCGATGCTTCGGTTGTAGGCAGCTCTGCAGACGCGCGATTTGTTTCCGCTTATAACGCTTCCCTTAAACTCTGTACCATTCTTCTTTACGCATCAGGGTTTCGCACATCCGGAACTGGCGCTCACTTCAATACAATCGAGGCAATGCCAGCAATACTAGGAGATGAAGCACGAAAAGACGCAGACTATTTGGATTCCTGCAGGACCAACAGAAATCATGCAGAATATGATTTCGTTGGCGTTGTTTCGGAAGACGAGGTTGAAGAACTTATTTTGTTCACAAAGCAATTGAGGACAAGGGTATTGAATTGGCTGAGTGAAAATCACAATGATCTTTTGCCCTGATCGAATGAAACAATTAAGGGCAATAGATCACTATTTATGAACCAACCTCAGACCTTTAAAGAAATTTCCATCGGTGGGCTAGCAAAAGAACCCTTGCTCCAACGACTTGTCGATGCGGGAATTCAATTTAATAAATACGCCCACATTCTCTTCGAACATCGTTTATTTTCCCCTGACCACCCAACTGAAAGAGTAAAGCTCGTGAAAGTAAAGTTGTCTCACTTGAACTTAAGCAGTCCCTGCTCATTCCAGGAGATCCTCAACAGGGCCTCAAGCATGAGATTGCGAGCCTGCCCTCTTTATCTGAGTGCATTTTTGAGACTAGAATATTTGGACCAACCCGAGGGCCCTTATCTGACCCTTGCTTCAGCTCAGCCAGAGAAGGATGACAACTATCCCACTGGCTTTTATATTCGGAATTTCGAAAACTCGTTATGGCTCAGGGGATATCGAGCCATCGGTGAAGCTGAATGGCCGCAGGATAACGAATTTATTTTTCTCGATGGGCCTCGGCTAGAAGAGGCTGCAAATATTTGACGTCCTTCCCGAAGAGGGAAGCTGGTGGCCTCAACCCCACCCCCTTGGCGCCTCGAGCTTCCCGTTTGGGGAAAATTGGAAGCCGAATTCTCGAGAGAGTCCTCTCTTTGATCTTTATACCTTAGATTCCCGAAACATTATGCCCATCATTCCACCCACAACCTGCCCCTCACTCTTCCTTCGCCCGAAACTTCGCCCCCGCCACTGAAACCGCAAAAAGCCCCGCGGTTTCGCCACGCAAAATCCACGGCCCTAAACTCACGGCCTGCATCGCGCCTTTGAGAAGCTCCTCTTCGCGATACATCATCTCTTGCTCTTTGGAACTCCAGCCGCCTTCAGGACCAATCAAGATCGAGACCCCTTGAATCCCGCCTGAGGCCGCCACTAAAACGTCCTCCAAAAACGGCGCAGTACCCAACGCCCCTTCGTCCGCCCACAGGCGCGGGAACTCCGTGCGAGGCCGTACTTCGGCCAAAAGTTTTTCAAGGGCAATCGGCTCCGCGATTCGAAGCTTCACCAAGCGCCCGCATTGTTTCAAAGACTGATCCGCAATTTTTTGCCAACGCTCCTGAAACGCACTGGCCCCTTTTTTCTGGACCTGCACCACAGTGTGGTCGGTGATGACGGGAATTAATTCCTCCACCCCCAACTCCACCGCCTTCTCCACCAACCACTCCATCGCGTCTCCTTTTAGGATCGCGGCTTCGAGCCGAATGGGGAGCGCATGGGCGCGCGAATCGGAAGAAGTTTCCGCAGGCGTTTGCTCCTTAACCTTTAAGCGAATGAACGCGCGGTCCTTCGCAATCTCCAAGTAAACATGGGCGACACCGCCCTGACCATCGAGCGCCTCAACCTCGTCACCATTTTTCATCCTTAATACCTGGATTAGGTGCAAGGACTCGGAGGCGGACAGCTCAGTTCGACCATGGGGCTCAGGAAGTTTGTCACAAAGTACGCGTTTCATGATTTCACCCTAATCATTATAAGGGCGGGGCTCAACCATTTTTGTCTTAATGTTATGAATTTATTACTATATTAAAATAGTTTCACTTTGTTCTTGATAATTAAACCTGACTAATATAGTCTAATATTTATCGGAGGATACGAAACAAATGAAAATGGAGCTCGCACAAGTTGAAAGCTCTCCGTTCTACGCCCGCGCAGTTCTTGAATTCCCTGAGACGGGTCCCCCACGCATCGCCTAGCGTGAGCGGAATCGCAGGAGCTCTGCGGTGCTTGCGTACTGCTGAATTGACCCTGGCCGGGGCCAACTGCAGCAGCATAAATCACTAAAAATTTAATATTTTATCTACGCCTTCGAACACGAATTTCCAAGTCTATCCGTAGGGTTCGCCCGCTTCTGCGAGCATTCCCGGGCCGAAACCCGTAGCTTGGTCTCGAATGTGGAGGCGCTATTATGAACGACCTCGAGTCGTTCTGAACGAGAGTTCATCAAGGCCTGCAGGGCGTATCCTGCGGGCCTTGATTATTTGTGCGAACACCATTTCACCAACTATATTTCTGACCCCCCTTGCCTTTTTAAAAGCGGCTGTTAGAGTAACGCAAAATCAGCAAAATTGCTCTGAGGGGAGTGTTTTCAGATGCGCGTTAAGCGATTAGAAATACAAGGCTTTAAGTCATTTAAAGATAAAACTGTGCTCCATTTCGACCACGGAATTACAGGGATTGTTGGCCCCAACGGGTGCGGCAAATCCAATATCGTGGATAGCTTCTTTTGGGTCATGGGAGAGCAATCATATAAGCATATGCGCGGCTCCTGCAGCGAAGACCTGATCTTCAACGGCAGCTCCCGCTATAACCCCCTCGGCATGGCCGAAGCGACCTTAGTCATGGAGATTGATGGGGCAGACTCTGCACTTTCTCCCTCCGGCGCGACCGCTACAGACACACCTCTTAAACTCAAAACAAAAGAAATCTCTGTCACTCGCCGTCTCTATCGCGGCGGCGAAGGCGAGTATTTCATCAACGGCCTGCCCGCCCGCCTCAAAGACATCCAAGAATTGTTCATGGATACCGGCGTGGGCGCCAAAGGCTACTCTGTTGTCGAACAAGGACAAATCGGCCGCATCGTGAATTCGAAACCCGAAGAGCGCCGCCTGCTCATCGAAGACGCTGCCGGGATCGCTAAATACAAAGCTCGCAAAAAAGAATCCCTGCGCAAGATGGAAGCCACCCAACTCAACCTGGCTCGGTTGACCGATATCCTGCAAGAGATCGAACGCAACTTGGGCTCTTTGGAGCGCCAGGCGCAAAAAGCCAGACAGCACAAAAAATTCAAAGAAGAACTCTTTGAAAAAGAAATCGATTGGGGTCGCAGAAAAGCTGCCGTTTTTCGCAACCGCTTAAGCACCCTTCAAGACCAAAGACAAAAGCTTGAACACGAACTCGCAGGCCTACGCGCAGAGATTCAGACGACGGAAAATAATATTTCGGTCGACCAAGTGCAAAGTCTCACTGACAGCAAGGCGGCTGAAGAGATTCAAACCATCATTCAACGCTACTCCGATGACCTGACTCATGAGCGAAGTGCACTCGAACTCTCCAAAAGCCGTCAAAGTGACCTTCACGCTCAATTGGATTCTCTGACCACTGAGAAGACCCAGCTTACGCAATCCATCGAAGATGAAAAAGAGCGTGTCTCCGTTCGCGAAACACAAGTGGCCGACGAAGACGAAGAACTCTCGGTAGTCTCTGCATCGACCCGCGCTCTGGATGAAACCGTTCGCGGCCTTCGTAGCGAAGTCGACGTCGCTCGCCGACAGCTTGAAACTAAGCGCCAACAACTCATGCAGGGGATTTCGGACTCCACCGATCTCACCTCGCGTGCAGCTGCCTGCCAGAGCCGCTTTGAATCGTCAACCACACAACTAGCCCAACTCACTGAGCAAGCCGAAGGCTTGGATCAGCGCCAAGAAGAGATGCAAACGAACTCCGTTCGCATCGAAGAGCAGACGGGCGAACAGATTGAAAAGTGCGAAGAATTGCGCACGCAAAAAGCGGCGAATCGTTCACACATCGACGACGCTGAACGCGCCTTGAAGCAAAAAGAGCGTGAACGCGAAGACGCGATGAAGAAGCTCACCGGGATTCGCTCCCGCTTGCAGAGTTTAGAAGAACTCGATGCTTCTCACGAAGGTTTTGGCGACGCACCTCGTGCGGTTCTGGATTGGGCAAAGGGACGCGGAAACGCAGACCAAGTGCTGGCCCTGGCGGACATCTTGGATGTCACTCGTGATTTTGAAGCCGCCGTCGAAGGCTGGCTCGGCACTCGGATTGAGAGTCTGATTTCCAGCGATTCAGGCCTTGCCTGGGAAGCCCTTCAATCCACCCAAAAAGATGCCAAAGGCGCAGTCGCGATTCGGATCTCGGCACCTGGGAAAGCAACCTCCGCTGATTTCAAAAAAGTGTCTGCGACGCTAGCTAATGCCGGTTGCGAAATTGTCGGAGCCCTCGAAGACTACGTTTCAATTCGTAAGGGTTTCTCGGATTCTCTGACCTCAGTTGCCGCTCGCGCTTTGAGCTGCGTTGCGGTCGTCAAAGCACTGAGCCCAGAACAAGCCAAAGCCCTCACCGCTGAAGCCGGTGGCGTCTCAGGTTGGTCCTTTGTCGGCGTCGACGGCAGCGCGATGGAATGGATCGGCGATGGCTGGATCCTTCGCCGCGAAGTCGTTTCAGGCCAAGAAGATGGCGAAGCGGCCACGATCATGCGCCGCAAACGCGCGATAGCGGATTTTAAAGAACAAGCGACTGCCGCGGACGCTGTCTACGAAAACGCCGAAAACGTTCTCGAGCAAGCCCGCGAAGAGATTGTGAGCTTGAACGAAGAACTTCGTTCGACGGACGAAGCGTTGCAAGAAGCCAACATCCAAAAGGCGACACTCGAGCGCGACGCTCAGCAGATGAAGCGAGCTCTTGCGGATTTGGTGCGTGAAATTCAGTCCGTGACCTCCAAAAAAGCGAATTGCGAAACAATGGCGGCCGACGCTTCTCACCAGCAAAAAGAGATGCAAGCCAAGGTTTCCGAAATCATAGCCTCTCGCAAAGATCTCGAAGCCACGATTGCAGGCCACGAAGAGACCGTAACTGCGAGTGAAGAGCGCCTTCACGAGAGTGATTCAGGACTTGGCGAAATCCGCGTCCGAGAAGCCTCCTTGCGCGAGCGCGTACAGAGCTTGAGACGCGAACTGGAGTCCAGTCGGGCTTTGATTTCGGATCGTGAACGCCGCATGCGCGAGATCGATCGCACCTTGGAGCGAGCGCGCGGCGAGCGTGATCAGTTCTCGGGCGGCGAATCAGGCATTGAAGCTAAGATCATAGAACTCACCGCTCAACTCGGCATTGAAAAACAGAGTCTTGCTGAGATTCGCGACCGCATGGAAGTCGTCAATCGCCGAGTTAAAGAAGGAATGGCGAAGATCAAAGAACTTCATCATGACGGCGATGATCGGCAGAGCACTGCGACTAATCTCGCGATCGAGTCTGAGAAGCTGTCTTCAGATTTGGGTCATCTGGTTCAAGATCTCGAGCAGAAATATCAACCCGGCTGCGTCGATGAACCCGTCCCGACTCCGATTCAAGAGGAGATGACGGGCACCGTTGTCACGCACGAGATGACCGAAGACGACGAAAAAGCCTTATACGAAGAAGTGGATAGACTACGCGAACGCCTTCGTCGCTTAGGCGAAGTGAACACTTCGGCAATCGAAGAGTACGAGGAGACCAAGAAGCGCTACGATTATTTACTCACGGAGAAGTCGGATCTTGAACAATCTTTGGTGAACCTCCAAGACGCTATTGATCACATCAATAAGACATCTGAAGAGCGTTTCCAAAAGGCATTTGCGTCGATCTCGGATCGGTTCGCAAAGCTGTTTCCGATTATTTTTGGCGGCGGCAAGGCAGAGATTTCACTGGTGTACCCTGAAGGCTCGACCGACATCCTGGAAGCCGGCGTAGACATTCTCGCTCAACCTCCTGGCAAAAAGATCGTGAACATCGGTCTGCTCTCCGGGGGCGAAAAAGCGCTGACCGCGATTTGCCTGATTTTCGCAATCTTCATGGTCAAGCCATCACCCTTCTGTATTCTGGACGAAGTCGATGCGCCGCTTGATGATGCCAACATTGGTAAATTCAACGCTCTCTTGCGCGAAATGTGCGTGAAGAGTCAGTTCATTGTCATCACCCATAACAAGAAAACCATGGAGCTCAACGACACGCTCTATGGGGTGACGATGGAAGAGCCCGGCGTTTCCAAGATGGTGTCTATTGAATTGCACTAGAGTTTTCGGGATCGGCGCGCTTGTTAGTTTGGCTTTTGGTGGCGGGCTAGCGTGCGCGGCGCCAAAGCCAGCGGCGGAACCTTCGGCGAAGCCATCACCTGTAACGTTACAGGCGCCAAAGGCCAAGGAACTCCCAAAAATCCTTCAAGAAGTTGAAGCCAAGTACAAGCAAGCCGCGACTCTGATGGCCAAATTCACTCAGGTCAACGAGATGGCGGCACTCAAGCGCACAAAGACAAGCTCCGGCGTGATCTTGTTTAAGCTTCCGGGAAAAGTACGCTGGGAAACCTTGAAGCCCGATCAAAATCTGTTGGTCAGCGATGGTCGCACTTTTTGGTTCTACACACCTCCTCCCGCGTTTGACGAAACGGAGCACGGGCAACTCATCGAAACAAAGTCTCAGCAGTTTCAATCGCGCCTCCTGAACGCCCTTCTTTCTGGGGCATTTTCGATGGCCCAAGGGACCAATGCCATGGGAATTCGTGAGAAGACGCCGACAGATTTCATCCTCACTCCAAAAAAAGGCAGTGCAGGAACGGTCGCGCAGGCCGGGATTCACATTGATCCTGAGAAGAAATTAATTACCGAAGTGACCCTTAATCACGTAGGCGGCAACAGCTCGGTGATTACGCTGACTGACATTGAACTTGGCAAGCCCATCGATGACGGGCTTTTTGTGTTTGTGGCGCCTCCGGGGACGGAGCGGGTGAAGCAGTAGGGGTTTGAGTTCCGGGCGGGGTGTCGGGTTTTCGGATCTGCGGGTTGGATTCGCATATGGATACCGAGTGCGAAATTCTCGATAGAAGCTAGGCAATTAGGTGGCTTTTCATATCAGAGCAGTTTTCGCACTACTGGCTCAGGCTTCGCATCGGCGCATACCCATGCACGACCTCCCCACACAGACCCAGAATCTAATCGGCTGCCTTTACACCAAAGTCCGCAGCGATAACCCTCAACTCAAAAGACCCACTGTTGAAGTAGAATTTGACCTCATCGAGGTCGAGAACAGTTCTGGAAATATGACAATGCATCTTATCGCCCGTGATCACAGGACAAAATCATATATTTACCCCGCAGAATCCGAACCAAACTCCGGTGAATGGATCGCCAAAGAAAGTGAGTTTTATGGACGAATATACCTGTTTATTCGTCATCTTTTGGAGCTTTTTCAGGAGGAGAACGGGAATCTAAGTCTCGAAGAAAAGGGTCGCCTTGTCCTGGAAATCGCGACAACGGAGTTCAAAAAGCTCAAGAAGCCTTGAGTGCCTCTATCAATTCAGCGACTGCTTCGCGCAGGAGTTTTTCATCGATTTTTTCAGTCGGGATTTTGGAAAAACTCTTATAAAACGTCACATTTTGAGTTGTATCGATCTGTTCATAAGATACGACAAAAGTCTTCCCACGATAGGTGAGCTTTTGTTCTAAATCGCTCATGACGACTGCAATATATTTCCAATTCCCAGGTACCTTCCAAAGCCATCGAGTCATATCAGCATGCCGTTGGAAAAAACGTCTCTCGCCATAGGCAAACCCTAGGTCAACCTCCACGACTTCTTGGACGAAGACGCCGCGCTCCGTTTTGAATTCGCTCAAGGCTGTTTCGAGGACCTCTTGGTCCGTCTTGAAAACCGTTCGTATGGCCTGTGTCTGGTCCTCTGACATGCTTCACCTATCGGCATTTTTGACGGTTTCCTCAAATCAAAATAATTAAATTATTGCGAGGACCTGCGCGATCCCAGCGCTGGCTTACTTCACGATGACCAACCCCTTGCGATCGACCTCAAGAGTCATTGGCCCCTTGAACGATTGTGTGGCACCACAAGTTGTCTTGAGTTGATACGCCGTGCCCGTATCCTTGAGAGTGAACGAGTGAATTTCGCCCGACTCGTAGAAGCCAAGCTCGCCCTCGATTGAGAGATGAGTTCCTTGCAGCGGGGTTGGTGTGTTCGGATGTCACACGCCAGGGAGCAGAGGGGGTCTGGAAACGAATCGCATTGACCGGTTTTCGGTATGAGTTAAACTTTATTGATAAGCCACGACAATCCAGGAACGGCTGGAAACACCCGATAATTCACATTCTTTAGCTCATTGAATGGTCACCACATCTCTCACTCCTTTGGCCCACCCTTCGCATCGGCGTTTGCCCATGCACAACCTCCCTACCCAAGCCCATAATCTTACAGATTGTCTCTACATCAAAGTCAGGAGCGACAATCCTCAACTTAAGAGACCTACCATTGACGTCGAGTTTGACATTATCGAAAACGCAAATAGATCCGGAAACATGACCTCGCATCTAATTGCTCGAGATCGACGAACTAAGTCTTACATTTATCTCGCAGAAGAAGATGCTCACACGGGAGAATGGGGTGCTATGGATAGCGAGTTTCATGACCGAATTTACCTATTTATCGAACACGTTCTTCGCCTGATTGATTGGAAAGCGGCAAAAGCGACTCCTGAAAGAGCAGGACAAATAATCAAAGAACTTACGACCAGTGAATTTCAGAAACTCATGCGCTCTTAAGTATACGCACCAATTCAGCAACTGATTCGCGAAGGCGATGCTCATCGATCTTTCCAATTGGCATTTGATCAAATTGCTTGAAAAAAGTAACCTTTGGCTTGGTATCAATACTATCGTAAGATACGACGAACTTTTTCCCACGATAAGTGAGTTTCCACCCATGAATATTCAAGGCAACTACAATATACATATTATTTCTAGGTAATTTTCGAAGCCATCGACTCATATCGATTTCTTGCTGAAAACAGTGTCTCTCCCCAAACGCAAAGCCGCCCTCAACATCCACGACTTCCTGAACAAAGATCGCCCGCTCTGACTTGAACTCATTCAAGGCGAAATCGAGTACCTCTTGATCCGTCCTAAAAACCCTGCTCAATTGCTTCAGACGATCACCCGCCGACATACCCCACCTATCGGCATTCATTGATGAATTCTGAATGCCAAATTTTTCGCTCATGAACTAGGCGATTTTTGCCGAGAAGATAATGAGGGGACCTAAGGTCTTAGGAGACTCATGAAGCATAGCGTGTTCTTAACCAGTCTTTTGGCGTGTTGGCTTTTCGGAGTGGGCGGTTGCACCACCACCGAACTGACGCCTTTGGCTCCGCCTGCACCGTTTTTGCCCCCCTACCTTAAAGTTGCACATCCCGCAGGTTATGACTTGGGAGATCTGCGCGCTATCTTCCTAGAAAAAGATGCGCCGACCCCGGATTCTCTCAAGGACTGCGATGCAGACTTTATGAAGCTTCGCACCCTGAGTGTGAGCGTGGAAGAGCGCGAAGTGGGCGCACGTGAAATCATCAAGCAAGATCCTGTACGAACTCATTGGTGCTTCTTCTCCAAGCTTTTAGAAGTCGAAGACACCATCGTGAGCCCAAAATCATTCATCGACGAACGTCAGAAAAAGGTTCTGGATGCCTATCTGTTTCTCGTCCCAATCTCAAAAGCTTTTATGGCAGAGTACAAAGACTCTCGCTATTACCGATGGACCATCCGATATTATCGTCGGATTAGCGAGTCCGTGTTCTTCAAGCGTGTGGAAATCTCTGCACCTGTGACGGCTGAACTCGTTGAAGTCACCACACCGAATGGATTTCCAAAAGAAGAGCGCCCCTCGCGCACGGTCTTGGATCGCTACGGCCTTGGGGGCAGACAACCTGCAAGCGTGACGCCGTCTTCTACTCCGGTGCTTCCTATGCCGAACCCAGTCGCCTCAGCAGCACCACCTGTGGCACCACCCGCAGCACCCGAGGGAATCTTGGGGCTTGACGTTCCACCCCCTAATTCAACCGAAGCGCTGATTGAACCTGAAGCCTCGCCAGTGCCAACACCGGAAACTGCCGCAAGCCCAACACCTGTGGCAATACCAGTTGCGCAGCCTTCACCAACGCCTTAATAACAGGCTGAAGAGCCAAGCCACACAACCCGTGATTTTTTGAATTACGCTGCTTTGTCTTGTTGCGCAGCTGTCTGAATCGAAGCGCCGAAACGCTTCTCAAGCTCTGCAATGCGCGCATCCGTATTGGGATGCAGCTTGGCGCTGAGTTGAAGTTTCCCCAAGATCTTGATGTTACGACCTTGGAAGTTTAGCAAATCAAGTTTTCGGAGCGCCTGGATGAGATCCGCAGGGTTTGCACCCAACTTCTCCACCGCGTAGCAATCCGCTTCCTGCTCATATTGCAGGTTCTTCTTGCCTAACAAACGAAAACAGACAAAGAACGAACCCATCGCAATGAGGCCGCCCCATAAAAAGGACGATCCTGAACGCGTGACCAGAAACACGAGAAGGTTGGTCGCAATCGAAGCAAAGGCCAGACCCAAAATTAATGCAACCGAATAGAGGAGTCTGCGCCTCAAATGCCGAAGGGCAATATGCGCAGCTTCATGATCAATTACCGCCCGCAGCTCATCCGCATTTAAAATGCCCAGAAGCGTTTTGGAAACAAGTAAAAGAGGTTTGAAAATCCCACGGCCCCAGGAAAACCCAGCAATGAGGGCCATTGCATTGTCCATACGGTTGAGATCCAAGATGCGAAGCTCAGGAGCCGTAATTTGCGCTTTCGCAAAGACGGATTCGACAGTCTTGGAAACGCGATCTTCATCGCCTTCACCTGCAGGAGCCTTCAAGGGCAAGGTCTTCCGAAGGAAAAAGGGCGCGAGCGCAAAATTCACGAAGAGCCCGCCACTGATTCCTAAGATGCCCCCGACGATCACCAGAAACGACGTGACCCCACGGCCCGCTTGAAAAGCCAAAGCCAAACTCAAGAAGACACGAACCGACAATAACATGACACCCAGGTAAATCACGGCGCCGAACGCTGCCCCCATGAAAACTCTCGTCGCGACTCCAAACGCTAAGGTAGGCCGTTGCTCAGCTTGAGGTCCAAAGCGCTTTTCAAGCCGCGCCTGAATCCAGCCCTGCCCCAAAACCGCCGCAAGAAACAAGAGATTAGCGGTAATTGGGTAGGCGTTGCGAACCTCGCCTGTTCCCAGAAAAAGGAGAAACTGAAAAATCAAAACGCAAAAGCCCGTCAAGCGAACCCGCTGAAGTTCGTGAGCTTTATCAAAGTCGGGCTCATCCTTTATAAGCTGTTCCATATAACGCTCAAAGTACTCCGCCCAAAGCGCGAACAATACGATTGGAATCGCCGTCAAAATCGCGACACCCCTCACTGCCATCTGTGGATCAAGTGTTTCCAGCTCCATAAGGATGGATCGGAGAATCCCTTTAAAAAGTGAAGGGGAAAATACTTAGCAAATAAGCTCAAGCGGATTCAGTAAATTCCGATGAGCCTACTGAGGAAGGAGCCTCGGGCTCTCACCCTATGAATAGATACAGGAGAACAAAGAATGCTGTTGGTTTATCTCTCATGATCCTAGTCGGACTGAGCTCCCTCATGCAACCCGTGCGTGCGGCCGATAAGCCACCTGAGCGTAACTTCTACGAGGTATTAGACGATCTCATGTCAGACTTTGAATATGATCTCAAAAACGGCAACGTCTCAGGCATGCGGGACCTCTCCATTCGAAACGTGGGGATGAGCGAGAATATTCCCGCGTCCTTTAAGCCGCACCTCGAATTGCTCGTGACCGAAAAGATCATGAAGAATCTGAAAACCCGTATGATTCAATGTCTCCCTTGCCGCGCCAAGCGCACCACTGTAGAAGGGGACCAGCTCAAGTTTTCGTCACCTGAAACAAATCCGACTGAACTCGCGCGTATTGCCAAACTTTCCGGAATTCAAAATTTTCTTGATATCGTGTTTTCGTATCAACCTAACGGCCTGATACTTTCGATGTATGTGTCCGAGCCTGAATCAGGCTCCATCGTTTGGTCCAGAAGTTACAATTCAGAAACCTCACGCGCTTCTGCATTTAGAAGGGGTGTGGATTATTCGCAAGTCGATGATGCGCGCAAGTTTACTGAATATGTCCCGGGCGTCCAATATCGACTCACCCTTTATTACCTCTTCGAACCCAATGTTTCGAAAACAACGGGGTGTCTCGGTGGGGGACTTAGAATGATGGAGCGCTACGATAATCGCAAAAAGGAAGTGGGCTTTGAGTTCGACTATATAAAGGACGCCACCACGCTGGTGAACTCCGCAACGGCGGGGACGGCCAATTTGTGGAGCGGAATTAATGTCACACTCCTTTTCATGCACTCCTGGAACTTCATAGGCGATGAGGAGAACTTCAATAAGGTACGCAGCAATATTTTTATAGGCATGGGGGGAACCTACACCTCCGGCTTCTTAGGCGGAGTAGGCCGCGGCGGCTTTGAATGGCGTCTCGGCAAGCATTTTGCGGTGTCCGCGAATGTGGGTTACCGGCCCGAGTCGACCGTGTTTATTCCGAGCGCAACAGGGTCTTCGGTCAAAGGGGTCGAATACGGTTTAGGGATTGGATATCTTTTTTAGAGGAGGAAGAAGTGAAAAGGAACTTGGGGATTGCAACATTGATCATCGCAGCAGGAATGAGCGGGGCTTCGTGCAGCACGTTTCGCTCCGTCTTTGCGTTGGACAGTGGCAAAAAGCAACCCTCGACACCCATTGAGAATCCCTTTGGCGAATATTACGCGGGCCCTCAGGCCGACACCCATCAAAACATCATTTTTCGAACAAAAAAGGGGGATCGCTCCGTAGAGCTTGAGCTTCCGAACAATCGGCAAGACATGTCGGATCTCGTCATCCCAGTAAACCCTGCATTCAAGGATGGCAGAAGCCCTGCCTTTTCGTCATCCATCAGTCCCTCGACGGCCACTATGCCGGACATGTCAACCGACGGCCTCATTGACGAAAGTTTCAAATCTCGAGCCCCAAGCTTCAGCGACCGGGAACTCACCCAAGCGCTACCCAACAACCTTCAAGAAGACGAAGGCAAGAGAAGAGAAGTCGAACAAAGTATGGGACTTGTTCCTTCAGACACGGGAGTGCCCGTCAGAGAGAACAGTTATCTCGCGGCGATTGACCATATCAAGCAGCTCTATAAATATGGTCGAATTGAAGCCGCTCTCCTGGAACTGGATGAACTTCTACGGCTCTATCAGACCGATCCAAAACTCTACACCATGCGCGGGACACTTCTGGATCGCATTGGAAAAGGGGAGCTCGCCCTTAAGTCTTGGAATCAAGCTTTGCGGTTTGATCCCGGCAATCGGTCACTTAAAAACTTTATTGAACGGCGTCAAGCACGAGCACCGGCGGGGGTAAAATGATCAAACTCAAAACCCTCTTTACACTCATGGCAATCGGAACCCTCACGCTGGCATCCGCTGCCTTCGCCGGCCCCAGTAAATTCAACTCCATGGAGATCACACGCACCACGGCCGAAAATCAAATTCGAAACCTTCTCGAACCTATCCTCGTAAAATATTGCCGAGACGAATGCAAATTGCTCTCAGTAACTGCCACTGTGGATATTGCAACTCCCGAGGAACTTGCGCCAGGATTTGATGACTTAGCACCCTCGAGTGCAATTTCGCTTGCCGCCTCCTCGGCGCGAGTAAAGATTCTCGTCGATGATCGAGTTGGACCCGTTTCGCGCAGTCGCCTTGTCGATTTGATACAGCAGTATTTGGACACCCTAGACTTTCCTGCGAAGCTTGATGTTCAAGTCGCTCCGTTCCCACAACCCTTTGGATCAGATGCCAAAATCTCAGACCTCCGGGAGCGCGTAAGCAAACAATTCAAGGGCACGATTCAAGAGATCTTTCAGCAATTCTGCCCTGAAAACTGTCTCCTGGGCGACTTCAACCTCAAAGCCGAAGCGGTGAACGCAGAAGAGGCCCAGTTTGGATCCGCAAGCGAATTCATACAGGACGGGTCCGTGGCCTTGAAAGTAAAGGAAATCTCAGCGACTCTAATCCTGGACGAAGAACTGCCGGCTGATGAGCGCGCAAATATTCTGGGCCTCGCAAAGCTCAAAACCAACTATCTGAAGAACGTCGCGCTCACGGC
Source organism: Oligoflexia bacterium (assembly GCA_903881565.1). Lineage (GTDB taxonomy): Bacteria > Bdellovibrionota > UBA1018 > UBA1018 > UBA1018 > CAIRTR01. The sequence continues at coordinate 16,014 of CAIRTR010000022.1, read as the reverse complement.
GATGCCCATAAAATTTCCACGGCCCGATAAGGCAGCCATTTCGAAAGCGAGAGGTAAAGGTCAGTTGGGCGGGACAGCAACATCAGATAGCAACTCGACTACTGCGACAAACGGGAGCACGACCACAACTGGCAGCACTGCAACGAACTCCACATCAGCAACAACTGGAAATACAAACGCCACAACCAACAGTAGTAACAGCAATCTCAACAACAACGAAAAGAACGAAAGATCAGAAACCATCAAACGCACCGAAATCATCGAACGCGTGGAAAATGGCGATGCCCTAAAAGAAGAATTCAAGCAAATGAAAGTCTTCGGACTGATCTTTGCCTGCTCCGTCATCTCACTCCTGTTGTTCTTAGCGGTTGCGGGCATCAGACCCCGCGGCACTTCGCCCTCTGGAAACTCCGTTCACCGAGTCATTCAGAGTCTTGCCGCAGACCCTATTTCATCCAATGCTCCTTCAACGTACCGCCCCCCAGAGAATACGCCATCTCGCGAAGAGATTCGCGTCCCTGCGCTTTCAAAACGTTATGAGATTGAGCGCCTCGTTGAAGAGCTGACTTCGATTTTTGCTCAACAGCCCAAAGTGGCCAAACAGGTCTTCACTCGCATTCTAACTGAAGAGGGCATCGAGACAACGGCCGAATATATTCACATCTTCGGTGAAGGCATTGTCATGGACATGGTTCGGGACCCGAGTCTTCAATCCGATGTCATCGGCCTGATGGAGTACTATTCTAAAAATACTATTGACATCACCGATGACGAGAAGCTTGATCTCTTACGAAAACTTCATAACCGGACCTTGGCCGGAAAACTTATGGTCTTGGGCAATCGCTCTTCGACCGTGTTTGATTTCCTAACCGAAATGGACGGCCCGCAAATCATCGAAATGATGCGTGGCGAGTCGGATACGTTGAAGGCCATCGTTCTCACTCAATGTGATCCTCAAAAGAGAGCGGCAGTCTATGCCCAGCTTGACGACAATACGCGCATGAAGCTGCTCACTGAACTCTCGCGCATTGATTACCTGCCAAAAGACTTTATCTTCAATGCTGCTAGCGCCTTAAAACGCAAGCGTCGCGATAATCCTCGCCTTAACACCGAAGCTTTACCTGGCTCTGAAGTCCTGGTGGGGCTCTTGGAAAGAACCAGCGCAGCTATGCAGCGTACAGTGATTAGGAATCTTGAGCTGGCTAGCCCCGAGAGCGCGAGAACCGTCAAGAGCAAGCTCGTCAGCATCGAGACGCTCAGATTCCTGCGGGATAGTCAGTTGCTTGAAGTGGTCCTTAACCTAAAGCATGACGAGTTACTTATCTTCTTAAAGGGTGCCACGGCCGAAATCCGCAATGCCGTGTTCTCCAAATCTCCTAAGGAACTCGTCTGGGAGCTTGAAGAGGAACTGGCGGGATTGGGAACCATTAGTCGCGAAAACTATCAAGGAGTTGAGCGCAAGATTCTTAACCGGATGAAGATGATGGCAAGTGATGGACTCGTCAATCTGGTTGAGACTAATGATCGCCTGTTCTCGGAAGGAAAAGCAGGCGCAGGGTTTGTCGAAGCGGGCCCGAATTCGGGCAACGCGGCAAACTCCGGAAAGAAGGCTGCATGAACGTAGCCCATTCCATCCCCGCAAAAGTTAAGCCCTCGGTTTCGGTTTTAAAGGGAATAAAACTTCTAAAAGTTTTCAGTGATCAGGAACTCACGAGCCTCATTCAGCATGGCGAGGCCATGGGATGCGAAGCCTACACCAATATCGTGATTGAAGGAGAAACGACCTGGGGTCTCTATCTGATTTTAGACGGAATGGTCGGCGTCTACAAACGAAACAAGCTCACCGGTGTGGATTATGATGTTGGGCAGTTGCGGACGGGAAACTTTTTCGGGGAGATGTCCCTAGTCGACGAATATCCGCGCTCTGCAACCGTCAGAGCGCTTTCCGATTGCCAGTTATTTTCGATCACAAAAGAGGCCTTTCACCAGTTTTTGTCAAAAAACCCAAACTCCAAGAGCAAGTTCTACGAAAGTTGCGTTGAAACCCTCGTCCATCGGCTTCGTGAATTGGATGAAAACTACGTGATCAGCCAATACCAACTCTGGAAGACCGCGCTCAAGAAGGAGGCATCCTAACATGAATTTCTCATCCCTTTTTGGACTCGGCTTCGGAGCTTCCATCTTATACTACGCACTCAGTAGTTCGGGGCCTGGTTTCACCACATTTTTGGATCTACACGGTTTTTTGATCGTTTTCGGAGGAACAGCGGCCGCGGCCAGCATCAGTTTTCCGTTTGGAAAAGTGGTCTCCCTGATTAAAGTCTTCATCCTTCGTGTCTTGGGTCATTATAAGGCTGATTACCAAGGCGTCATTACTCAACTTTTGGAGCTCAACAAAAAAGCAAGCTCTGGCGTGACGGGCCTGGGTGAGGCCTTGCCCAGTATTCGTAACGAATTTCTCAAAGAAGCGGTAGGACTTGTCTCTGCCGGCGTGCTCACGGAAGCCGAAATCCGAAACGCGCTCGAGCAACGTCTCAAGACCGTCGAAGCGGTCTTCATGAAAGAAGCAAACATGTTCCGAACCATCGGGCGCTTCCCTCCTGCCTTTGGACTTCTTGCCACCACCCTTGGGATGATCAGCGTTTTGCAGCAGATGGGGCAACCCGAAGCGCAAAAGCTCATCGGACCTGCGATGTCCATCGGTTTGATCGGAACCTTGTACGGGATCACTTTGGCTAACATGGTTTTTCTTCCGATTGCTGAGAACCTGTCAGAGCGCACTCATGAAGAAGTCATGTTGCGAAAAATGATTATTGAAGGGGCTTTGTTGCTCAAATCGCAAGTCAATCCGATTTCGATGAGAGAGAATTTGAATTCATTCTTGCTGCCCAAAGACCGCGTGGTTCGAAAAGCAGCGTAGTAGGAGAAACGAGTGTCAGTCGCAAAATCATTCTTGAGGATGGTAAAGGGAGGCGAAGAGCGGATTGAACGCCGGCGAAGTAGCGACGTCCCCCCTCGTGCATCTGACGACGAATCTAACTGGCTCGTATCGTACGCTGACATGATGACCCTGCTTTGCGGATTCTTCATTATGATGTTCAGCATGTCCAAACTCGACGCTCCCCAATTTGAGCCGGTGAGAGAAGCCGTCGCCAAGCAATTTGGCGGAGATTTCAAATCCCCCACCCGAGAGTTAGCAAAATTTGTCTCCCAGGTGCTGGATCAAAAAGGCACAGACCAACAGGCCATCTTAAAATCAGACCCTTTTGGCGTCACTATTGTTTTCAAATCCAGCGTGTTCTTCGATAGCATGGGCGCCGATATGCGGCCTGAGGGACGCGCGGTCTTGGTGAAACTCGTCGAGTCTCTTTCCTCCCGGCAAGAGATGGAAATGAAAAAGTACAAAGTGGTCGTCGAGGGCCACACCGATAGTCGCCCAGTCGTAAGTGGTCCCTACCCTTCGAATTGGGAGCTTTCAGCCTCCAGAGCGTCAAAAGTTTTACGCCTTTTCTTGGATCGGGGATTTGACCCTTCTCACCTCACAGCTATTGGCTATGCGGACAGCCATCCGATCGCTGATGCACGGCTCCCGAGTGGAGAATTAAGTGAAGAAGCCATGGCTCAAAACCGACGTGTCGTGGTTCGCGTTTTGGAGCCGAAAGTGGACGCGATTCCGATGCCGGATGGCCCGGCAACTACTGCCCATTGACGGCATTTGCAATTCCCTAGAAACTTGAAGTTGGGGGAACCTTGTCATGCGATGGAGCTGTCCTCATTGTGGTGCAAACTTAGCGGTAACGGATGAAAAACTCGGATCAGGTTGGTCCTTCTCACGTTGTTACAAATGTGGGGGATTTGCCTTGGTGAGAAAATCAGATGTAAATCTCATCAAAGTGGACAAAGCGCCGCCCGGCGAACATGTCCTGTTGCCCGAACCTTCTGAAGATCCAGTCTTAGGCCAACAGGCCGCAGATCGGCTGGAAAAATACGTGAATACCAAGACGGTTCCCAAAAATGTGGGACCCATGGGTTCTGCAGGGATCATGAATCACGTTGATGGAAAAACTACCTTTCCACCTCCTCTTCCAGATCTTTCGGAACTACTGACATCCGCCCCTGCACGCGCTCCGCGCGCCATCACTCGCAATTGGACTCGCGCCATTCTACCCACCGCAATTGGGATCGCGGGATTCATGGCTGCAGGATCAGGAATCTATATCTACTGGAAGAGCGAAGCACTTTATGAACGCGCAAGAATAGCCGCAAAAACAGAGGCACCTCGTGTTGAACTGTCAAAGCCTGCTCCAGTCTCATTTGTGGAAAGCGACGAGGTAGTCAAAGCGCCGCCCATGACTCCGGCAATCGCAGCGGTGGCGCCCCCAGTCTCCGAAGCAAAACCACTCACCGATCAAGTCCACCAAAATGCGATGGCACCCACTCGCGTCGCTGCGGCGGAACCTGCGCTGCAACCCATGAACGCGCTGAGCGCGCCCGAGCCGATACGGGCTCCGGAACTCGCTCGTGCTATTGAGCCTGCGCGAATGAAGGTCAGAGCCAGACTTGCAGCAAAGCTGCATACGGGACCAGGATTGGAGTTTCCGGTAGTTGGAGTAGCAAATCCTGAAGCCACTTATCCTGTCATCGATTGGAACAATCGTTGGTTTAAGATTTCGTTCGGGAGTGACTCCGGAGAAAAAGCTAAGAATCAGGCCTGGATTCGCAATGATCTGATTCAGCTCGTACGAGATTAGTGAAGCAGACACTTCCAGATGTCGATTTGCTTTGCGGGATAGTTCCAACGGTTTGCTTCTAGTTTCCAAGACTTTTCACACTTCGCATTGGGAAACTCAGGCGGCGCATCGTAACGATTATCGCTAATATAGAGTACGTCTGAGGTCAACTTAGGCCAAACCGGGCCAACGCCATCGGAAACCAGTAAGGGCCGCCACTCATCCCGGGCCCGCGCCTCTCTTGGAATCCAACTCACCGCGCTCGTGCCTTCAAGAGCAAACGAAGCTTGCGATGCCGTTTGATAGCGTGAAGCGAGCACCGGCCATTGACGATAGGGAGCTTCGACTTTTTCTCTCATAAAAGAAGCGAGCTTTGGCCATCCATAAAAATCATTGGTGACATCCATGCGTGGATCTGGATTCTTTGAAAAAGCTTGAAGAGCCAGGCTTCCCACAGGAAAAAGACAACTTACAAAAATGAGAGCCGAAACGGCTGCGGCTTGTCCCACTTGAAAAAGAGCCAGACGCCGATACCCTGTTTTAGCAGTACCAGAGTCAAACGCAAACGCGAGCAACGTTGGCCACCACACAATAAAAGCCCAATGGGGTTTGAAATCTGAAAAGAGCGGTTGAACCAAGAACACAATCGCCGCGGGAAGAATCCAGACCCATAAAAACCTGAGCGGTAGCGCAACCCGACTTGGATTCTTCACGGACCTTGCTAACGCGAAGAAAAAATACCCGACTAAGGGGGCTCCGGCCAAAATAGTTTGGGCTCCCCAAAAGCGCAATCCCCTGATCCAAGACACCCCGGCTCCTGCGTGGCGCTCCTGGATCTGATAAAGAATAGAAGACCATTCGTGGTTAGCGTTCCAATAAAGAATCGGAACCACCCCGATAAGGCTCGCGGACAGAACAAGAGTCATACCCAGCTTATAGCGAGATCGAGGCGCAAACAGGAGGATACTGAGAAACGCAGAGGCGACCGCGAGTGAGCCTGAGTATTTTGAAAGCAGGAGAAACACCACACCTACCCAAAGCACAACGCTCCCCCGAAAAGAAACGCGCTCATCATAACAAAGGCTGTACGTCCCGAACAGGGCGGCAGTGAAACCGAAAAAGAGTGGCAGGTCCGGAACCATCATCCACGAGAGCGCAAAAAATCCTGGGAAGGCAAGTAACACCGCACCTGAAAAGCGGGACACCGAAGCACCGGACTTTTTTAACCAGGCTAAAGCAAGGCCCACACTTGAAGCCGCAAAGAATGCAGCGGGCAGCCGGACAACAAATACAGAGTTGACTCCGAAGATCGGGCCAAAGAAAAACTGGGAAATCGCGATACTCCAAGCTACCGCCGGAGGGTGATAGGCGTAACCCAAGGAAGGGGTTTGGGCTAAGACCCAATAGTATGCTTCGTCATCAGTGAGGCCGAAAAAGAGGCCAAAAAACAGGATGAAAAAGAAGAATCCCCAAGGCAACCAGCGAAGAGCCATCGTTACCCCTTTGTGGGAATCGGTTTCCGCGATGCAAAGTCAGGCACCGTAAATTCAATCATGGTGCGAATCCCAGTACTGAAGCGCTTCCAATAAGCTTCAGCTTTTTTAGGATCAGCTGAGGGCAGTTCCAGGGTCAGCGTTGGAATCCCCAGTTCATGGCCCGCGTAGTTCCCCAACGAGCCCGGAAAATAGCCTGAGGAGATCGCTTTGAGCTTCTTTCGAAGCATCAAGCACTCATGAACATACTCTTTGGAAAAGCGCGCAAGGGACAGCGGAGTCGGTCCGTCATAGTCGATAAAATTAAGAGGGGCATGCACCGAGAGTAACTTCTGGGGTTGAAATTTCTTAATCAGATCTTCTTGAAAATACGTCTCGGGTTCTGAGCGCGGTTTTTCACCCGGGAATCGTCGGGGATCAGATCGAAACTTCGTTTTCCAGGCGCGAATGGCGGTCGTATCCCAATCGCGGGTAAGAAAGTTACGATTCACATCCACCCCATGGGCATTGACCCGCGTTCGAGGTTTTCTCAAATAACTATCGGGATTAACTAAGGGGGCGATGATGACGTGGGTTTTTGGAAAACGCTTTGCGTTTTCTTTCATCCAGTGGGCGAGCTGGATGCCCAAGAAAAGAGGAGTGATCTCATCTCCATGGGCCATGGAAAAAATCAACGTCGTGTTCTTCGAGTTTGGATCTCCGAACTCTGCATAGACGAGGGGCCGGCCTTGAACAGAATGCCCAGCGGCTTTCCAATCCAAGCCGTCGCAGGGTTTGATTTTCCATTTCAAGGCGACAAAAGACTTCGAGAGCGATTCGCACCATTGTTGGATCTCGTTGGGGGCGGGATCTTGCGCAAAAACGTGGCGTGGAACCCCAGCAGAAAGACTGAAGGCGATCAACAAAGAGCTAAGTAGGTTTCCCGCGTGCATATTCAATTAAGAGGTTTGTGCTTTCCGTTTAAGTTTACGATGCCCCAAATACCATTTTCCGACCATGACAAAGAGAAGACCAAAAGCTCCGAAAGCGAGTCCATGCTCGACTCTTTGAATGACTCGAACGACTCGATCAAGCTCATCTCCAAAATAATACACAGCTCCGATGATTGTGGGAACACTAATGAGTGCGGCCAAGCCATCGTAAAAAAGAAAAACGCGAAAAGGGACGTGAAGCGCGCCGGCCGAGAAGAAAAAAGGAGATCGAAGGCCCGGCATGAACCGAGCAGCAAAAATCAAGCGAGTGCCCTTAGTATTGAGTTGCTTGCTGACATAGTTCAAACGCTCATCAGGCAGGATTTTGTGAAAGAACCAACGCTTCGTGAGTTTTCTCCCATAGTGATAGCCTAGCCAGAAAACGATGGTGTCTCCGAGCAAAACCCCTAAGAGACAAATCGCGATCATGGGGCCGATTTTAGTCACACCGTAGTAGGTTAAAAGCCCTGCTGCAAACAGCGTAATATCCTCAGGCAAGGGAAGCCCGAAACCGCACGCCAGCAGAATCGCCAAAACCACGAGGTAAGGGGTAGGTCCGTAGAAACTGAGGAGAAAATCTACAAGTCGATCCATTCGGGTGCCTATTGTTTTTTATTTAGGGGGTGATTGCAACGGTATTCGTCCATCAACGCTCCAATATCGACATGAGTGTAGCGCTGTGTCGTGGAAAGCCTGGCATGTCCTAGCATCTCTTGGATCGAACGAAGATCGGCGCCTGCAGCCAGCAAGTGGGTGGCAAAGCTATGTCTGAGACCGTGCGGCGAGAGACTTTTTGAGGCGGCGATCCGCACCAAATGGCGGTTCAAGATTCTTCCCACGCTTCGTGTCGAAAGCCTTCCCCCTTTGTAATTTACGAAAACGGGATCCGACCCCTTTGAGGCGCCCCACTCATCGCGATCCAAAAGGTGCGCTTGAAGTGCTTCTATCGCAGGATTCCCCAAGGGAACCATCCTCTCCTTATCGCCTTTCCCTCTGACCAATACCCATCCCTTACTCAAGTCGACCTGGCTCCAATTCAGCCCGACGGCCTCGCTGACCCGGAGGCCACAGCTATAAATGACCTCGAAAAGGGCTCGGTCCCGTCTCCCCAGCCGGGTGGAAAGATCCGGGGCTTCGATGAGTTCTTTCATTTCTTCAATCTTGAAAAATCGGGGCAATTCGCGCTCACTCTTGGGCGTCGGCACCAAGACCCCAACATCTTGGCTCACCCACCCCTCTTTTCGGGCGTAACGAAGAAACGAGCGAATTGAAGACAATTTTCGACAAATTGAGCTCCGTTTGTGAGAATCGTAAAGTGTTGAGAGGTAGGTCCGAAGTTTAGCAGGCGTGAGGTCTTTTTGAAGTGCCGCCAAGTCTTCAATCGAATATTGCGCCTTTAGCCCCTTGGCCCAATGATCGAGGTCCTGGGTATAGGCGCGAACAGTTTGTGGACTGTAGCCTCGCCGGGATTTAAGATATTCTAAATAGGACTCAATTGCCGTTACAAGCGTCACAGATTCTTTAAGTGTAAACGGACGGCGGGTAATATAAACAGAAAAAGGTATAAAGGAGCGGCATGTCAGAAGCAGGGGTTCAAGATGTCCACATCATTGGCGCTGGGCTTGCGGGAAGCGAAGCGGCCTTTTTCTTGGCAGAGCGCGGCATCACCGTCACGATTCACGAAATGCGTCCTCAAACCATGACGCCTGCCCACTCCACCGGGGATTGCGCCGAATTGGTTTGCAGTAATTCATTTAAGTCGACCAACCCAAACTCAGCGCACGGCATGCTCAAGACGGAAATGAACGAGATGGGATCGCTCGTATTGAAGACTGCGCCCAGCGTCGCCGTCCCTGCGGGCGATGCACTCGCGGTAGATCGAAAACTTTTTTCGGAGAAAATCACGCAAGCGCTGCATACCCACCCGAATATTTCTTTTTTTCACGAAGAGGCGAGTAAACCCCGCCGCGACAAGATCACGCTGGTTGCCACGGGTCCCCTCACCTCGCCTGCATTGGCCGAATGGCTTGCGAAGATCACCGGCAATGAGGATCTGTATTTTTACGATGCGATTGCCCCGATTGTCGAAGCCTCGAGCGTCGATCCGCTTTATTCATTTTCAGCCAATCGCTACGACAAGGGCGATGAAGCCGCGTACCTGAATTGCCCGATGAACAAAGAGCAGTACGAGGAATTCATTGACACCCTTCTGACCGCGCGCTGCGTGCCCCCCCGCGCTTTTGAAAAAGAGAAATTCTACGCCGGCTGTCAGCCCATCGAGGCGATTGCACAGACGGGCCGAGAGAGTTTGCGTTTTGGCCCTATGAAACCCGTGGGCCTTGCCGATCCTCGCACCGGCGAAAGGCCTCACGCGGTGTTGCAGCTGCGAACCGAAAATCGCTCGAAAACTGCGTTTAATCTCGTGGGTTTTCAAACGAAGCTCACTTATGGAGAGCAGTCGCGAGTGTTTAGGCGCATTCCTGCGCTTCGCAATGCGGAGTTCTTGCGCTTTGGTTCGATTCATCGCAATACCTATGTATGCGGGCCACGCGTGTTACGTCCTGATCTTTCAGTTAAAGGGGAACCCACCGTTTACCTGGGCGGACAAATCACGGGCGTTGAAGGCTATCTCGAATCCGCCGCCTGCGGAATGCTCGCCGCCCACTTTATTTATCAAAGAATTCGAGAGCAGCCGCATGATGCCCCTCCGGCAGATACCACACTCGGCGCGCTTCTTCGCCACGTCACCGGGGCTGAGGAAAAAAACTATCAACCCTCAGGCATGCATTTTGGCTTGTTGGATCCCTTATTTTTCCCCGACGTCACGGGATTGCCTAAAGACGTAAGCCGACAGAAAATGGCAGATCATGCGCGCATTAGTTTTGCAAAATGGTGGGAAAGAATGAGGGCGCGTGGTGATTGAAAAAATACTAGGACCGATCCTTATTGGAGTGGCCGCTCTCATGTGGGCAACCGACGCCCTGATGCGCGTGCCGGTTTTAAGGACTCTGGACCCGACTTTTATTGTATTTATTGAGCACCTCATTGGGGTCGGCGTTTTGTTGCCCTGGGTTTTGTTCAAGTACCGCAAGGGACTTTTTAGCCTTGGTAAAAAGGAGTGGCTGGGTGCCGCGATGATCGGTGCCGGGGGCTCAGCCTTTGCCACCGTTTTGTTTACGGCCAGTTTTCGTTACATCAATCCCACAATTGCAATTTTACTACAAAAACTTCAGCCCCTTTTTGTTTTGCTTCTGGCCGTAGCGTTTCTGCGCGAGCGCCCCGGGTGGCGCGTTGTCGGCTGGGGGATTCTCGCACTCGTGGCAGCGTTCGTTTTGAGCGTTCCTAGTTTTGACCTCGGTTTCCTGGATCAACGAATTGATCTGCATTCGAAGGGCGTGATTTACGCGCTGGTTGCTGCCTTTTTGTGGGCCTGCGCAACCGTGATCGGCAAGGCGTTTTTGATGAAGAATGCGCCTGATTTTGTCACGTTTTGGCGGTTTGGGTTTGGATTAGTGACGGTTGGGGCGCTCTTGGTTTTAGGCGGCGCGGGGATTTTTAACGAGCCTTGGGGGCGTTTAAGCGACGAGGCCACGCGAAACTCATTGTTGTACATGGGACTCGTACCGGGACTTTTGTCGATGCTGTTTTATTATGCAGGACTCTCACGGGCCACTGCCAGTGTCGCTTCATTGGTCGAGCTCATGTTTCCGCTTTTCGCGGTGGTGTTAAATTATTTCTTCTTGGGGCTTAGTTTGAGTGCGACTCAGATTGGAGCTGGGGCGGTTTTGGTTTTTGCGGTGTCAAAGGTGTCAGTGACGCGGGGGTGAAGCCAACCCGAAGGGTTCAAGGTATTGGCTGAAACACGAGAGCGAGAGTGAATCAATGACCTGGACGCCCTCGTGACATTGGGTAAATTGGGCCTCTGATTAGCGTGGATTGGACCAAATTGGTTCCCAAAAAAACCAATGGGTCTCCGATTTTTCTTGACGAATATTTTCAATCTTCCCTATCGATTGGTAAAAACAGCTATAAATCAGCCTATAAACGCACACACTTGCCCCACCTCAGACAGCCACACCTTCCCACTGCGGGACGAAGACGCCCACTTTTTCTGCACGTTTGCCGGCCATCCTCGCACGTTTTAGAGGGCCCAATTTTCAATGTTACGATACCTTCCATGAATCATCTCACTGCCCTTTCCAATTCTGAGCTTCTCAATCAAACCCGCATTCTGGTTTCCCGCGAGCGCGAACTCACGGCCGAACTGTTGTGGCACCTCCGGGAAGTAGAGCGCCGCCGCCTTTACGCCGAGCAGGGATTTAGCTCGCTTTTTGATTACGTTAGGCGAGGACTTGGCTATTGCGAAGCCAGTGCGGATCGAAGGATTTCGGCCATGCGCCTACTTAAAGACTTGCCCGAAGTTGAGCCTGCACTGAAGAATGGAACACTCAGCCTGTCTAATGCAAGTGCGCTTCAGCACTTCTTTAAAAGGGAAGAAAAACCCCGCTCGGCGGCCGACAAGCAAGAGGTTCTTAACAACGTTATGGGCAAGTCGCGAAGAGAGTGTGATGTGCATTTAGCGAGCCTAGCTCCGGAAGCTCCGAAGCGGGATCGCTCACGCGCGGTTTCGGCCACACATACCGAGATCCGATTTACCGCCGACGAGGAACTCATGCAGATGTTTGAGAAACTCAAATCCCTGCTCTCTCATCGCAATCCGAATCCCTCGTATGCGGAGCTGTTTACAATGCTCGCAAAGCTTGCGCTCAAAAGACTCGATCCAGAGCAAAAGCCAAAAGGTAAAGCGGATAAATCCATCCCCGCCACTCCGCCGGCGGAAGTTGACCCGTCAAACGAGAAAAGCAGATATATTCCCCAAGCCCTGCGACGCGCGGTATGGAAACGCGATCAAGGGAATTGCTCTTATGTGAACGGCGAAACTCAGCTTCGTTGCGGCTCTCGGCATCTCCTCGAGATTCATCATATCCAGGATTTTTCATTGGGCGGCCGGCATACCCTGGAGAACCTGACCTTACGTTGTCAGGCACATAATCTTCATACGGCCCTGCTAACGCACGGGAGCGGGGTCATGAGTCGGTATTTGAGATAAGCGCTGCGAGCAACCGCTCGAAATGCCGTTTGGGATCCCAAAGAACCATCGCTCCATTAGTCACAACTCGTTTTGTCCCTGGATCAATCGGATTAATCGCAGCCCATGAGACTGGGGCAATCCCGAATTCGACTTCAAGACCTGAGCAGTTCTGAAGTCCATTACCGCCTCAAAATCTATCACGACCACCCCCAAACCCGTAACGTTACAGGCCCCAGGCCCCAAAACAACCCCGCCAGCTCCCAGAAAACACAGGCCTTTTTTGGCACCAGGGCCACAAGGGGAAACCCATTTTCCCCAAGAAGCTCCTGAGCCCCGCGCGAATACTTGACGCATCGCGTACAGAATTACCCGCACTTTTTTAGCTACTTAATGCGTACAGTCATTGACAAACGTCTCAGCAAACGGCAGAACTGTTGCGTGGCAAGCCACTTGCTACAGGGGCCAGGGTAACAATTAATCGAACTCTTTTAGGGGGAACTAAGAATGAAAAAACTGGGTGGAGTAATTTTATTGGCGTCTGCAGTGATGAGCCTATCAGCTTCAGCTGAGACCAACACGTCGACATCTTCGGCACAATCAATCGCTTCTGACATTCTCAGCAAGACGACTTCGACCACCGTGATTATTCTAGGTGGACCTTCTGTCGATAATCCCGCGAGCCTTCGCGCTCCTGATGACAGCGTCATGACTCTCGATACCGTTCTGAGCGCAGGATATAAGATCACACCAGAAATCACCGCCGGAGTTTTCGGCGAAGTGGTTCTACAACCCTTCCTTCAGCGCGACTACACCTTCTCTGACCCTGCTGTTAAGTTGAGTCACTCAAAATTGATTAGCTCGGGAACCTTCAATCTCGCAACTGACCTTCGCGTTTATCCAGGACTGCTCGGCTCCACCCGCAACAAAGATCAGTATTTTGCCTGGAGAACCACGCAGAATATGAACTATGAAATTCCAGGCACGCGCTTGACCGTAGGTTCCGTCAGCTACATTCGTCAGTACGTGATGGGTCCTCAAGGTGCCGCAGTAGGCTCCTCTGGAAAGCCTTCAACCGACTTTTTGGGCTACTGGGGTCCAAACGTAAACTATCAACTAACACCCAAAGTTGCTTTAACCGCTCTCTATGAACTATATCCTGTTCATAAACTGGGTGGCGGCTTTGGACTGGCTTCAATTTCTCAAGGCTATCCTATGGACTTTGAACCAGGCGTCAGCATCGATGTAACGGATACATTCAATGTAAGTCCTTTCCTGAACATCTATCCAACCGACGCAAAGCTCGCTAACACGACAGTCAACGTGACCGTCGTAGCGAAGTTGTTCTAAGCGTTCGGCATAAACGAATCAATTGAAGCGCCTGAGAGGGATTCCCCTTTCAGGCGTTTTTTTTTGCTGTTTTTGCGCGTTTTGAGGTAAGACCAGTTCAACCTATGAAAACAATCACCGAATTTGCTGCCATCACTTTGAAAACTGCCTCAAAAACGCAAGCGGAACTCCTTGCCGCTGGAAAAACTGCCGAAGAATTGCCGGCTGCGATGGGTGAGGCGCTTAAGCTTGAAGGTGATAAGCTGACGTTTCTTCTCGCAGCTCTTGAAGTCGCGGGCACGAAAGTGACCGATCTCAAGCGGGTTGTCGTTTATTCACTCAATGAGGGCGAAACCGCTCCTTCGACGGTGCAGAAAAAAGGCGAGCATTGTTACCTCGCGGAATTTTATGTTTCGCTCCAAAAGCCTCAGCATGATGACCGCGATTCACGCGGGCGTGACGGTCGCGGCGACGGTCGTGGTGACAAACGAGGCGGCAAAAGAGGCGAAGGTCGCGGCGGTGACTCGCGAGCACCTCGTCCAGGTGGAGACCGAAGACCACCACGTGATGGCGTTTCAGCCAACCCTATTAGTATTCGTCCATCCGGTGAAGCTCGTCCATCGATTACGCCAGGCGAAGCACGGCCTCCGCGCGAGGCGAGCGCAGCTCGGCCACCTCGTGAACCAAGGCCTCCACGTGAGCCACGCGAAGCGCGCGAAGCGCGCGAAGCGCGTCCCCCAAAAGAACCTGTGAAGTCCAACGGCTATGTGATCAAGCTTGCATCAAAGGGGAGCGCTCCGACAGACGCGGCAATCCCAAACGCTGCGCCTGAAACATCTGGATCCTCAGACACTCCGCCCGCAGCAACTTAATTACGTTACTTCTGCGGTACAACATTGAATGTTGCGGTCGCCATTGAAACTGGATTTTTTTCGCCTTTGCGGAAGATGAACCCGTGGACGACGCAAACTCGCTTGCCCCGAAAGATCACTTTCGTGCGCGCTCTGAGGGTGTCGCCCACATCCAAAGGCTGCAAGTAGTTCACTTTTAATTCAACGGTCGAGCAAAAATCCCTGGGACTCAGAGTTGAAAATACAGCCGCTCCACACCCAAAATCAAAGAAGGCCGAGATCACGCCGCCATGCACGCGTCCCGCAGGGGAAAGATGATCTTCGCGAATCTTGAGTTCCACCTCTGCGGAAAACTTGGTGCGATCCATCGTGATGAGTTTATAGCCCAACCAACGACCGAACTGATCGGGATGCTGATAGTTCTCAAGGCCCAGGCTTTCATGACCGGGTTTGAATTCCGCACTTTTTAGGAGTTTCTTTTTTGCCATATCTTAATTTTCCTGCAATGCCTGTTGAGAATTTGCCCACTTCGAATACCGAGTCAATAAGAGCAGACCGGGCACCGAAGCCGCGACGCTGATCGCAAAATAGAGCGGCCACCCCACACTTTTGGCCAAGAACCCGGTGGGCGCTCCGCCGATAATACGAGTCAAAGCCATGAGACTCGTGAGTAAAGCATACTGGGTTGCCGTAAACCGCTTGTCACAAAGCCGCATCAAAAAGGCAGAAAAAGCCGCAGTGCCCATCCCACTACAAAAGTTTTCAGCGGCAATTGAAAACACCATCATCGGATAATGATGCCCCAGGGACGCAAGAGCGGCGAATGAAAATCCGGATACGGCTTGAAAAATTCCGAACCCCCAAAGCGAGCGCTTCAAGCCCCAGCGCACCATCACGGCTCCGCCAGCAAGCGTTCCCAAGATCGTCGCAACCAGACCAAAGCCTTTGGTCACGGCACCGATATCCGTCTTGGTAAAACCAAGCTCCATCATGAACGGGGTCGTCAGCGCGGTCGCGATGACCACATCAAGCTTATAGAGCACGACAAAAAACAAAATCTCTATGGCGCCTGGACGTTTGAAGAATTCGACAAAGGGAAGAACCACGGCCTCCACCAATGATTTGGGCGGATTGGGCGCCTCCTGCGGTTCAGGGGCCAAGAAACTCATCAAAACCCCAAGCCCCATCGCGGCTGCCATGATAAAATAGACCAGCTTCCAGGGGAGATGATCGGCCAGGATCAAAGCCACGGCGCCCGAAAAAAGCATGGCAATCCGATAACCCATGATGTGAATCGCAGCACCCGGACCCTGCTCTTGTTTCTCAAGCAGGTCCGTTCGATAGGCATCCACAACAATATCCTGACTCGCACTGAAAAATGAAACGATGACCGCAAGAAGCGCCGTCATGAAAGCGTGGCCCACGGGATCAGAAAAACCCAGACACGCAATCGTAAGCACGAGTGCAAATTGCGTGAGCAAAACCCAGCTGCGACGTCTGCCCCAAAAAGGAGGAACAAAGCGGTCCATCAAAGGCGCCCACGCGAATTTG
>CAIRTR010000021.1 GCA_903881565.1 Oligoflexia bacterium | reverse complement strand
GATGGCATCAAAGGAGAAGAGGTTGCAAAAAAGATTTGTGAGCTCGGATTCAAAAAGGTCTACCTCGCAACCGGGTATGAGCCTGAGAAGTTTCAAGGCCTCAGCTTTTTAGCGGGGATACTGGGCAAAGATCCGCCGGAAGCGTGGTTTAGCGGGCGAGGATGACTAAGAATTCGATCTCTTTACCACAACCTAATAGCGACACCCCCCTCACCGATCAACTTCTGGGCTTCAGATCCGGAATCCAGCGTGGAACTTCAACGGGAGCTTGTCTGGACGCTCGATCGCCTTTTTTCCATACCGGAACTGAAATCCCATCTTACATTTAAGGGTGGCACCTCCCTCTCAAAAGTCTACCGCATCATCGAACGTTTTTCCGAGGACATTGACCTTTCGATTGAGAAGGACTTTCTTGGTTTCGACAAAGAGAAGGCTCCGGAGCGGGCCACATCGAAGAAAAAACAACGAGCTGCGATCGAGGCCCTGGGCAATGCTTGCTCGACGTATGTCACGAGCAAGTTACTCGCATCGTTGCGAGATTCCATCGCCAAAGAACTTGGAACAACAAGTGGATGGAAACTGGCTCCCGATGAAGGCGACCCGGACAACCAAACTCTTCTATTTTCGTATCCAGCGATCGTTAAACAGAGCGGCTACATTCAGCAGTTCGTCAAAATTGAGATGGGCGCGAGATCCGAGCACTGGCCGGTGAGCGAGCATCGAGTTCAGAGCTACATCAAGGAGGCTCTCCAAGACAAAGTCACTGAGCCGGAAGTCAGAGTTCGAGTACTCAACGCCGAGCGAACCTTTTGGGAAAAGGCCACAATCCTGCATCAATATGCCCACATCCCAGAAGAGAAATCACTTCCATCACGGATTTCGCGGCATTTCTATGATTTTTCCTGTTTGCTGAATTCCGAAATAAAAAAGAAAGCCCTGAGCGATATCGCACTACTTGAACGAGTTGCCACACACAAGAGCATCTATTTTGCCTCCGGCTGGGCAAACTACGGGACCGCTCGAAAGGGAACGCTTCGGCTGTCGCCGCTACCCAGGCTCCAGGATGCCTTGAAAAAGGATCTCGACCTAATGAATGCTCTTTCTCCAACAAGAAGGAGACAAGAGCATGGCAATCAAAACATGGGTAACGGATGGTAAGACCTTCTTCCAGATTGACGTCTGCGCAAGAAGTCGCGCCAACCGTGAATTAAGAGTACAAAAAAGAGAATCCGGCGTTCTTGAGGCTCGCCTAGCTGATGAGGCTCGGCGCGAATTAGCCGAGCGCGAAGGCGCAGGTATTTCCTGGGCCGATCTTGTCGAGCGATGGGAAAAAGCACTGCTTGAAGAAAGCAGACTTCCCAGTGATGGCTTGAGGACTCCAATCAAGTGGTCAACCGCTCATAGCCAAATCCAATCCGTAATTGATTTCACAGGGGCTTGGATGAAGCTGCCAGCGGCCAAGATCACACCCGCTGATGTCGAAGACGCGTTTAGGAAAATGCAACGCATCGGGTATTCAAACTTTCGCGTTTATAACGTGAAAATCGCCATCAACAAATGCTTCAAATGGGGCATCATGAGAAGGCTAATCCCCGGAATCAGCCGCAAGGATTCGAAACAGCCCGAGATCCTCAACGATCAGCAGATCCAAACGCTGCTCAGCGAGGCGGACCGCAAGCGACACCCTTGGCGCCAAGTATGGAAAGGTGCTTTTCACACGGGCGGAAGAAGTGGGGAGCTATTCTGGCTTAAACGAAAGCATGTGGATCTCGTTGATCACATGATCCTACTCGAAGAGAAGTGGAACTTTCAGAGCAAGGTAGCCGAGCCCCTAAAGGATCGAGAGTGGAGGCAGGTCCCCATCAACACCGACCTCCACGAGTTGTTCATGCAGCTCGAGTTAAAGTAAAGGGCCGAGGCGGAACACGCTTGCAGCCCGCAATCAACTATCTCGCGAGCGTTCCTGATTTTCCACGCGATGGACCGATTTTAGTAATCACGGACGGATTGTGTGATCCGTTGGTAGTTCCGAGGCGCCATGCGTTCTTAATGCCGACAGGGACACGGCTGCCGTT
This sequence comes from Oligoflexia bacterium, assembly GCA_903881565.1. Classification (GTDB taxonomy): domain Bacteria; phylum Bdellovibrionota; class UBA1018; order UBA1018; family UBA1018; genus CAIRTR01. The sequence goes on along the minus strand of CAIRTR010000021.1, from coordinate 2,931 downwards.
CTTTTCGGTGGGGCAGGTGTTTTGGATGGAGGGGGGGGTGAGATGCGATCTAGAACCTCGGCAAATCCCGCTGAATTCGAGTGGGAATTTCACCAAAAGGAATTTGCCCACGATAGTAAAGGGCGGCGGTTTTCGCATAGTCTGTTTCGAACCGTTGCCGAACACCCTCATTTATAAGTTGAAACGCACCGCTTTCAGCCACATTTTGGTTTTCCCTACGAAAGCGTTTCCTCTTATGTGCAAGATAGGCTTCGGTCCCCAAAAAGGCTTGGACCTCTGGGAGATCAAGGAGCTGGTGAATGTCATAATAATGCCGAAGAAAGTTTCTGGATAGAATTCCGGATTCTGTAAACTGCCGGAACTTTTTGACAACCGTTTGAAGTTTTTCGACAAAGGTATATTCAGGATTGTAACAGGGCACATCGGTAGCGCGATTATCAACGACCTTCAAATTTTTCGACTGTGCGAACTCCAGTGCCCAGGATAAAATACTCACAACCCGAAATGGATTGGTCTGGTCAAATCCTACCTCGAGAAGAATTCCATCCTTGAGACCCTGGACGGATTCAAAGTGACTGTTGTACTGAAGCCGCAACCCAGCGTTTCTCAGTTTGCTATCATCATATTCATTATCGCGCTCCACCTGCGTGATCCCAGGAATTGAAATTCTTTCTTTCAGTTTTTCAAAGAAGTTGCGACGTGATTCGATGTGCGCAGGCTTATCGTGATTAGGGCCTGCCGAAATATTGATTCCGTCAAAGGGTTCAATACGGATGTCGATGTCCTCGGAAAACCGATGAATCACGCCTAATCCTTTTGAAAGGGACGTACCGCCCTTAAGTTCAAACTTTAGGCCTAGTTGCCTGAGGCCATATAGCGCATGCATGATCCAATAATCTTTTTCGACTAATGCCGGGTTGTCTATCTTCTGGTTCTGAGCGACCGTTACCAGAAGCGCTTGAAAATCCTCTCGTTCGTGCAGGAAAAGTTCAGGCATAAGCCAAGAACTCCTTAAACTGCTTTTGTGCAAAACAGTTCCCATAAAGGGACACTGCGCGCGAGAGAAGCCGATGACTCATGTGCTTCACTTTCTCGCGGACACGGCCCAAAACTGCATCGCGATCCTCTGCAAGCTGGTCAAGTTCGTTGACAAGATCGACCAACAGAAATTCCTGGGTCAGGCGCCTCGGAACATTCATGCGTCGCTGAAAAAGATAGGTCCGTCCACCAAGATTAAATGTGCCATGGCGCTTCTGATTGTAAACCACCCGCTTGTTGTAAAGTTGAGTGGTGCCGAGGCCCAGAAGATTGTAAGCATTTGGAGAGGTCACAACAAAATGACTGGTGCGAAGGAAAGCCTGGACGAGGGTATTTTCGTCCGCTGGCGCTTCGCCAAATTCAAACATCCTTGGAAAGTAGTAGAGACCCGTTCGCAACTTCTTGAGCACACCCTGTGCAGTGAGAGCCTTCAAATGGCGATCAACGCTGCTTGACCACTGAGTTAGGTCTTCACGGCGATAAACTTGGCCCGGACGGAGATGCTTCTTTAGTTGATCTAAAGTGGTAGCGTGCATTTGTTTAGCTCTTCTCTGATTATACAGTACCCCAGTGTGGTACTTATGTCAAACATTTGCGGAATACTTCATGCAAAAAGTGCCTAATAGCTTGAAATCCAGCCACTTTAATTTTTCCTAGATATTGCCTCTCACGTGGCAATCTAGCTAATCCCTCCTCTTCCTCCGCTCGGTCTCCTCAGTATACATCTGCATAATCCGATTTTGATAAATCTTGATCCGCACAGACGGCTTCTCCTCATTCGCTACACTTGCAGGGAGCCGCGAGGATTTTACCTCAACAAAATGTGAGCACATTTGTGGAGGTGCACACAGTGAAAGCTCATCTCCCACACACAGCACATGCAGAAGGCTCGCAAAACGACGACCACAAATCCAATATTCGGCCGCCTCATCCGCCGCCCAACGGACGGCGGGTCCCGTTTCATTGTGAAGAAACCCGTTGGCATAGACAAAATGATTTTCATTAAAGTCTCGATAGGACCCAAAGAACCTTGCGCGAACATATTTTTGAATCGCAATCCAGCGGCCCAATGCCCTAAAAGAAGGATTGGGATCGCGCGTGCCAAACTCCACGAACTGCTGCAAGAATGTCAGCGCTTGCATCCAAGCGTTCTTCAGTTTCCAACCCATAAAAATCTGCGGCTCGTCCGCCGAAAATATCTTATCCCGACTGGTCATGATGTTCGCAATCTGAATGTCGAGCTCAGATTCATTCAGTTCCCCCTCCAAGCCCATAATTCGCTCACCATAGGTCGTCTTGAATAGTGCTCGAACTGCAGCAACCGCCGCTACTTCCTCCCTATTCATCACGAGCGCGGGGGCCGCCCTCAATTGGGCGCAGAGCTTCGTGAACTCCTTCATGAAACCTGAACCCACTGGAACTTCTGCACTCATGGGCTCACCCAATAATTCGGAAAACCCGGCACCATTTTTCCTGTAGATTGCACAAAAAATATCGTCGGAATCCCATAGTTTGAAAACTCCGGAATCGCACCATCCGTATGGCAAATCACCCCATCAGCTCCAAGATTGCGCGCAGCATCCCACCCAAACTGCAGATCACTGACACCCCCACCCTTAAATTTGAGATCTCCACGACTCAGCTTTCTTTTGCTCAGATCTATTCGGTACTGCTCTTCGATATCGCCCGCAACAAAGTAAAGATGCTCCGTGATCTGATTAAGCGCCGCAACCTCTGCACTGATCGCTGCAACTACAACATCCCGTCAACCCCTTTTTTCTGGACAGTTGAATCATGTATTTATCGCTTTAATGTTTAATAATTCGCCCCGCTTCAATTTTCCCATGGCTTCGGTAGGGGTGATGTAACCGAGTGATCCATGAATCCTCTCCT
>CAIRTR010000020.1 GCA_903881565.1 Oligoflexia bacterium | reverse complement strand
CGCCCGAAACGGCACTAAAGGCACTAGATGCCGTTTTCACAGCGGGAATTAAAAATGTCTCTGTTGATCTCTTGTGCGGAATCCCCAATCAAACAACCGCCGAAATCAAATCCACCATCCGAGCACTCACCGCTTTTCCCATTACCCACTTAAGCTGCTACCTGCTGACGCTTCACAAGACTCACAAAATGTTCTCGCAACTTCCCGATGATGAAACGCAACTCGCGCATCTTTTAACCGTGGATGAAGAGATGCGCCGCTTGGGGTTTGAACATTATGAAATTTCAAACTACTCGCGCCCGGGCCTCGGGGCCCGCCACAATCTCGTGTATTGGACTGGTGGCTCATATCTAGGCTTAGGACCCTCAGCTCACTCGTTTGACTCGGAGGCTGCAAAGCGCTGGAAAAACGTTTCTTCACTTCACAAATATTGCGAACTTTTACAGGCCGACGCCACACCGATCGAATGGAGCGAAACGCTCACTCCCGAACAACTTCGTCTCGAAGCGTGGATGCTGGGACTAAGGTTAAATCTTGGCGTCCCGCGCGCGTGGCTAAAGAGCGCGGAGCAAATTTCAAAAGCTCAAACCCTCACGCTTAACGGCCTGCTCGAAACACACCCCGAGAAACCCGACCGCATTCGCCTGACTCCCAAGGGCCTTGCGCTCTCAGATCAGGTGATTGCGCAACTCGCGCTCTAGAAACTTCCGATCCAAAAATCTTCACCGCCGCGCCCATCTCGCATTACGGCTACGAGCACCACTGAGTGCACAGTCGGCAATACATCCGGCGGCGTAAAATTAATGACGTCTCCGCCCACCGTTCGAAAGTGATTTAAGCCCCCATCCGACAAAAACCAAGTCGTAATCAACGTCTCAAGAAGAGTCTTTGATCCGCCCGTAGCAATGAGCACCTCATAAGACTGAACGCTGGCTGATAGATCGCCATCCACCATGAGTGACGTCGTCGTTGCAGGGAGTGCCACCAGAGGGGCCCCCGCTCCAAGTACACCCGACAGGGTGGGATTGAGATTCTTCTGAGGCTTCGAAGTGGCACTCGACACAATCAATCGTTTAAAAGTTGAAACCATCTCTCCGTTGACTGCTCGCACGTCGTAAGTAATCAGATAGGTGATTCCATTAAACTGATCCAAGGGTGATCGAGTATCAAGAAGCTCTGAGGGGATTGTCACCGTGAAACTAGGAGCGATTTGCGTAAAACTAGGTGCAGTTGGCACAAAGGTTCCAGTTCCCAAAGTCACACTCATTGGACTACCCTCGCAACTGGGAGTCGCACCCAAGCCAACGCCTGGATCCGGACAGCCCGTGGCCGTGTAACTCAAAACACGCCCAGCACCCGCGATATCGCTTACCACGGGAGTAACGGTCGTTACGTCTCCAGGAGAGAGCTCAGGCGAAGCGGCCTTCACCGCAAGAACTCGCAGCCCCCCCAATACATTGTAATCGGGCAAATCATTCTTGGAGCATCCGAGAAGACCAACCGCAGCTAGCAAAACCAAAAAAAAGTTTTTCATTAGAATTCCCCTTTCAACCCAAAAGTAGGAATAATCGGCAAGCCATCAATCGTAGCAGCGCGAGAGTAGTCATACGCATAAACGAGAGCTTCGGGATTTTTTCGATTTGTGGCATTTTGAACGTCTAGATAGAGCGACAAAATCCAGGTGTCAAAAGCCCACTTCTTGTCCACGCGCAAATCCAACTGATAAAAGGACGACAAGCGCGTGCTAAAATAGGGACCTCGAATCGGCACATACACATCGTTGTCGGCGTCTAAGATCCCACCCTCAATGGGCGTCTTGGGGTTACCCGTGGCGTAGCGAAAGCGCGACGAGAGTTTCCAGTTTCTCCCTAACTCCACAGAACCCAAGAAACCCAGCAAATGCGTCTGATCATACGAAGAAGAATACTCGGGCTGCCCCGGGTTCCAGCGCGTACTTTTCGAGAGCGTATATATGATGGCCCCGGTCCAGGGATCCCCACTCCACTTGAGTTCCGACTGTACGCCGTAAACGCGCCCTTTGCCCTCGTTTGAAAAATTAAGCGGCGTAAGATTGCCGTCACGAGTGACTAACTTCGAAGACGGAATGATTTCGCGGTCCATATATTTCCAAAACCCATCGGATGAAAAAACGAAGCCCCGTGAAGAACCTTCCCGAAAATCCTTCTCTCCCCCGATACTCACATGAGTCGCACGCGAGGACTTCAGATCGGGGTTTCCGGTCGTTGCATCAACATATTGCTCCGCAGGCGGCTGATAATACAGACCGCCCGCGCCCCGCAAAAAGAAACTCTCCGAAAGCGCGTAACGAAGTGCCGGCCTGGGCGCAAGCAGCGTCTCATGCGTCGCCGAAAAATAATCTCCGCGCACGTTGGGCATCAAGGTCCAAGATGAGTCGGGCAGTTTAATTTCGTTTCGTGAAAAAATTCCAACCGAACTTGATTGCGCCGTAACATCGGCAATTCGCGATTGCCCCGTCGAAAAAGGATTGGGCACGCCTCCGGCTGAGTAAAAACTAGGTGCGCTGAAGTTAGCGGTAGCCCACACATAACGATTGTCAAAACCTAGATAAGTCGTCCAAAATGAGCTCAGTTTAGTTTCAAGCTCGCCTTTAGGGGTGAGATTGAAAACTTTTAACCTAAAATAGGTCTCGCCGTTTACAACCTTGATCCAATCGCGCCCCATGCCTAAGGACCAGCGAGACGTGGTATTTGCACCATGACGATGGGTCACTTCGGGGATCAAGCGAAAAAAAGCGGTGCCGGTCGAAAAATCTCCGCGGAGAGCAGGATCCTGTTTTACGGGTTCTTTGAGCAAAAACTCCAGTCCATCTTGAGAACCAAAAAAAGAAACTTTCGCTTCATCAATAGGGGTAAGCCGTGTCTCAAAAACGGCTGTGAGGTCGGAGTACGCGGGGGCAACGGTGAGATTAAAGTCTTCGTTTCCCTTGGCAATCGCACCCAAGACGGCCCCAATGTAACTCTTACGAACACTCACAAGATATGAGCTTTCAGCACCTATCGGCCCCTCTATCAACGCTCCCGCATTAATGACATCCATGAAAGCCAATCCGTGCATTCGATCCTTTTGAGCGGGCCTTGTCCAAACCCCGACCAAGCCCCCTGTCGCGCGCCCGTATTCAGGCCCAAATCCCGCAGACAAGGTCTCAACTCGATCCACAGCCTCCGGAATCACTACCGAACTCAGGCCACCAAAGTGAAACACCAGCGGCACTTCGTGGCCTTCAAGCAGGTAGCGTGTGTCTTGTGGGCCTGAGCCTTGAATCACGACTTGGGATGAAAACGCGCTGGGTCGATTGACCCCTGGAAGATTTTGAACCGCTTTGATCGGATCCCCCCCAGAGCCTGGCGCCTGCAGAAACTGCTCGCGCTTCAGAGTCCGCTGCGTGTCGTCTCGCTTCTTCTGCTTACCGACAATCGTAGTTTCATAAACTTGATAAGACTCTTTTTCGAGATAAAGCACTCGGGGCTGATTTTCTCCCGCAAGCGCTTGCGCTTCGGTTTGAGTATCTGGTTGCTCAAGCCTTCGATAACCTGAGGCACTTACGACGAAACGAAACTCACCGGGCGGGACGCTGTCGAAAAAAAATTCCCCAGAAGGCCCCGTTTGCGCCTTCTGTTTGCTTGGCAAGACATAGACTGAAAAGCCCGAAAGAGGCTTTCGTGTCCCTCGCTCCAGAAGTTTTCCCTCTAAGCGTACACCCGTCTCAGCCCAGGCCAGGGAGCTTGCAAAGACCAGACTCAAACCAAAAACCACATCCCAACGTTTCATCCCTATTCTACCTCTCCGCATTATCGCTCGAGTACAAACCGATAAGCATACCGAATCTTAACCGCGACACTCTTGTCTTGAATTCTCGCGGGACTAAACTTAAAGCCTTTGATCGCGTTCATTGCGGCCTCATTCAAGCCGAAACCCGGCCCCTCAATGAATGAGGTCTCACGCACCCTGCCCTCCGCGTCGATAAGCAGCTCCATCACGACCGCGCCTTGAACCTGCTTCTTCTTGGCTTCTTCAGGATACGGAATTCGAATCTCCGACAAAAGCCGTGGCATCTCACTCACCAAGTACTCGTCTTCAGGGATCGGCAAGGCGTCTTTATCATCCGCCCGCAGTTTTTCGTTATCAGGAGCTTTTGCAACCGTATTGCCTTGCTTGGTTTGAACCCCACGTACGTCATCGGTAATCGACTTTCGGGACGCGCCAAATACGGCACGCTCTTTGGGTTTCGCAATAGGCTTAGGTTTTGGCTTCATGATCTGCGGGACCGCAGCGGGTGAGACCACGGGCGCTTCAACCACCGAAATCGAAACCGTTTCAAATCGCGGCTTGTAGAAAAGCATCACTAAAATCCCGAGGACGATCACCCCGTGAATCAATCCTGAGATTAACCAAGGTTGAGCCTCAGGCCGCGCCATGCGGGCCAGAATGTCCACAAAAGAATGATTAAGGGCGCTGGATTTGGATCGCAAACTGGGTCGCCCCCGCTGTCTTTACAATATCAATAACTCGCACCACATCTCCGTGACGAGATTCAGTATCAGCCGCAATGATGACTTTAACCAGGGGATCTTTAGCAACCGCAGCCCGAACCTCAGTGGCCAGTGACTCGGGAGTGGTGATCGCGCCATTAACTAAAAGCTGCCCCTGTTGGGTAATCGCGATCCCGATGGATTGAACACTCTTCGCGTCCGCCGTCGTGGAGGTCGGAAGTTTCACGCTCAAGACATCTTTCATCAACATCGGAGTGGTGACGATAAAGATTACGAGCAGAACCAGCATTACATCCACAAAGGGGGTAACATTAATGGCAGAGATTGCGCTCATGCCCTCCAAATCATCAGAGGATTCAAGCTGACTCGCCACGATTATTTACCCGCCTGTCCAAACCTAGAGATCAGCAGGTCTTTGAGGGAATCGCACTCCAGGACAATCGTCCTGATTTTACGCGAGTACACGTTATAGGCGACCACCGCTGGAATCGCCACAAAAAGCCCGACCGCAGTAGCGACAAGAGCTTCTGAAATTCCCGTCATGACCGCCGTCGCGTCTGATTGGGAGCTTGACAGCGCCCCGAAGGCTTGAATGATTCCCAAAACGGTTCCAAAAAGGCCGATAAAAGGGGCATTCGATCCTAAAGTCGCTAGAGTGGTCAACCCCTTTTCAAGGTCCGCTTTTTTCTCGGTCATAAAACTTCGTGCCGCACGATCAATTGAAGTTGCCGGATCCGCTGAAGGTACAACCTCCAAGGCTTGAGCCAGCATTCCGGAGCGAATCCCCTGATGAGCCTTTGCCCATTCTCCCAAAGCAACCCAGTTACGCGCTCGAATATGATTTTGGGCTTCTAAGAATGAGTCCGCACCGTGAAGAGCGTTGAGCGTCTTGCGTCGCTCAATCATGATGGCAATCGACCAAACTGAAAGCCCAAGCAGTACAACCAACACGAGGCGAGACATCCACAACGTTGCAACAATCCAAATTGGCATGGCTCAGAGACTACTGCGTTTTCAGATAAATTGGGATGAAAAAACAGAATGTTGATAAATCTCCGCAAGGTACTTAAGCATATCCAAGATCGAGACCATCCCTACGAGGGTTTTGCCATCTTTGATCGGCAGGTTCCGAAACTTTCGATCCACCATCAGCATCGCAACGGTCTTGATCTCATCACTTGGTTTGCAACACACCGGGTCCGGCGTCATGACATCGGTTACAATCGTGGTTTTAGGATCCAGGTCTTTGCCAATTACGCGGCGAACCAAATCGCGCTCGGTAAAAACTCCTAAAAGATTTCCGTTCTCAGGATCAACGATCAGGGCTGCAGCCGCCTGTGCCTCCACCATCGCGACGACAGTCTGCTGAACTGTGGAGGTCGGACCTACGGTAAAAATGTCCTTGGACATGATATCGCCAATCGTATTGAGCTCAATCAAGGGGAGCCTGCACACGCATGAAAAGTTTTGGCACAGTCAGTGAAACTTTAAACTCGAAACGATTTTCCAACGCCAAATCCACGCTCGCTGCAGGATCCTTCTCCACGCCAATGGCCTGAAGCGTTTCACGCGACGCATGAGGCAGCACAGGGTAAATCAGGACCGCCATCGTCTGAATCAGTTGAAGGCAAACCCCCAAAACGGTCTGGAGCCGATCCGAAAGCGCAGGATCTTTGGCCAAAGCCCAAGGCTTCATTTCATTGACGTAAAGATCCACATGGGTCACAAGCTCGGACCACGCTTTTAAAGAATTTTGAAATTTAAGCTCCGAAAATCCTTTATCCCAAGCCACTACGGTTTGCGCCCGTTTTTCCAAAGCCTTGCGATCGGCATCGGTCAGGGAGGTTTCTGGAAAACTGCCTTTGAAGTTCTTCTGGCACAACGTCAGCACGCGTGAGACGAGATTCCCCATTCCGTTGGCGAGATAGGCATTCACACAATTCACATAGCTCTCAATACCGAAAGTCGCATCGAGTCCAAAAGACATCTCACGCAAAAGGAAAAACCGGAGCGTATCTTTCCCGAATTTTTCTTCCATCTCAAGGGGGCGTACGACATTGCCCAAGGACTTACTCATCTTCGTGCCATCGATGAGCCAAAATCCGCCAACCTGTAAATGCTTGGGCGGCTTCACCCCTAGAGCCAGTAGCATCGCACTCCAGTAGATCGCGTGCGTCTTTAGAATGTCTTTCCCGATCAGGTGGGTGCATTCACTCCACATCCCTTGATCAAAATTCTCAGGCCATCCCGTTGCACACAGGTAATTCAAAAGCGCATCAAACCAGACGTAAGTCACGTAATTGGAATCAAACGGAAGTTCGATCCCCCAGGTGAGTCTCGCTTTGGGTCTTGAGATACAAAGATCGCCAAGCGGTTGCTTCAAGAAGGAAACCGTTTCATTCTTAAACTGCTCAGGTTGGATAAAGTCAGGATGCGCTTCGATATGGGCCAAAATTGCGCCCTGATATTTGCTCATCAGAAAAAAGTAGTTCGCTTCTTTGCGCGGCTCAGGCTTTTTCTCGTGATCCGGACAAAGCCCCTTCGCATTAAGTTCGCTCTCCGTCAAGAAGCGCTCACAACCTACACAATACAGGCCTTCATACTCGCGAAAAACGATCTCGCCCTTATCTTTTAAAGTCTGTAGCGCGTGTTTTACTTTCGCCACGTGATCCAATTGTGTCGTGCGATAGAAAATATCGAAACTAATTCCCATCTTCTCCCAGGTCGCCCGAAAATCTGCCGAGACTTCATTCACAAAGTCCATGACCGGACGGTCTTGCGTCTTGGCCATTTGCTCAATCTTCTCTCCATGCTCGTCGGTGCCGGTGAGAAAAACGACTTCTTCGCCGCGTTGTAGCCGATGACGTTTCATGACGTCAGCGACGATGGTGGTATACGAATGACCCAAATGCGGCCGTGCATTAACGTAATAGAGCGGGGTAGTCAGGTAACTGCGCTTTGTCATTGTGGATCCTCGGTTAGTACCGTACTCCTGGCTTTATTCTGAGGCAAGCTCGACTGCAAAGGCGACGGCCAGTTTTACAAAATGAAGCCCAAATACCTGATCTAATCCGCTTTCGATCGTATCCTGCGCTGTGTGAATATTGGGATTATCCGATCCCATGGGTGCCTCAAACGGAAAGGCGGTCGCATAACCTTGCTTATCCCAACTCGCGTGATCGCTGCAGGCATAGCCACAGCTAGAGTCCTGCCAAGGGACTTTGACATAGGTGTCTATTAATTTTTTTGTAAACAAAGTCAGCGCCGCATTCACGTTATCCGAAATCATCGTAATCGCTTTTGTCTCACCTGGAAAAAGCGTCATATCCATTTGCAGCACGCCCGCGACTTTTTTCCCATCTTTCTTAAACTTCTTTGCGACATCCTGACTTCCCAGAAGCCCAAGCTCTTCACCCGCATAAGCGATAAAAACCAAAGAGCGATCCGGAACATAATCAGACAACATCAGAACTCGAAACGTTTCCAAAAGAGTCGCAACTCCTGAAGCATCATCATCAGCACCCGGAGCCGTATCCGCCGCACTCGGGGACCAAGACGACCAATTCACCGAATCTTCGTGGGCTCCCAAAATCACATGCTCATCTTTATAAAGGCCTTTTCCTTGAATCGTGACTAGCACTGAGGGCTGCATAAAAGAATGAGAAATCAATTCCACCGTCACATCCCCGCGACCACCTGCCATCGCTGTAAAACGATCCGCAATCCAATGAGCAGAATCAACGCCAGTTTGTGATTTATAGAAACGATTTTTATAAGAGGAGAGCTTTTTGACATTCTCCATGAAGTCGGAAACCGAGAGCAGTTTCAGAAGAGGCTCGACCACGGTGGGGTGTGTAGGCGTTAATTCCCCTAAGATCTGCAAAATAGCAGGGGGCATAACCTGCGTCAGGCGCTCGTCCTCGAAGCTTGAAAAATCCGTGACATCCATGAACCCGCCGCAATGTCCTTGCGCGTGCTGTGCAAGCGATAGGTCGCGAATTTCGCTGTTATTAAGCCATTGGCGATGGGAGGGAGAAGTCTCGATGAGCCGCGGGGAGGGATCGGCATAAGCCAGCGGGGCTCCAAATCCCAAAACAAAAATTAATCCAACTCTGCGAAAAATTGCGCCTTCCATGACGACATCTCCTCTTCATTTTATAAAGATTAGGAAATAGTACGGGTAAAGAATGTGAGTGTCAAATTTCAGGTTCATTGGCAAAAATCTTGCTTAGAACCCGTCATGCCACGCAAACTATTACAAAGAACCGATACGCTTCCTTACCATGTTACGGCGAGGGCCAATAACCGCGAGAACTTCCACCTCCCGCTTCAACACTTCTGGAAAATACTGGGGAATGAAGGCCTAAACCTTTCAATTGTTCATGAGGTTGAGGTTCACGCATTAGTCTTGATGCCCAATCATTTTCACATGCTCCTCACCGTTCCACAGTACGATCTCGGTAAAGTGATGAATACATTAATGTGCTCCATTGTTCGATCCTCGAATCTGAAAACCGGACGTACGGGGCACATATTCGGCGGCCCTTATCATTGGTCTTTGATTAATTCCTCGCGCTATTTCGGGCATGCACTAAAGTACGTTTACCGTAATCCAGTAAAAGCCGGGCTGTGCACCCATGTTGAAGATTATCCATTCAGCACACTGAATGGACTCGTGGGACAGTCCCATCTTCCGTTCCCAATTCATTATACACGTGTTGGAATGGAGCTTGCTCTGCCGTCAGTTGAGGCTTTTGAACAGCTCAATTGGCTCAACCAGCCGTTTCCTAAAGAAGCAGAGACCCTGATTCAAAAAGGACTGCGAAAAAAAATATTTAAGGGTGCTATCGATCTCAAAACAAGAACCCCAATGTCGCCATTGGACCATTTACTTTGACGCAAGACTTAACAAAAAGGTGGGGAGTACCTTTTGTGGTGGCCTCCGAGAGACTCGAACTCTCACGGGTGCAAGACCCACTCGATTTTGAGTCGAGCGCGTATACCATTCCGCCAGGAGGCCACACTAAGAAAGGTCTAATTCGTTTAGCCCAAAATGTTTAAGAAATCCACTCCCACTTCTTAAACTCAAAAACTCCCAAGCGTGACAACCGATAATGAGCCCCCATCGGAAGTGGAAACTTCTCAGGTCCATGCCCCACGGGCAACCCCTGCGCAACCGGAACGCCCAGATCACGCCCAAACTCTGAAAAAATCTTGAATATCGTTGACTTAGGATCAAGCTTTTCCCGCAACGGCTTCAACTCCGAAGGTTTCGGAGCGGTCACCATTCTCTGCCAGTTTCGCACAGGCGCTTTCGCCAAAACCATCGACACCGGATCACTGCAATTGGAGAAATTCCCTAAAACAATCGCTCGCGCCCCCTCAAGCACCTTCGATAACCTAAGCTGAGTCACGATGCGATCTAAGCGATACAAAGGCTCGTCCGTATCCTCGAAAAACACGATTTTCCCGCGCGTTTTTGGCAGGTAAGGCGTCCCTATGAGCGTTGAAAAAACCGCTAAATTCCCCCCCACAAGCAGACCCTCAAGGTCCGCCTTCGGTCTCGGAGTCAGCCACTTAAGCTTCATCGTCCGGACACCCCAAGGCTGAGAGGGTACCTCGCCCCTGATCCAACTCACCAAAGACGACCACTCCGGCTCCCCCAGCAGCGCAAATTTGCGCAAACCCGGCATAGGGGCATGCAAAACACTCCAACCCCACCGCCGCTGCACAAACTCAATCAGTGCCGTCGCATCCGAAAACCCGACCAGCAACTTTACGGGCGGTTTGCCCCGCTTTTTGAATTCCGCTTCCAAAATCGGAAGCAACCTCGCTGCCCCATAACCTCCGCGCACACACCAAAGGACATTGGACTTAGGATTGTAGGCCGCTTCCAAAAAAGCACCGGCGCGCTCGGCATCCGTGCCCGCGAAAAATCGAAACTCTTTTTTACACTGAGGGTGCAACTTGAAATCAAATCCATGCTCGCGCAGGCGTTCAAGGCCCAAGCCCAATTCGATCTGAGGGACCACAGAAGAAGGCGCAATCAATTCAATATGAAGTGGCCGCATAGATCCCTATCCTAAAGAGTAAGCACCAGGTTGCGAAACCCCAAAAAGACCCCAAAAAATACGGACCAGCAAAAGGTCAGGCAAAAAAACAGACACCCCAGAGCCAGATAAAAGCCCACACGCTGTCCGCTCTTATTCCCCCACCCCACAAATGCTTTTCCGAGCAGTGCGGAGGCGAGAAACATCAAAACAAACTCGATTGCGGCCAAAACGCCGACACTTGCCATTGCCATATCAGACCCCTTCTTTCAGGACTTTCACAAGCTCCTTGATTCCGTCTCCCGTGGTGGAGGAAACCCAATGCACCTGAGTAGGATCATAACCCATGTTAAGGACACTCTGGGAAGCTTCTTTTTTGCGCTTGGCCCGCTCGGACTGGGTTTTGAGCAGATCCGCCTTCGCAAACACAATCACGACGGGCACATTTTCGGATTGCATGAACTTCAAGGCATCCAGATCCTGCTCACTCGGCCCATGACGGGCATCCAGCAGGATCAGGGCGCGCTCCAAAAACTCGTCTTTATCTAGGTAATTTGAGAGAAACTCCGCCCAACGCTCGCGCTCCTCCATTGAAACTTTTGCAAACCCATACCCCGGAAGATCCACAAGGATTTTTCCCGACCCTTCCCAGTCATAAAAATGCATCGCCCGAGTTTTACCGGGAGTCTTGCTGGTAAAAGCCACCTTCGAGCCCATGAGTCTGTTGATCAAAGAACTCTTGCCAGCATTGGAGCGCCCGACAAATGCGATGCGCGCGCCTTGGTGACCTTTGACGAATTTGCCTTTTATGGCGCCGTCAATGGATTCGGGTCCGGCAAGCGTGATGATAAATTTCCCTGGCATTGTTCCACCTGTTTCGTTTTCGGACCACCGATTTTCGGTCGCTGTCTCGAAATCATACGCGAAAAACCCTGGCACGTCGATTGCTCTAGAGACAATCAATACAATAACCCTAACAGGAGGAATGTTATGTTCTGGCAAATCAGGATTCAAGCACCATCAGGCGAAACTCGCACTCTACCCCTAAAAGGATCCTCCACATTAGGGAGGAGCGAAGAATGCTCCATCGTTCTTAAAGACCCCACCATCCCCCAGGAGGCCGCCGTTCTCTGGGCAGCCAGCGAGCCGCAGTGCTTTGGTGAAACCGATCCCTCGCCCTTTTGGATCCGTATGAACGAAGAGAGCCCCGAAAAATGCAACCTCACCTTGGGCGATCTTCGAATTCGCGAAGCCCATGTTCCTGCGCAAATTCCCTTTCAGCTGGGCGAAACCCTTTTTTCCATCGAACCCACGGAGCCGCAAACTTATCTGCCCGAGCAACCTTCTGGCATTCGCCACTGGAAAACGACCAGCGAAGAAGGGGCCCGCGTTTTATGGATGGCCCAAAAAACGGCAAACACACCTTTGTCGATCTACCTGGCGGGCGAAACGGGTACCGGCAAAGAAGTCCTGGCGCATTTGATCCACAATTGGAGCGCGCGCGCGAGCGGGCCGTTCATCCCCATTAACTGCGGCGCGCTCACGCTTTCACTTGCTGAGAGTGAGCTTTTTGGTCACGTCAAAGGCGCGTTCACGGGCGCCTTCACTCATCGTCCGGGGGCCCTGATGCAGGCTCATAACGGAACCCTCTTCTTGGATGAAGTGGCAGACTTGTCACTGGATATTCAGGTCAAACTCCTGCGTTTTTTGGAAAACGGCGAAATCCGTCCCGTCGGCGCCGACCGCTCCACTCGCGCGGACGTGAGACTTTTATGCGCAACCCACCAGCCCTTAAAGAAGCTTGTTGAAGAAGGAAAGTTTCGGCGCGATCTCTACTATCGCATCGCCTCTGTCACCCTCGAGATCCCCCCGCTTCGCACCAGGCCTAAGGACATCGAACTTCTAGCCCGGGAGTTTGGCGCTGAACTGGATCGCACCCTCTCCCCTCGCGCTCTACACAGACTCCAGGCTCATGCCTGGCCTGGGAACGTGCGAGAGCTTCGTCATGCCATTGAGCGAGCCAGCGGCTTGGCGGGGCCGTTTTGTAAACTCTTGCAAGAAGATGCCTTTGAATTTCTCTTAAGCTCCGACGCCCTCACACACACACCCGAACTGGAACTAGGCAGTGCGGCACTCACCTTGTGCGAAATGGAGCGAGTCCTAATCCTCAAAGCCCTCAAAATCTGCGAGGGAAACCGCCGCAAGGCGGCGAAGGTGCTCGGTGTTGCCCGAAGCACCCTCTTTGTAATGCTTAAGCGCCATCAAATCCAAGGGCCAAGGCACGATGCGCTTAAGTTTGCGTCTTGACCAAAACCCCGGTTATAATGTGAAGGACATGGCAAACAACCCCACTCCCCCGTCATCCGAAAATCCTGGTGGATCGACCCCGACAGGGGATTTGAGCGACGACCTGAGCGCGCAATTTGAAGCTGAAATTTCGGGCGTTCCTGCAGGAACGCCTGCTACCGCTCCATTCTCTGCCCCATCAAATGCCAAGGAAGGCGAAAAAAAAGGGGCAAAATCCGGAAAGCTGAAAGGCAAGAAGAAGAAGAAAAAGAAAAAGGAGGGAAACAACTACCTTCAGACCGTGATTGAAACAGCTCAAGGCCTCGCCACTCTTTTCCAAGAGGCCGCTTTAGGGGTTTTTTCAAAGGACAAACTTACTCGCCGTATGTCGTTTTTCTTTTGGCTCAGTTCGCTGGGGTACTTAGGCGTTTGCGGGATGGGGTTCAAATATCATTTTGCAGCGACCTCGCGGGAGAAGTTCGCTGAAAAACAATTGCATGCTGAAAAGCAAAATCTCAGCATCTTCATCAAAAAACAGGCCGATGACGCCAGGCGAAAGGCTGCTACCCTAGCCCTTGGAACCTTCTGGGTGGAACTTAACTCGGACTTCGATGGCAAAACCCCTTTTGGTCTCGTCAACATGGCCGAAATCGCGATCGTTCTCGAATGCGATAGCAAAGAAACCCGCGTTTTCATTGAAACTAACCTGGTCATCGTTCGCGACAAATTTGCGACGCTTTTTGTCGCCATGGATCGTGACGAGATCATGAGCCGGGAAGGAAAACGCTCCATTAAGCGAAAACTTCTCGAAAAGATCAATACCTGGCTTCCCTCAGGCAAAGTCGAAGAGATCTACTTCTCCAAACTCCACTTTAGCTGACGATTTCTCCTAAAGTTTCCTCTCAAGTTTCTGGGCCACCTTTCGATAAGCAAGATAGAGGGCTAGGAGGCCTCTCTATGTGGCTCCACGGAAATGGGAAAAAACACAGGCGTTTTACACTCCCCTCATTCAAAGTTTTGCCATCCTGGCGCTCAGCATTAGCTTAAGCGGCTGCGCTGCGCTCCGCGCTGAGCTTTTTTCGGATGAGGGAGCAGATTCGATGCAACCCTTTGAAGACCCCTTTAACCCGATTCTGGGCGGGCGCAATCCCGCCTCAGCCACCGGTTTTGATACCCCTGCCGCCATCCCTCGCCTCAGTTTCACCGAAGAAAGCCGCTCTGCCGCGCAATCGCGCTATATTCAGGAAATCGAAGCCCAACCCGAACTCACCCTTTCGCATGCCTTTGAACGCGGCGAAATCATCGTCGGAATGGGGATGCACGAAGTTAAGTTTATCTGGGGAGACCCCAAGGAAGTTGAAGTCGCGGGCAGCCCTTATCACGGAAACCAGCGCTGGATCTACTACGCCGGACTCTCGGCCCGCAAAGCAATTGAAGCCGCAACGGCTAAAATCGTGTATTTCGAAGAAGGCCACGTGGTGGGATGGGAAATTCCATAATTCCATGTTAGCCTGAAAGCTCCATGGAACCCCTGTTAGAATTTGAAAAGCCGATCGCTGCCCTCGAACAAAAGATTCTCGAATTGCGAGAGCTGGCGGAGCGTGAAAAAACAGACTTCTCTCACGAAGTCGCTTCTCTTGAAGAAAAAGTCAAAATCTTGACGCAAGAGACTTTTTCAAAACTCACAGCCTGGCAACGCGTGCAACTCTCTCGACACCCCAGTCGCCCGTATATGAAAGATTATGTCACCACGCTTTTCCCGGATTTCATGGAACTGCATGGGGACCGAACCTTTGGCGAAGATCCCGCGATTACAGGTGGAATAGCCACCTGGCCAAAAACGGGAACACCGATCGTGATCATCGGGCACCAAAAAGGGCGCACGACCAAACAGAAAATCCTGCAAAACTTCGGCATGCCTAAACCCGAAGGCTATCGCAAAGCGATCAGGCTCATGGAATTAGCTAATCGCTTCCAACTCCCGCTCCTCACCCTCATCGACACGCCAGGCGCCTATCCTGGGATTGAAGCCGAAGAGCGTGGCCAATCAGCCGCGATTGCGCAAAGTCTGCTGACCATGTTTGATTTAGAGATCCCCGTGCTCGCCGTCATCATTGGCGAAGGCGGCTCAGGCGGCGCCTTGGCCCTTTCTGTCGCCGATAAGATTCTCATGCAAGAGTACAGCATCTACGCCGTTATTTCGCCGGAGAGCTGCGCTTCAATCCTGTGGAGCGACCCCAGTTTAGCCGAACAAGCCAGCGAGAAACTCAAGCTCAGTCCTCAGGAACTCCTGAAACTTAAAGTCATAGACGGAATCATTCCCGAGCCCCCAGGGGGCGCGCATCGAAACCTGGAACAGGCCACCGCGCTGCTGTGGAAAGCACTGCAAAAGCATTTTGGTCCGATGATTGAGGACAGCACGTTAGTGAAAAACAAGAAGCTCGCAAAAAAAAGAACCGAGAAGTTTCGGAAAATTGGCAGCGACTGCATTTTAAAGGCCGCTCATGAATAAACTCATTGTGATCTCTGCTCCCTCTGGCGGAGGGAAAACCACGCTTTGTATGCAGCTGCTTCGAGATTTCCCTGAACTCGCCCTTTCAATTTCCTGCACCACTCGCGCTCCTCGCGGCAGCGAAAAAGACGGCAAGGAGTATTTCTTTATTACGCCCGAAGAATTCAAAGCAAAGATCGGCCAAGGTGACTTCGCCGAATGGGCAGAGGTTCATGGTAATTTTTACGGCACTTCCAAATCCGCTGTTGATAAAACGCTCGCTTCAAACAAATCCGTTCTTCTGGACATCGATGTCCAAGGCGCAGCCTCCCTTAAAAAATCCTACGGTGCCCGCTGCGTGACGATCTTTATCGCGCCCCCCAGCATTGACGAACTTGAACAAAGACTTCGAAAAAGAAAAACAGACTCCGAGTCAACCATTCAAAAACGCCTGAAAAACGCGCGCACCGAATTGGCGCGACAAAGCGAATTTGACCATCAAATCATCAACGACACTTTAGAGCGAGCCTACACCGAGCTCCTCAGTCTCGTCCAAAAACTCCTCCGAGAGGAAACCCTTGGCTAAATACTCCCAAGCATCGCTCCAGACCATCACGCAGGTCATCACGAGTTACTTTCCTGATGTTAAACTCGATCTGCTTAACAAAGCCTACGCGTTTGCGGAAAAAGCGCATCATGGGCAACTCAGATCCAGTGGCGAACCCTACATGAACCACCCGGCTAATGTCGCGCAAAACCTGGCGGAACTCCGATTGGACCTTGCGAGCATCGTCACGGGACTTTTGCATGACACGGTCGAGGACACTCACGCGACGGTCGAGGAGATTGAAAAAGAATTCGGAAAAGACATCTCCGAGCTTGTCGATGGCGTCACGAAACTCTCTCAAATCACTTTCAAGACCTCAGAAGAAAAACAGGCCGAGAATTTTCGCAAAATGATTCTCGCGATGGCTAAAGACATTCGCGTGATACTCGTCAAACTCTGCGATCGCCTCGACAACATGCGCACGCT
The DNA here is from genome assembly GCA_903881565.1 of Oligoflexia bacterium. Lineage (GTDB taxonomy): Bacteria > Bdellovibrionota > UBA1018 > UBA1018 > UBA1018 > CAIRTR01. The sequence goes on along the minus strand of CAIRTR010000020.1, from coordinate 8,242 downwards.
CGAGCACAAGTCACTGCTGAAACAATCCACCATTGCGCAAGAGACGCTGGACATTTACGCTCCAATCGCTAATCGCCTTGGGATCGGAAAATTAAAAATAGAACTCGAAGACCTCTGTCTTCGCTATCTGCATCCTGACGTTTACTACAAGCTTGCCCAACGCGTTTCCAAAAAGAAAACAGAGCGCGATGATTACACGGATGAAGTCTCTGACATTTTGAACGAAAAGCTCAATGAGTACGACATTCACGGCCAGGTCCTGGGACGCGCGAAGCATTTTTATTCGATTTTCAAAAAGATGGAACGTCGGCAGGTCGACTTCGAGCAGGTTTACGACATCATCGCTTTTCGGATCGTCGTCGACAACATCACCGAGTGCTACAAATCCTTAGGCGTGATTCATGCGACCTATAAGCCGGTTCCCGGTCGATTCAAAGACTACATCGCCATGCCAAAAGCCAATGGCTACCAATCCCTGCACACCACCGTGATCGGACCTCATGGCGAGCGTGTCGAAATTCAAATTCGCACGCAAGACATGCATCAAACCGCCGAAGGCGGAATCGCCGCCCATTGGAAATACAAAGAAGGTAAATTCGACACTCGCTCTGAAAACGTCGAGTGGGTCAACCGCCTCCTGGAATGGCATCAGGATCTGACCGATCCGAATGAGTTTTTAGAGACCGTAAAAATTGATCTTTTTGCGGAAGATGTTTTTGTGTTCACGCCCAAGGGTGAAGTCAAGCAGTTACCTCATGGCGCAACCCCCCTGGATTTTGCCTACTCCGTTCACACCGACGTGGGAAACAAGTGTGTGGGCGCGAAAGCCAATGGAAAAATCGTGCCGCTTAAGCACCGCCTCAAATCAGGGGACACGGTCGAGGTGATCACATCCGCAACCCAGCAACCTTCAAAAGATTGGCTAAAAATAGTTCGCAGCTCACGGGCTAAGGCAAAAATTCGGGCGTTTATCAAAACACAAGAACGGGCCAAGGGCCGAGAGCTCGGAAAAGAATTATTAGACAAGGCATTGAGAGGCTACTCCACGACCACCACTCGACTGGAAAAATCAGGCGATCTTCAAAGGGCAGGCCAGGAGCACTTTGGCTGCCGCACGGTTGAAGAGTTCCTCGTTGCCATCGGGTACGGCCGAATCGCGCCCGAAAACGTCGTGGAAAAGGTAGTTCCAAAGGATCTTTTTGCAAAAAAAGCAGCCGAGGAGAAACCTCCGGGCGCGCAAGAAGACGAAAGCTTCTTAAAGCGGGTCTTTAACGTCGCCCGGAAAAAGAGCGAGACTCGCAATGCGATCACGGTAGCTGATCTGGATGATGTGCTGATTCGCTTTGGGCGATGTTGCAGCCCCGTACCGGGGGATAGTATTGTGGGTTTCATTACCCGCGGTCGCGGCGTAACGGTTCACACCTCGACTTGCACCAAAGCCATCGATAACGATCAAGAGCGAAAAGTCGACGTCCAGTGGAACGTTGCCAACAAAGAAAACATCAAACGCCACGTCAGGATTCGTGTTCTTTCGCTGGATGAACCAGGCCTCCTTGCGATCATGTCGCAATCGATCACCGCCTGTGGCGTTAACATCACCTCAGCCCATATCAGGACCACGAAAGACAAAAAAGCGATCGCACTTTTTGATATCGAAGTGGCGGATATTTCGCAGATTCAGAAGATTTCGAGTGCGCTGGAGAGTAAAAAGGGGATCATCGCAGTTGAGCGCATGAAATCCTAAGACGCGCTGATATTATCTCTTCGCCTCGGGCCATAGCGTCATCGGCGGCCGCACTCTACGATCGAGATAATCTCGAAACTCCCGGAGACGATCGAGCTGCTCTTCTTTTAAAGAACGCAGTTTTATATCAAGCTCACTGCCGCGACTTTGTCGCTCGTCAGATAAAATTTTCATAAACAACTTACGCCGCTCCAAAAAATCGCCGACATAAGTTCTGCGATCTGGCCCTTTTATATGATCCAGGAAAAACTTGTGTCGATCTTCGCGCTCTTTTTTCTCCCACTCACGCTGACGAGCCCCTTGAGAGGCCTTTAGCTCACGAAGTTCAAACTTCTGGCGATGCTCAAAAGCACGAATTTCGCCAAGTTGGGCCTTCTGAAATTCTCGCATCAAGCGTTGAATCTCCTCAGTCGAAAGGGCGGCAGGTTGAGGCGGTGGAACTGGCGAAGGAATACAATAAGGAGGGGGCGCAGGAGAGGGCTCGACCTTCAGCGGATTGAAATCCGATGCAAAGCCAAGCCCCCCCGAAAAAAACACTGCGCCTATAAAAAGACAAATCGATCTTGAGTTCAATAGATTACCTGGATCTTATCTACCTTAAAGCCCCAGGCATTGTAAATAGAGTCGGCCTTGAGTCGGATCGTGAGAGTATCCCCTTTGATCGCTTCAGAATAAACATCTGTCGAGGCTCCAGTAAACTCGGACTCAACACCCTGTGCGCTTTCGACGGTCACTTTATCATAGCCTTTTTCGACATCGATTTTCTCAAAATGAACCCGCACAAACTTTGCGCCTGCTACTTGTACTGGAAAAGTGAGATCGGAACTGTTCGCATAAGGATGCACCGATTCAATGACCTGTTGGACATCCTTCCAAGCCGTGGGATCTGGATCATCATTCGGAGGGACGATGCCATAATACGCGTTTGTAGCGTTCACCCGGCCTTTGGCCAGCACTTTACGCTTTAGGCCCGAAACCGGGGTACTTGTCGTGATTAACCGCTGTTTCACCTCCGCAAAGGTCCAATCTGGATTTGCAGAAAACAGCAAAGCCGAAATGCCTGCCACATGAGGACAAGCCATCGAAGTGCCGCTCAATGTATCGTATTTTGCGCCCGGAACCGTGCTATAAATTTTCACCCCAGGAGCCGCCACATGAACTGTCTTTGCACCATAGTTTGAAAATTTCGCTATTTTATCCTGATTATCAGTCGCAGCAACCGAAACAACGTTCTCGACATCATAGCTCGCAGGATAGGAGGGTGTTGCATCGTTATTGCTCGAATCATTACCTGCAGCCGCGACGAAGAGAATCCCGGCATCACGAACCGCTACGATCGCATCTTTCATCGTCTGAGAAAATCCACCGCCACCCCAACTATTGCTGATCACCTTAGGTTTCATGATACGGGCATAATTGATGGATTCGACCGCGTCCTCAAGGGTTCCACTGCCAGAAGCGGTGAGGAATTTGATAGGAAGAAGAGAGACTTCCCAATTAACGCCAGCCACCCCGACTCCGTTGTTACCTGTTGCGCCGATTGTTCCTGCGCAATGAGAGCCGTGTTTATTGTCATCAATCGAGTTCGCTGTTTTAGCAGAGAAGTTCCAGCCATGAACATCATCAATAAAACCGTTTCCATCATCATCCAAGCCGTTGGCATCGATCTCGCCAGGATTGGTGTAAAGGTTACCCACGAGATCGGGATGGGTCCAATCCAGACCCGTATCGATGATCGCGACCAGAGTATGCTTCGCGCCGGTGATACCCTTGAGCCAAAGTGGCATGACATTGATGTCAGAGCCCGCAAGCCCCACTTGCCCCGTGGAATCCGCTTGCGCGGTATTGTTGAGTCCCCAGGTCTTGATAAAATCCGGGTCATTTGGCGTTCCTGCTGGAACACCATCATCTAATGCGTAGTAAAGATAGTTGGGCTCTGTGTATAAAACGGCCGGCTCGGATTTCAAAAACCGCATCGCACGGCTTACATCTTGATCTTTTGCAAGGCGAACGACTTTCAACGAAGCATCCGTCTTAAATGTCCGGGCATCGACCACGGAGTTTGCGCCCAATGTTTTTTCAAGAGTCATGAGCATCGAGCCCATGCTTTTAAGGCCTGAAAACTGCGGGCGCATTTTAACGATGAATTCACCGTCGACGCGATCTTTCCCTTTCTGAATAAACGTCCCGGCTTGGGTAAACGCCGCCTGAAAAGCAACGATTGATAATAATAGAACGCGAAGAGCTGAGAAATCTTTCGCCATTTGTCCTCCTTGAACAAAGCCTAGACGAGACAATCAGTGTCTCGAATTGAGCAATCCATGCCCAAATGTTTTGATTTAAGTCGTGTGCAAGACTGGCACCCATTTTATAGGCGTTCGCTTAAGAGTCAAGCGACCTTAAATTTTAGGAAATTTTAGGAAATTTTCGCCAATCACGAACGCGAAGCGTTGGAGTCACTTTTCCCCTAAAACGGTTTAGCTCAGGAACTCCGGCCCACTCAGACTCCAACCCAAGATCTCGGGATAGATCCAAATCACTGCGATCCATCGCATGAAACCAAATAGCTTCAAGAGACCCAAGCTCAAGCTTGAGATGGCGCTCTTTCAAAATCCGGTGACTTTTTGCCGAAGCTTTGAGTGAAAAAATCGGCTCAGGATTGCCCGGCCCAAAGGGTCCCAACCGCTCGAGCTCCTCAAGGGTCTTACGATCAAGCTCTGAAGCGACACAAGGGCCATCAATCAAAAGCGGTTCCGCAGAACTCCCCGCTTCGCTCCCGTCGAGCGCGCTACCAAGCGCGCTACCTAAAGCGTCGTCAAAAACCTGAGCAAAAGCCTCGACTTTATCGGCATGAATCGAAAACCCAGCGGCATGCCGATGCCCCCCAAATCCAAGCAGGTGCTCTCCCCCCACGCGGAGGGCCGCCAAAATATCTTTTCCACCGTAACTACGCACACTCCCCTTACCTACGCCGTCTTCGCGTAAAGCGACAACCGCTGCGGGTTTATGAAAGGTCTCGGTCACACGCGACGCAACGATCCCTACAACACCCTCATGCCAACGAGAATCGGCAACCATCACCGCGTTTTTGAATTTCCCTGCATCCATTCCGGCTTCAACTTTTTCTTTAACTTCGGTCCAAATCCGATCCTGAACGTCAGCTCGCTCAGAATTGAGCTTCTCAAGCTCAGCGGCCAATGAAAATGCCCGTGCGGCATCCGTCGTCGAGAGCAATTCAAAAGCCAGATTCGCGTTTTGCATCCGTCCCGAAGCATTGATTCTTGGACCCAACACAAAACCCAGATGACCGGGGCTTACATTTTCAACACTAATCCCCGCGCCCTCAAGCAGTGCTCTGACCCCAGGCTTTTTCGTGTTTTTCAAAACCTCTAATCCATGCCGAACCAGGATATGATTATCGCCTAATAATGGAACCATATCGGCGGCCGTCGCTATCACAACCAGATCGAGATGCTGCTTGAGGTTTGGCATTTGATCGGGCGCAAACCATTTTTCGTCACGCGCATGAGCCCTCAGGGCCATGGCCAGGTAAAAGGCCAAACCACATCCGCATAATTGCTTCAAGCCACTGGTGCAATCCGAGCGATGAGGGTCCAATACGGCATAAGCAGGAGGAATCCCTTTTTGCGGGTCCAGCTGATGGTGATCCACCACGATCAGATCCACTCCCAGCGCTTTGGCGCGCTCTGCGGCTTCAAAACTGGTGATCCCGCAATCCACTGTCACGAGCACTTTAGCGCCGTTTGCGGCCGCATCCTCGACCGCGCCGACGTTTAAGCCATAACCATCTTTGAAACGATCAGGTTGTCTTACTTCAAAAGAAATTCCAAAATCACGAAACACCCAAGCCAGCAGGGCTGCGGCGGTTGTGCCATCCACATCATAATCGCCAAACACGCGAACGATTTCACCGTTTGTACGCGCACGAGCAAGTCGCTCCACGGCCCGATCCATATCCTTGATTGTGTTTGGATGGGTCAGAGACTCGAGTTTCGGGAACAAAAAGGCCCGAATCGCGTCCCCGCTTTCCAACCCCCGCAAGATACACACCCGCAAAGTGAGAGGCGAAAACCCAGTCTCCCCATGCAGCTGCTCAATCAACGCAGACGAATACTCCGCGCGCTGCTTCCACGGCCGAGGTCCCACTGCGCCTTTTTTTCTAAAACCCATCTTGAATTACTACCTAAGATTTACCAGGAATTCGCTAAGGATTTAAAGACGCCTTAGGTTCAGGCCTTGGAACGAAGCCCATCTTTTTAATTTTTCCGCCGCCTTGCGCATTCAACCTTTTCAAGCGCTTATCGTGATAATTGGAAATCCAAATCACCAACGAACTTGCGATGAAGATCGAAGAATAAGTTCCAACCACAATCCCGACCATCAGGGTGAAGGCAAAATCCTCGATCACCTTGCCGCCAAAGATCCAAAGGGCAAAAACGGTCAAAAAAGTACAGGCAGAGGTCAAAATCGTTCGCCCCAGGGTTTCGTTCACGGCGCGATTCACGGCCTGATCAATGGGTAACTCGGGGTGCTGATGAATAGTTTCCCGAACGCGGTCATACACAATGATCGTATCGTTATTCGAATAACCAATCAGGGCAAGGAGTGCTGCCAAAATCTGAAGGTCAAACTGCTTTTGAGTGAGAATAAATATGCCAACCGTAATCACGCTATCGTGGAAAAGCGCGAGCACCGCTCCAGGAGAGTAGCGATAATCGAAGCGAATGGTGACGTAAACCAAAATGCAAAGCAGAGCATAGAACATGGACAAGAATCCGCTCATCCGAAGCGAGCTGCCAGCTGCAGGACCTACGACGTCCACGCGCTGCAATTCGTACTCACCTTGTTTAAGGGTTTTCTGAAACACGCCTTCAACCTGCTGAGAGATCTTATTAAGTGAGCTCTCATCCCCCTGAGCCTTGATCAGGAACTGGCGAGCATCAACGTCCCCAATTTGCTGAACCTTTAGGCCCTTGACTCCGCCAGCTTCCATGTCGTTTCGAAGTTTGGCGATATCCCACCCTGCGGGAACCTTCACCTGCACTTCGGCGCCACCCGTAAAATCAATGCCGTAATTGAGTCCCTTCGTAAAGAGAAGCGCAAAGGTCGCAATGACCGCAACAACGGAGATCCCAATCCAAATATGGCGTTTTCCAACAAAATCAATTTTAGTTCCTGGTCGAATAAGTTCAAACATTTGGATTTCCTCTAAATGCTAATGGACCGCGCGTTGCGGCCCTCATTAATTTTCAGATAAGCATCAAAAATGAGCTTACACACAAAGATGGCCGTAAACAGCGTCGTGACAATCCCGATGAGCAGAGTCACGGCAAATCCCTTGATGGGGCCGGTCCCGTACATCAGCAGCACCGCAGCGGCTGCGGCGTTGGTCACGTTGGCATCCAAGATGGTGCGGAAGGCTTTTTGGAATCCCCCTTCAACGGCTCCCGCCGCCAGCTTGCCAAGCCTGAGCTCTTCTCGAATTCGTTCATAGATAACGACGTTAGAGTCCACCGCAATCCCGACTGTAAGCGCGATCCCTGCGATACCCGGCAACGTGAGAGTCGCTTCCATCCCAACCAAGGTCGCAAGCACAAACAACACGTTAAGGAGCAAGGAAAACACAGCGATCAAACCGCTGACTTGGTAGTAGACGCTCACAAAGATAAATACGGCAAGTGAACCGATGATGCTGGCAATCGCGCCCTTACGAATCGAATCCTGTCCAAGAGAGGGCCCCACCACTCGCTGTTCCAAGAAGTCCAGTTGGGCCGGCAATGCGCCAGCTCGCAGCACGATGGCCAAGTCCTTCGCTTCTTTCATGATATCGTCTTGATTGCCCCGACCGAGCGTAATCTGACCGCGACCGCCCCCGATTTTCGACTGAATCACAGGAGCAGAGTGAATGATGTTATCAAGCACGATGGCCAGACGTTGACCGATGCTCTCGCCCGTCGCCTTTTCAAACAAAGTCGCGCCGCGAGGATTCAGCGTGAAGCCCACGTTTGGATTGCGGGTTTCAGGATCAATCTGAACGGTGGCATCTTGAAGGTCTTCACCCGTTACGACTACTTTTGAATGAAGCAGAAACGGAATGCGCGGTCCTTCAGGCTGTCCCGGAACGGATTTGGAGCGCTCAAAAGCGATTTCGTCATCTGCGGGAATTTTTCCTTTAGCCAATTCATTGAGCTTAAGAACATATTCTGAAAACTTCTGGCCTTCTTTATAGGAAAAGCCATTGGTTTTTTCCAAGTCCGCAATCATAGCGGCAACTTGCCCTGGATTCATGGCCTTATCGTCGACCATTTTGAATTCGAGCTTTGCCGTACGGCCGATCAAATCCTTGGCGCGATCCACTTCGCGCACGCCTGGCAATTCAACCACGACGCGATCCGTGCCTTGAGATGCAATCGAAGGTTCCGAAACCCCGAACTCGTCGATTCGGTTTCGAATGACTTCAATACTTTGATTCAAAGT
>CAIRTR010000019.1 GCA_903881565.1 Oligoflexia bacterium | reverse complement strand
TTCAGCGGGATTTATTTGCGGTTATTTAGTCGAAGAACTCCTTGAAAAGGGGCACGAGATTTACGGAATCGATAACTTTTCAAAATACGGGAAAGTGCAGAAATCTTACGATAAACATCCGCGTTATCACTTCGTTGAAGGGGACGTCAAAAATGTTCCACTCATGAAGGAACTCGTCACAGAATGTGACCAAGTCCTCGCAGGTGCCGCAATGATCGGCGGGATCTCCTACTTTCACGAATTCGCTTATGATTTGCTTGCCGAAAACGAGAGAATTGTCGCCTCAACTTACGACGCTGCAATCTGGGCATTCAAGAACAGGCACCTAAAAAGGCTTTGCATTATGAGCTCCAGCATGGTCTTCGAATCGACCACCCAGTTTCCAACAAAAGAAGGGGCAGAACGAACTTCGCCTCCACCTCTAAGTACCTATGGATTTCAAAAACTGGCTTGCGAATACTTCGCACAGGGCGCGTATGAGCAGTACAAACTACCCTATACCATTATTCGCCCATTTAACTGTGTTGGCACTGGTGAAAAACGCGCACTTTGCGACAAAGAGATCTTCTCCGGTAACGTTCAGCTCGCAATGAGCCATGTCGTTCCAGATTTGGTTCAAAAAATCATCAAAGGTCAAGATCCGCTGCACATTCTGGGGGATGGAAGCCAAGTACGACATTACACCTATGCGGGCGACTTAGCACGAGGGATTCGCATGTGTATTGAAAGTGAAAAAGCCGTCAATCAAAGCATCAACCTTTCAACTCCAGTCTCAACTTCGGTCATTGAACTTGCCGAAATCATCTGGAAACGGCTCAAGCCAGGCGTTCCATTCCGTTACCTCTCTGACAAGCCGTTCAAATATGATGTCCAAAAACGCGTACCGGACGTCAGCAAAGCGAAGGAGCTTCTTGGATTTGAGGCGAACACGGGCCTTCTTGAAGTGCTAGATGAAGTCGTCCCCTGGATCGAAAAACAAGTTGAAATTGGTGGAATTTAACATCCTTTAAGAACTAAAGTCTATCTGCACTAATTCCTAGATTGAACCGGTAATTAAAAATGCACCGAAGGTAGGCCTTTCCACTTTTCCAACGGTTGAGAGTCACGGTACCAATTCGAATTCGATAAGGGATATCAATTTCTTTATGTTTGAGTTTCCCCAATTTAGCTTTAATGATGATTTCACAAGGGAGCGAGTAGTTGGTTTCAAATTTAACTCTGCTTCTAGCCGAACTACGGATACAAAACATCCCGGTTGAAACATCATGAACGGGTATCCCATAGAGTAATCGCACTAGCGTAGCAAACATCCAATTGCCAAATTTGTTCATCATGGGCATTTCATCCCCAAGGGCTTTTGTCAGCCGGTTACAAGAGATGATATCTAGGTCCTCTTTCTGCATCATTTCAATCAATTTAGGGATAAAACTCATCGGATAGGTGCTGTCGCAGTCTGAAGTAATAATGAATTCACCTTGAGCCTCTTGAATTGCAGATCGGAGAGCAACACCATGCCCCCGAGGGGGCTGGCTTACGACGC
>CAIRTR010000018.1 GCA_903881565.1 Oligoflexia bacterium | reverse complement strand
GCTCAAATCCACTTCCCGGACCCGGAATACGAAAACCGGCATCGAAGGGGGCCGCGCGTACCGCGCGGGAAGATCACCGAGGGCAAACCACTCAGCAGAGGTAAATCCTCGCTTGATGGCGCAGGGGTGGCACTTGCGGATCTTTTGGTTGAAACGGCGCTTGTGGCCTCCAAAGGTGCTGCACGCAAAGAGATCACAGCAGGCGGAATTTATCTGAACATCGAACGCATGACGGACGTCTCAAAATGCGTAACGGTAAGTGATTTGCTCCCGGGCGCGACGCTACTCCTGCGTAAGGGCAAGCGGACGTATCATTTGGTTAGGTTTGAATAATTGAACAGAGGTCAAGTTACGCCCTCAAAGAGTCACAGGCTGAATGTCGTTTTGGACAATAATCATGACAAAGCCTGGAAGTAACTCACCCAATTACCGAATTGGCTATCTTATCGAGTTCCGTGCCTAAGGGGCTACAAAAACGAAGCCGTCTTCGCTGATCTCCATGATTCGATAGCCGCGAGCAAGGATTTTGCGAACAGGGATCCCTGCACCCTCCCAAAGGTTCTTAAGGACGTATTCAGCCACTCCTACAAAGTCTTTTCCGAAGCGCACGATGCGAGTGAAGACGAGGTAGTCCCAGAAGCCACGCTTAGCACTCTCACAGACGTCTTTCGATTTGGAGCGCGCGAGCGCGTGACTCTTCTTCGCGCCTGTTACAATCATCGCAATACCGCCTGAGAGTTCCCGAATAAACCCTTGCCAATCCGCCCGAGTTTTGGCCCGAATTAGCAGATGTAAATGGTTTCCAACGTTTGCGTAGCGGTAAACGGAGACTCCCCAACGGGTTTTAAGCCGATCCATGAGATTGCGGATGTGATTGCAGTGCTGCGAACGAAGCATTGATAGTTCTCCTGTGGCCTTTGAGGATCTCAAAACGACGTGCAGCGCTTGCTTGGGGTCAAAAGGCCGAAGGCCTTTTCGCTTTCCTTTTGTGTGCTCCCCGCCATGAGCGCCCTTAGCGGTGGTTCGGTTAAAACCAGGAAGAAAGAGTTGTTTTTGTTTTCCTTTTTGTCTCATAAAACCTCACAAAGTTTTGGGGCAATGGTTACTAAAGCCATATACATGAGACTAAAAGAATGAGCAAGGCAACTTATCCAATCTACGGCAGCCAATCAGGCTGCGGAAGCGAAAATAAAACCCATAGCATCGACATGCCCCAGCCCTCAATAATGCGGTCGACCGGCAGCTGAACCTAAAACGCAAAATCATATAAAGAAAAGTGCACTTTTGTTTGGACCTCACGGCGCAGGTATGCTGTCATTGCCTTAGTTCCTCACAGACAAATTGTAGACGGAATTAAACTCCCTATGGCAACCATTGAAGAAAAACTATCAGAAGCACTCCCCCGAATCACCGATGCAATTGATAAGGGACAGCGCGGATACGCTATTCAAGAACTTCGCCCCTTCATTAAAAAACGCATTCGAGTTTCGCCCACCCTACGAACGGAACTGGCGAACTGCCTGCGGCGGGTGGAGCTTTTTTACAATGCTCTTAAAGTACTCAGACCCGCAGGTCTCCTAAACCAAGATGACGTGCGAACGAAAACGGTTTACGCGCTCACACTTATTTCAATTGGTTCGAACCGTGAAGCCATCAAGATACTTCAGCCACTTAATCTGGACACCCATCCCGAAGCGCGCCTGGCGCTGGCACTATGTTATTTTAGACGCTGGGATTATGAAAACGCACTGACACAATTGGAGCGTCTCCTGCTTCGGCCGGAACTTCTCTCCTCCGACAACCTGCTCGCGGCCCAAACTTATCAAGGAGTCTCGCACCTCTTCACAAACAACGGCTTGGAGCGAGGATTGAAGATTCTCAAGCGAAACGTGGATCAAACCTCGATCAGCAATTTTCCAGCTCGACATCTAAACTGTCTGTTCTTCTTGTGCATCGGCCTCCTCATTAAGGGAGACCTTCATCAAGCCGGGCAAAATCTGGTTAAACTCACATCAGCCAATAGAGCCGTTCCCGATGTAGCAGCAGACAACGAGCAAAAAATCATTGAATTGTTTC
>CAIRTR010000017.1 GCA_903881565.1 Oligoflexia bacterium | reverse complement strand
TCCTCGAGTCGAATTTCTGAATCTGATCCCAAGACAATGCACTCGCCGCTTGCGAGGACTCCGGGCTTTTTGCTGAAAACCCCAGGGACATAAAATGCAAGGTCATTGAGGTTGAACTTGGCGGAAACTCTTAATCGCGGGATTTTGTTTTCGGAGAGTTCGGTGCTGGCTAGGATTGTCGCGCGCGCAGGGCCTTGCAGCCTCCAGCCTGTTGCCGCTTTTGAATTTTTCAAATCCAAGTCGCCCCAGACTTCGGCGGTCACGGGACGAAGCAGTGAGAGATCCTTTATGCGAAGATTTAGGTCAGAAAACCGGTACTCCTCTTGTGTTGCTGCGTCTCTGTAAGTGAGTCGGGCTTTGCTCACTTCGAGTCCTAACCCGGATGCGGCGATAAGTTTGGAGAAGAAGGAATTGGGTGGGGGTGGGGGAGCGCTATAGAGATCGAGAATGTTCAACTTTCCAGATTTGGTTTTGATTACGGCAATCTCCGGTTGTTGAAGCTTAATCTGAACAATAGGAGCGCGTTTAATAAGAGACAGCAAGGGGAGATCAAAGAAGGCTTCTTTGACGGAAACCGCCTCGTTGCCCTCGATGTCGCTGATGCGAAAGTCCGCCACTTTTATCCGAATGTGGCCCCATAGCGATAAAGTGAGTTTTCCAATCTCGGCTTTGCCATGGATCGAGCGGTTGAGAACGTTTGCCAGATCAAAGCGATAGTGATTGATATCAAAGAAGTACGGCGTGATGATCACGGCACCAAGAAGCAGTGCGCCGAGTGTGAGGAGTGCCAGTCTAAGTTTTTTCATTTGGCTTTTTTGATGCATAAAGCGATCCTTCTCCCAGTCATGTCAAATCCACGATTACCTCAATTGCCTAAGCTGCCCATAGACGCCGTGCTAGGCCAAGTGCTCGCTTGCTTGGAGAAACATTCTAGTGTTGTTCTTCAAGCTGCTCCCGGTGCCGGCAAAACCACGCGCGTTCCCGCTGCGTTGCTCATGGCTTCGTTTAGGCGCCCGCAAGGGGAAATCCTCGTACTGGAGCCTCGGAGGCTTGCTGCGAAGATGGCGGCCCAGCGGGTGGCCTACGAATTGGGCGAGCCGGTGGGGGAGACGATTGGCTATCAATTTCGTTTTGAAAATATTTCAGGTCCTAAGACGCGGGTCAGGTTTCTCACTGAAGGAATGTTGATGCGCAGGCTTTTGTCTGATCCATCGCTGCGCGGTGTTGATGCCGTGGTTTTGGATGAGTTTCATGAACGCCATCTGCATGGAGATGTCGCGCTTTCCTTTTTGCGCAGGCTTCAATTAGGTTCTCGGCCCGAGCTTCGCATTTGCGTGATGTCGGCAACTTTGGATATCGAGGCTGTTTCGCGATACCTGGGTGGCTGTCCTGTTTTGAATGTCGAAGGACGGGAGTTTCCTGTCACTGTCGAATATCTGCCAAAACCCTCGACCCGTCACCTGGAGCTTTTGGTGAAGGATGCGGTGGGGAGTGTCGTGAATAGTGCGAGCGCTCGGGCAGATGAAGGAGATGTTTTGGTGTTTCTGCCCGGTATGGCGGATATTCGGCGCGCGCAAGAGGTTTTGATGGCGAGTTATCCCGAGCTCATGGTCGTTCCTTTGCATGGAGAGCTAAACGGCGAGGAGCAGGATCGGGCGATTCGAAAGGCGAACCGACAAAAGGTGATCCTGTCGACCAATGTCGCTGAAACCTCGTTGACGATTGAGGGCGTCACGACCGTCATTGATAGTGGGCTTGCAAAAGTGGCGAGTTATTCGTGGTGGTCTGGACTGCCTGCTCTTCGAACACGCGCAATCAGTCGCGCGTCGGCCACCCAGCGCGCAGGACGAGCGGGGCGGACAGCGCCGGGTCGATGTCTCAGGCTTTACACTAAAGGCGATTTTGAAGGGCGAGCCCTTTTTGATCTCCCCGAGATCGCGCGGGCTGATCTCTCGCAGACCGTTTTGGAGTTGAAAAGTTTAGGAATCCAGGACCTCGCGGCGTTTGCCTGGTTTGAGAATCCCCCTGAAAAAGCGCTGGAATCAGCACTTGCGCTTCTCGTGCGCTTGGGCGCGCTTGAGACAGCCGAAGCGCGTGCAATTACGGCGCTTGGACGGCGGCTAGTTGAACTTCCCATTCACCCAAGGCTTGCGAGACTTGTTTGTGAAACTCAGAAAAAAGGTTGTCTCAAAGAGGGGGCAACTCTTACGGCTTTGCTTGCCGAAGATCGGGTCGAAGGCGTGGACCTTCTGGAGCAGCTTAGGCGGTATCGTCCGGATGAGGCGGTTTCGCGTGTGCGGGAGCGGTTGGTTTCTGCACTGCGGTCCAATGCGCCCTCTGCAGGGGTTGCGCCCTTGGGCTCCGCTGCCATTGATAACGCTTTGGCGTTCTCCATTCTTACGGGATTTCCGGATCGAGTGGCGCGAAAACGAAATTTGGGGGCTCATGTGACCCGCGGGGCTGCTGGACGTGGAGGAGGAGGAGACCCTCAAGTGGAACTCGTTTTCTCAAGTGGAGGGTCGGCGCTCCTGGATGATTCAGCTTTGGCGGCCTCGGCTGAATATTTTGTTGCGACCGATGTTGAAGAACGCAAAGTTCATGGGCAGGCGCGGGCCAAGACCGTCGTGCGCTCCCTTGTCTCTATCGAACCGGAGTGGCTCTTTGATCTTGTACCCGAAGGGGTGAGTGAGTCAGAGGATCTGCAATGGGACGTGGAGCGTGCGCGGGTTCAGGCCACTTCGCGCATGAATTATGGGCAACTCGTCTTGAGTGAAAAGCGAGAAGAACCTCGAGATTTGGAGGCGGCGGCCGAGTTCATGTCGAATAAAATACTCGAATTAGGCATCGATAAGATTTGTGATGCTGATGCCATGTCAGCCTTGGCTTCCCTGAGGGCACGCGTAGGGTTTTTACGGGAGACGTCTGCAGAAATTTTTCCCGATTTTGGAGATGAAGGGCTCAAAGCAAGTCTCCTGAGCTTTTGTGAGGGGCGGTTTAGTTTTGTAGAGCTTCGTGAGTCGGATTTTCCGGGTTATCTTCTTTCGGCGCTCTCTGGCGAACAGATGCGAAAACTTGAGACTCATGCGCCAGCCCAGGTCGCGCTACTGCGTGGACGAAAGGTTAAAGTCCACTATGAGAAGGGCAAGCCGCCGTGGATTGAGAGTCGCCTTCAAGACTTTTTTGGAATGGCCCAGGGGCCGAGCATTTCCGGGGGTCGTACTGCTTTGACTCTTCATTTGCTTGCCCCCAATCAACGAGCCGTGCAGGTGACTTCGGATCTCTCGGGATTTTGGCAGCGGGTCTATCCCACCCTTCGTCGCGAATTGGGGCGGCGATACCCTCGGCATGCGTGGCCGGAGGATCCGCTCGCTTAAAACTGGCCCCCCAAAGTGTGCGGTAGCATCCCTTAAAGGCTGACGCCCTTACTCGGTAAGCACACTGTGAGGGACCAGTTTCCGAACTTTTGAAAAATCGCCGCATTCGTACATGCGCATGAAGTTTTCAGGCGGGTTTGATTGGATCCAATTGAAAAGCTCCGCCCGCGATCCTTTGAATACAATCCGCTCTTTTTCTTTTTCTAAATGCTTCAGGTAAAACGGGTCATAATACTCCCGCAAAACAAAGGATATCCACGTGTGATGAGCTTCCCAGTCGCCTTTGGCTTGTGTCAGATCAAAGGCCTGGTTCATCAGGGTGGTTAGTTGTTGCGCGCGCAAACCCCCAAGGCCCTTGGAAATCATCTTCACACTCTCGAGATGAAAGGCCCGAAGGTCTTGCAGGGCCTGGTCCGGTTTGCCCGATCTCTTGATTCGCTCTTGGTAGGGGGCTTGGAGGTACTCTTCTAAGATGAGCGTGGTCCTGGACTCAGTAGATTCTTCAATGACTAACAGGGGGCCGACTCTCAGGGGCAGATAGACCGAATCCACTTGAACCCTTTTTCCAATCATTCTGGATTCATCTTCTGCAAAGAGGGGGAGTTGTTCGCGCCCTTCCCAGCGCATGAATTGCAGCGCTAAGGCGTTTTCAAAATCGATCTGCGAAGGTTGTGGATCAATTTCGCGACCAAAAGCGGAACCCTTATGGTTGGCGAGGGCTTCGAGATCCAGAAGATTTGCAGGGGCCGCAGCATTTGCTTGTGCAGATTTTACGAGCTGATGGAGGACTCTCGTTTTTCCGCAACCGGTGGTGCCGGTGATGATAAAAAACCGAAAGGCTTGGGGTTTGTCGCTAAGAATCTTAATCAATTCCTGCCGGGTTTTTTTATAGCCCCCCTCCACGCGAGGGACCGATATTCCCGCTTCGGCAAGCCAGGTTTGCGCCGTTTTGGATCGCAGCCCGCCTCGGAAACAATAGAGTAGGGCATTCGGATTCTCGCCTAAAAACTTTTTCCAGCCTTCAATTCGGCTTTGCTTCACTTCACCGGACACGAGCTTCATCCCCAATGCAATGGCGGCATCTTGTCCGTTTTGCTTGTAGCAGGTTCCAATGAGGTGCCGTTCTTCGTCGTTCAAGATAGGGAGATTGACGGCTCCGGGAAGCGAGCCTTCTTTGAATTCCACGGGCGCGCGCACATCCAGCAGTGGCACTCCATTGCGAATCGCTTTTAGAATCTCTAGGCCGGAAGCCTCCGCCCCGTTAGTGAATGACAATTGCTCCGACTCCTTCTCCAGTTCCTTCTGTGGATTGGCCATTGCGAACCTGACCAATAACCGCGACCCCTGGAAAGTGTACGGCAAGCTGCTTGACGATTTGCCCCGCTTGCGCAGAATCAACTGAAAGCAACAATCCACCGCTGGTTTGAGGATCATGCAGCATCAGGGTCTCCAATGCCGTAAGTCCTTTGCGATCGACGATGCCGCCTTCGGTATATTCGGCATTCGTTTTGTGGGCTTTTGTAAGGTATTCTTCTTGGAGCATTTTAGGGGCCTGCTCAAAAATGGGGAGGTGAGCGTAATTGATTTCGAAGATCTTCTGAGAGGCTTTTGCCATCTGCCAGGCATGACCCGAAAGTCCGAAGCCAGTGATGTCTGTTGCGGCATGGATGCACAAGGCTTCTTCGGGCGTTAAGAAGTCCAGCACGTTGTTGAGCCTGCCCATTGAAGCGTGAACGACTTTGAGATCAGCTTCAGTGAGTCCGCCAAATTTGAGCGCGGCATTGAGTGTTCCAGTTCCGAGTGGTTTGGTGAGAATGAGGGTGTCGCCTGTTCTGGAGGCTTGGTTGGTCCAAACACGATTGGGATGAACCATGCCGGTGACGCTTAAGCCAAATTTTAGCGAGTCATCATCAATGGAGTGTCCGCCCACTAAGCACGTTTTGGCTTCTTTTAAGAGGTCGCAGGCGCCCTGCAAAACTTCGGAGATGACCTCCGATTCAATTTCAGTTAAGGGAAAAGCCAAGATCGCCATTGCGGTTTTTGGAGTGCCGCCCATCGCATAGACATCACTTAAGGCATTGCACGCGGCCACTCGCCCAAAGGTGCGCGGGTCATCGACGATGGGGGTGAAAAAATCCAAGGTCTGAACCATCGCTTGCGTTTCGCTCACTTGATAAATAGCGGCATCATCAAAGTGCCGGCCATCCACAAGAAGCTCGGGGTGAGTGGGGGGAAAGCTTAATCGTCCCAAAATGGTCCGAAGTTCACGAGCGGCAACTTTAGCGGCACAGCCGCCCTTTTTAACGGTCTGGGTGAGTCGAATGGTCATGAGGTAGAGATACCTCTTATGGTCGGTTTCGAAAAGAGCGAAGTTTCTCTAGATTATTGTATGCCGTTTGGGGGATTTCCTGCGAAAGGCTTTGCGCGGTCTGAATCTTTGCTTCCAAAAACGCGATTGCAGCTTCAATAATCAGGGGGCCATTCGTGCGCCCCCGAGCAAGATTAACAAGAGCAAAAGAGGCGGCGAGATTATCAACGTCCCACAGTATTTTCCAAACCGTTTTTTCCCACGCGCCGTCGCGTAAGAGTTTGTAGGTCTGAATCTGCGAGTTGTCCAGGACCCCGTCCGTGAGCGCCTGTTGTCTCTTTATAAGCTCAAGTGGGTCGATGGATTGCCCAGCGGGCGCGACCTCGTAGAGGAAACCGTAGGGCAGCATTTCAAAGGTGCCGGCCCAGCTCGTATCGATTGGATCATCATGAGTAAAAATCACGTAGTCAGTGAAGAGAGGGTGGGACGCTTGGTTTAATTTAAAAAGAGCGTCGAGATTGAAGGTGCCCGCCTCCGGAACCTGAGAGTAGACGCCGGGCGGAAATTCAACGTCAGGAAAATGCGCACGAATCGCGTCGATGTGCCATTTGCGTTTCATCATTTGTGCGTCAATAATTCGAACATCGGGCCTCAATCCTTCGCAGCCTTGCAGGTATCTCAAAGTGTTGGTGTAGTTGTCACCTTCGCTTATGATAAGAGCATGCTCCGGAAGGGAATTGAGAATCTTCTCTCCAAAACGATGAATGCTCCAGTTCTGGCTTTGGTCCTCAGATTGGTAATGGGTTGTAATCTGTATGAGGCAAAGCCCAAGTGCAATTGCGGGGGCCAAATACCTTGTTTTGAACTGCTTCTCAATCTCCGCAAAGCCCACTCCTATCCACATGAAAACGAAGAGATTGGGCGCTAGCCAAAACTTGCTATGAACTTCTTGAAAGTGAGGTTCGTTGATGGGGAGGTTTGCGAGTGCATGAAAAACGAGCATATACAGGCCAAAAGCACAAACACTTGTAAAAGCGGGGCCTCGTATTTTAGCTTTTTTCTCGTTTTTGAGACTGGCCCGGATACCGAAGAGCGCGAGGACGACGCCTATAAAAAGCGTCTCTGAAAATACGGATTGCAGATAGAGGCTCAGGCTAAACAGAAACTCAGGCTTTGTCTGCGTGGGCCCCAGTTTGAGTAGTCCGTAATCACTCCTGAGAATATGAGCGAAAAAGCCACTCAAGCTGCCTCCATCTCCCCAGGTCACTAGCGGCGAAAGAGAGGCAGAAAAGGGAAGATAAGCATAGGGGAGCAGTCCCAGGAAAACAGCGAGGCACATCCTCAAGAAGAGTTTCAGGCGCTCGCGAGAAGCGGAGAGCACAAAAAAGGCAATGGGCAATCCAAAAAATAGAATCGTCTGAAGGTGCGCCAGTCCAAGGCCGAAGACAAATGCCCCTATCAATGCGTAGTGATTCAATCGAGTTTGGTGAAAACGCAAGAAAAGGTAAAAGAGCGCGATAACGAAAACATTATTGAGGGCAAAGAGTTCCGAAATAACAGCGTAGCGCCAAACCAGCGGTGAGAAGGCAAAAAGCCCAGCTGAGGCAATCCCGGCCCATTGAGATTTTGTCCAATGCCTCATGGTCAAAAAAAGCAGAGCACTCGCAGCCGCGCTGCATGCGGCTGATAGAAGATTGACTCTGGCGGCAACAGAGCCATAGGGGATCATTGTAAAGAATTTAGCCAGCACCATGTAGATCGGATAACCCGGTGGGTGCGCCACCCCCCAATTGTAGGCTGCGGCAGTGAGTTGGCCGCCGTCTCCTTCAGGGATCGTCGGACAAAGGGTGGCAAAATAGACTCCGAAGACAAAAAGTCCGATCACGCTTGGGATCAACCAGGTCGGAGGTTGGCGTTCCTTCATACATTCAATCTAACACGAGATTTGAAGGAGTAAAGACTCCAACGGTGGTGTGCGGACCTCTTTATCTTGTTGCCATTAGGGGCGATTTGGGTTGAATCATAGCAGCCATGAAAAGAAGCGAAGGTTTATCCGAATTTGAACTTGTTATCCTTAAGTCGGGCATCAAAAGCTTGCGTGCGCTTGGGAACATGGAAACGTTTCACCCGGTGACGGGGCCCTGGATTGAGGCCAACGAGTTACATGTTGAGCAACAGCGTCTGGTCGAGCGAAGCAAGAACATGGACGGGTGCTTTGTCGTTTGGGATGTAGGCATGGGTGCGGCGGCAAATGCCTTGGCAGCACTCGAAGCTTTAAAGACGAATCCCTCCACCGAAATTCAGCTCCATAGCTTCGACAAGACCACTGCCCCTATTGAGTTCGCACTTAACAATGCTGAGGAGCTTGGCTACCTTCGTGGCCACGAAGTCCTGATCAGGCAGTTGCTCGCAACCAAAGAGGTGAGGGTTACTTCTCAAATTCACTGGACCCTTCACTTGGGAGATTTTCAAACTGGCTTGAGCGATCCCCAAATCCCATCGCCACACTCAATCCTCTACGATCCCTATTCATCATCGGGAAATCCCGAGATGTGGTCCCTGGATCACTTTCGGGCGCTCTACCAGCGCCTTGATCCCCACACCCCGTGCTTGCTTACGAATTATACGCGCTCGACTGCCGTTCGAGTGACTCTGCTTCTAGCGGGATTTTCGGTAGGGATTGGGCGCTCCATCGGACAAAAAGCCGAAACGACAATTGCCACCAATCAATTGGAACTTTTGGAGCAGCCGCTGGATTTGAGGTGGTTAGAGCGTGCGCGAGTTTCGCGAAACGCGGCGCCCCTGGGTCCCGTCGCACAAGAGGTGACGCCGATAAGTAACGCCGATTTTGAGCGTCTAAAGCAGTGCGCGCAATTTGACTTAGCTCGGGTCTGAGCTTCTGACGATACTCAACGTTCCATCCGCCTCAAGCACCGCGTTTCGGAGTTCCGAAAAATGATGAACCCCTTGCTTGCGCATCAGGACTCGCAACTCGTCGTGAGAGAGGCGTTCTTTGGCCAGGTTCGGATCAATGGGCTTGCCATTATGAACGAGGAGGCGAGGCGTACCTTCAAAAACCCGGCTGAAGAAGCGACTGCGATAGGTGAGTATTGATACGCAGATGCTTAGGACGATGAGGATGGCTGCAAGCAGCAGTCCGCCGGCAAGTGAGTTATCTCCTCCGTTCATGGAGTTTTGAACTGCATTACTGATGAGGAGAATGGCCACAAATTCCGTTGCGCCCATTTGGCCCACTTGGCGCTTGCCTGAAAGCCGCAGTAGCAGCAGGACCGAAAAAAATACGACAATCGCTCGGATCGCGAGATTCAAAATGGGGACTTCAAAATGCATCAGATTGTTCCACATCAGAACGCAAACCCATGAGAGACGCGCAGAAGAATCAGAAGTGCCAAAAGCATCATAAATTTCATAACAAAGATCCTCTTGTGCGCACGGGAAAGCGCGCTGCGGCTATTTACCGAGGACAGCGCGAAGTGTCAAGGCGGGAAACGGTGACACCCTATGCGTCGAATTCGCTGAGTTCTCGACATAATTTATGCGGTCGTAGCTTCGGCCCTTAAAATGGAGTAGACCTTTTGTATGAAACTTTTTGAAACAATTCAGTTGGGGAAGATCAAGTTAAATAATCGTGTCGTCATGGCGCCGCTGACTCGTTCGCGAGCGACGGGTAATGTCCCGAACGACCTGATGGTTCAGTATTACGGACAACGTGCTAGTGCGGGGCTTATCATTACCGAGGGTACTTCGCCTTCTCCCAATGGGTTGGGTTACGCGCGAATCCCGGGGCTATTTAATCAGGCTCAAGTCGAGGGCTGGAAAAAAGTGACTCAGACGGTGCACGCAAAAGGGGGCCATATTTTCATGCAGATGATGCACACGGGCCGGGTTTCCCACACGGCAAATCTTCCCTCGGGTGGGCGGATTTTGGCGCCATCTCCTATAGCAGTTTCCGGGCAGATTTGGACCGACTCTCAAGGGCAACAAAACTATCCTGCCCCTCACGAAATGACCGAAACCGAAATTCGCGATACGATCGAAGAATTCGCTGAATCTGCAGCTCTTGCGATCGACGCTGGTTTTGATGGGGTGGAGCTTCACGCCGCCAACGGTTACCTCATTGAGCAATTCTTAAACGCCAATTCGAATCAACGCAAAGATGCCTATGGGGCTACGCCTCAAGGTCGCATGCGTTTTGTGCTCGATGTGGCTCAAGCGGTTACCAAAAGAATTGGCGCCGACCGCACCGGAATTCGTGTTTCCCCTTACGGCGTATTTAATGATACGGGCGCCTTCCCGGGGGTTGATGAGTTTTATCTCGAGCTTGCCAAGAAGTGCTCGGAGCTGGGGCTCGCCTATATCCACGTAGTGGATCACAGCTCCATGGGGACGCCGCCGGTCAGTGCAGATTTGAAGCGCAAGATTCGCGAGAATTTCAAAGGCGCTTACATTTTGTCTGGCGGGTACAATGGTGATTCTGCCGAGCGGGATCTTTTGGAGAACAAGGGTGATCTGGTCGCTTTTGGTCGGCCCTTTATTTCAAACCCGGATCTGGTTGGGAAACTTAAATCAAAGGCGGCTCTGGTGGCGGCAAATCCTGAAACGTTCTACACCCCTGGGCCGCAAGGCTATACGGATTATACCTGACTGAGTGCGACTTAATAGCCTTAACAAAAAATTGATATTTTTTGACACATTATATTTTGAAATTAGGTGCGCTAATCTGAATCTCAGATAGGGAGGAACGTTAGATGCACTATCAAAAGTTCTGGGCGGATGTTCACTACTCAAAGGGGCCGCCAAAGCAGACATAGCATGAGCTAACCCATCACGGTACCGATGGGGCTCATGAGCTGTCAAGTAGCGCCTGGCCGGGTGCTGCAGTGACAGAGAGCAAATTTACAAAAAATATACTTACGACATTTAACCGGGCCGTCATGTGCGGCACGGAAAAACAAAATCTTGAATTGAATGTTGCGATGCCGACTTTCATACGAATCGGAGCGCAACGTGAATCTTAGGCCCCGGGACTTTAATTAGCTCCCGGGGTTTTTTATCGCTGAGAGTATGCCGCTTTCAATCGCCAGAGAAACAAAAGGAACGCTTTGGAGCGCTAAATCATCCCAATGAACGTACAACAAGGACTCCGCTCTCGCATGCCATCCTTTTGCCGAAAATCAGTCCTGGGGCTGGCTACGCTGGCTACGGCTACAATGACGTGCTTTTTTTTGTTTTTGACCGGCTGTACTCGAAAACCACCCCTGAGAATTGGAATTGGCATCTGGCCCGGTTATGAGTTTCTCTATTTGGCCCAAGAAAAAGATTTTTTCAAAGAAGAGGGCGCGGACGTCGAGATTGTGGAGCTGCAGTCCCCGACAGATATCCGGCATGCCTTTGAAGAGGGTCATATCGACATCATGGCGACAACCGTGGTCGAAGTCCTGGTCGTGCGAGATCAGACGAAACTAAAGCCAGTCATTTTCACCGTTCTGGACTACTCCAGTGGGGCAGACGTTGTTCTTGGGCAAAGTCCCATAAGGGGCCTCGCGCAGCTCAAAGGCAAGAAGGTCGCGATTGAGGCGGGTTCTCTTAATGGCTATCTCCTTTCTGAAGGGTTAAAGCAAAACGGTCTCAAACTAACCGATGTGACACTCGTTAATGAAAACCAAGTCGCCATGGTGAAGAGTTTTGAGGATAGAAAAGTGGATGCCGTGGTAACCTTCCCCCCCTTTTCAAGCAATCTTCTAAAATCCGGTAAAGCCAAAATCTTGTTTAGTAGCAAGGCTATCCCCATGAAGATCGTTGACGTCCTCTCCATTGACCAATCCAAGATTCAGAGCCGAGGAGCAGATCTCGCCGCGGTTTCTCGGGCTTTTTCTAAAGCGCAGGACTATGCGAAGAATCACCCTGATGGCTACGCCCTCATGGCGGCGCGCGAGGGGGTTGCGGCTCGCGAATTCATTGAAACGCTTAAGAGTGACATCACAATGGTGGGCCGACAGAACATCGGCAACGCCTTCGTACCTGGAGGTTTGATTGAAGGGGTGATTGCCGAGGTGGGCAAAACCCTGGTAGAAACCAAAGAAATAACTAAGACCTGCGATCCCAAGCAGGTTTATCTCCAGCAGGACTTAAGTGATGCCAAGCCTTGAACAGCGATCAAAGAGAAGATTCGGTTCAATACAAGCCAAGTTGCTTTTGCCAATTATAGTGGTTGCCGCAGGCTTGCTGGGTGCGGGGAGCTTGGGGCTGAATGCGTTAGTTGTTTCGATGGCTAAATATGCTTTAGATTTACGTATCCATTCTCTTCTGAGCACTATTCAAATAGGTTCGGAAATCATTTCAAATACTGAATCTCTTGGACGCTTTGTTTCGCATGTGACCGCGGAAAGAGATATTAAGACTGTCCTTCTCTTGTCAGGAAAGCCGCAAAAAGTGATCATCGGGAACAAATTTGCACTTAAGGGCAAATCGATCGAGGATTTACCGCTCAGGGTACGATCATTGGTCAACAGATCGTTGCGGTCTGGAGAACTCGAAAGCTTTGAGGATCGACGGGAAGACCGCTATTTTATGGCGATTCCCCTTAGAGATACTTTCTATTTAGGCGGCACTCAAACCAAACTTAGCGGTAACATCATTTTCCTGGAGGTGGACACTCACAAAATCTTCGTGGACGCTCGTTGGGCGACGCTGCAGGGGCTGGCCTTTTACATGGCCTTGATCGGCTTGATGTTGGGCTTTTTGACCGCTCAAATGCGACGACTTCTTGTGAAACCCCTTGGGAAAATCACGACCGTTTTGGAGGGGAAAAGGCAAAATCTATCTGATTCGAACCGGGTGAGCAATCAGGTAGGTAAAAACGACTGTAACGAGCTTATTGGGCTCGCAACCTCATTTGACGAGCTCTACCTGAGTTTGCAGCAACAGCAGATCCTGCTGATGCAAATGGGAAAAATGTCAGCGCTGGGAGAAATGGCCGATGGCGTGGCTCACGAAATAAACAATCCGCTTGCCATTATTCATCTCCAGTCGACTTTGCTTAAGAAAACGTTCGAGCGGCCGCCGGTTGATTTAGAAAAGGCCAGGAGAGGCCTCGATTCGATCATCGTGACCACGGATCGCATTGCCAAAATCATCAGCGGCCTTCGCTCATTTTCGAGGAACGCGGACCAAGATTCCTTTGTCAATGGCTCGCTTAACAGCATTATTAATGATGTATTAGGGCTTTGTTCGGAGAAGTTCAAGATGAAGGGCATTCAGCTCAAAATTGAGGTCCCTCCCGATTTACAGGTGCGATGCCGGCAAGTGCAAATTGAGCAGGTCCTGCTCAGTTTGCTCAATAACGCTTTTGATGCGATCGTTGGACTTGAGGATAGATGGCTGCGGGTTGAAGTTGCGAGCTTTAGTGATCGAATCCAAATTCTGGTCACCGATAGCGGACCCGGCATTAGTGCTGAGATTGCGGAAAAGATTTTTCATCCATTTTTTACCACTAAAGAAGTGGGGCAGGGGACGGGGCTGGGATTGAGTGTTTCTAAGGGGATCATTGAGGATCACCAAGGGCGTTTGTATTTTGATGCCTCGTGTGCGAACACCCGCTTTGTGATTGAGTTGCCGCGCAGTTAGCTCGAACCTGTATCGCGACTTCTTTGAAAGGAACTACGATGTCATCCCTATTCTCAGTATCGCTTCGCCCTCTTTTGCGATGGCCTATGATGCTGAGCTCACTTCTTGCGTTGAATGCTAAGGGCGACATTTAAGTTCTTTTCCAATTCCCCGGGCTATCCGAATCGCGTTGGCCATGATCGTAACCTGGGGATTGACTCCCAGGGGACCGGGCAGGACCGAACCATCGACGATAAACAGATTTTCAACGCCCCAGACGGCGCCCTTTGAAGAAACGACTGAATTGCTGACATCGGTGCCCATCACGCAGGTGCCCAGCGGATGATGAGCGTTAAGGGCGAAGAAGTCTCGGGCTCGAAACTGGGTTTGCTTGAAGCGTTCGGCATCAAAAGCGCCTTTGATTTTTTCAAATCCTAATACGGGAGCATAGACCGTCTTGGCGCCAGCGTTGAAAAACATCTCGATGAGGGTTTGAACTGCAGTTTTGACTCGGTCAATCCCCTCGGCATCAAAGAAGTACATGGGGATGCATCCCCCTTTTTTCGGAAACAGAAGTCGCCCAAGGGATGCGTCCGAGAGCATTGCCGAAAAGTTGGCAAACTCATCCGAGTGCTCCATCAACTCTGCTAAATCGTCCCGAAACAGCGGCATGGCCACGGGGATCGCATCGGCGGCAAGCGTATAACCCTCCAATGCAAAATTTTGATGGAGGGGGCTGAAGGCCGCCAGCGATTGAGGCACAAACATTTTTTTATGAACGTTGCGATCAAAGCGTGCGCCGACTGCGATGGCAGGGTGAATGGAGAGGTTGCGGCCAAGGGCTGGGAGATGGCGTCGCAAACCCGCGCGCGAAAGCAGATTAGGCGTATTAAGCGAACCTGCCGCCAAAATGACTTTTTTGGCTAAGATTTTTATCGAAAACTCGGGCCCGTAGCCGGGGAGCTGGGCGCGCACTCCGATGGCTTGCTTGACGCCAGATTCATGGGGTTTGTCGCTGAAGAGAATTTCTTCGACTTTATAGTGCGTGAAAAGGTGAGCGCCGCACTTCATCGCAGCTGGGATATAAGAAACATCGGTGCTTCGCTTGGCTCCTGTGGGGCAGCCGATGATGCAATGGCCTTGACCATCGCAACCGGTTTCTCCCCGAGTTAAAGGCTCACAATGGTACTCCGTTCCTTGAAGGCCTTTTTCGACAATCTCACGAATAGGGCCATGAAGATCAGGATTTACGGGCTTTACATCAAGCATCGCTTCAACTTCTGGAAAGTAGGGATCCAGATCAACGTCGGTCAGACCATTTTTGAATTTCCAGCGATCCATAATTTTCGAGGGCAACCTGAAACAAGTGCCCGCATTGATCGTGGTTGTTCCGCCTACGCAACGCCCGGTGGGAAGCCATACGGGCGTATTTGAAACCACGAAAGCGTAGCCGCCATCGCGGTAGTATCGGCCCATGGCTCCCACTCGATCGCCGATGAAGTCCGCGCGTTTGAAGTAGTGCCCCTCTTCGAGAATCGCGACGGCGTGGCCCTGGCTGGCTAACTCATAGGCTGCCGCCGCCCCACCGGCTCCAGATCCCACAACGACGGCATCGACTTCTAAAGGCTCTTGAGACCATCTGTGGCTTGGCGTAAAGGACAGCGCCATGAATCGCTCAGGCTCGGTCTGAATAACGGGAGGAGGAATCGACTGGTCTTTTTTCTTCAAAAAAGAAGGGGTCGAATACACGGTCAGCATCAAAGGCACATTTGCAGCGGTGCTGAGGATTCGAAGAATGGGGTATTTGGCAAAAAATCTTGAACAGCGATCAGCCTCTTGATCGCTCAAGCGAGTGATTGTTTTTCGAAACAGCAAAAGCGAGAATATTTGCAGCACGGTTAACGTGAAGTTGGTCGCAAACACCGCCCATGCCGGGATCTGCCCCACGAGTAACTGCAATCTTTGCTCAAGCTCTTTGGCGCTAGCGTCTTCGGCGGGGGGAGAAGTGAAGACCCGAGCCGCTTTTGCCATTCGGGCCGCAAGGGCCTTCCGCTTTGAGGTATCCCCATGCCGACGGGAGAGCCGAATGGACGAAAGGAGGGTGGCAAACGGGGTGCGAAATTCCAGCTGGGCCGTGCCGATTTTGTAGCCGTTTACGGTAAGCTCAAGCGGGCCCCCTTGGGAGCCGGCGTGGCAACGGAGCTGCAACTTCTCGCTCAGGTTTATCGCAAAATCATCAAAATGACCCTCGGCCAAGGGATGCTCCTGGCCAAGGTTGAGTCCTGGAAAATAAGCGTAGCCCTTTATGCCGCGGTTAAAACGGTGTGTAAAAAAAACGGAGACATTGATTTCGAACGGATATTTTTCGCCCTTTTCAATCGATGGAAAGTGGCTTGCCTCCTCGAAGCAAATCCATCCGGCTTTTCTTTGTGAATACCGTAGCCCGAGTCCCATGAAAGCATTATGGGCCTAAAAGCCGGAAAAGCGAAATGAGATTCGGTCCTCCTTCCTTGGCCCAGGCTTACAGCGCCCTTGAAAACCGCTTTTAGTTTTCGCAAGGCCCGCATGAGACAGTTTCCCTGTTGCACTGGAGCGAGCAATCCCTCACTAGACGCAGGCGTTCTCAGTGCATGTTCTTGCGCAGTTTTCAGTGTCCAATCTGCGATCAGATCCGTTTTCATGTGCGTCCGGAACTCCTCGGAGTTTCGGTAAAGTGTTTCCAAAAAACGCCTATCTTCAAGCACTTTTTTGACTGCGGAACCGATGGTGGCTTCGTCATTATTTGTCACCGCAAGCCCGGCATCCACAAATTTAGCTACATTGTGAAGCTCCTGGCCGCTCGCCATTCCGGCCCTCAAAATCATCGGGATCCCGTCTGCCGCCATCTCCGCGGTTGAGAGGCCTCCTGGTTTCGTTGCAACCACGTCGGCGGCGAATCTCCAAGTTGTTAAGGGAACGAACTTTAGCGGACGAAGATCAACAAATTCTTTTGATACACCATTTCGGATCCAGTCTTGAATCTGTTGTTCCGACACCCCTTGTTTTCGCAGTACCTTTAGCCTCGAGTAGAGTTTCGAAGCTTTCGCCTGGTCGCTACCGACCCCGTCGAGCATCCAGTTCACCACTTCAAGTTGCGCAGGATTCTCCCCCGTTGCGGCGATAATGTTTAGTTTTTCCCCAGGGGATGCATGCAAAATGCTGCCAATCATCGCGGGATAATTTCCGATTCCATTTTTATCCGCCTCGATCATGATCGTTTTTCGAAGAGGATCAAGTCCCAGCTCTGTTCGCGCCTGAAGTTTTCGCGCCTCCCGCTGCTCCATCGTCAATGGAGGCCGCTCTTTAAGTTTTACCGGCATCCCACTGACGGTGAGACGGTCTTGGGGGACTCCTGCGGCCACAAATTCCTCAGCCACCTTCACTCCCGGCATGAAAGCATGATCCGCCGCCATCGCAGCCTTCTCAAAATAGCCTTGGGTTTTTCCCCCATTACTGACGTTATCGGTATGAACCCACCCCAGAGGAACGTCTTTAAGCGCGCCTTGACGGCGGGCATTTTCGACAATATCGACTGCCGAAAACCAAGTCGCAACCATGGCATCGGGGTGCTGGCTTTGGGTCCACGTGATGAACTCTTTCATGCGAATCAGTTTCCCAATGGGCATTTTGCCGACATGCTCGACTTTCTGACCTTGGCGAATGTAGTCATCAAAAAAGAAGTCGTAAACTTTTGGCTTAGATTGCGCCCAATTGAAGGCTTTTACGCTTCGTTCCCTGATCGCTTCAGGCATGAAGTCCTGCATGTTTTTGATGATGACTTCAGCATCGGGTGTCTTTTCAAGAATCGCTTCTTTTACGCGCTTAGCGGCGGCATCATGGCCCGCGCCATAAGAGGCGGTAAAGAGAAGGATTTTCGGACCGGCGAGCGCGGAGAACGCAAACGCCAAGAAAAGCGCTATCGCTAGCAAAACCAACCTGACTGTACGCCCTATTTGCTCCATACCCACTAGGTCAGATCGTCACCTTTTAGGCGAAACTAAAGTGGAATGTTTCCCAATTGCAGGATAAAAGATGCTTATGAAATTAGCCACCTCGCTTCTATTTCTGCTTCTATTGACTCTAAACCTCGCTCACGCCGAGCATGCCAAGTTTTTGGCTTTTCCAGAGGGCTTTAAATGGTGCGTGGCCACCTCAGCCCACCAGATTGAGGGCTACAATACCGAGAGCGATTGGTGGGACTGGGAGCAGATTCCGGGAAAAATCAAAAATGGCGAGACCTCCGGCGCCGCCTGCGACCACTGGAACCGCGTTCCTCAAGACACCCTGCTCATCAAGAATCTTGGCGTGAAACAATACCGCTTCTCCGTGGAGTGGGCAAAGATCGAGCCCCGTGAAGGGCAGTGGGACTTTGAGGCCATTCTCCATTATCAACTCGAGATCCTGGCTCTGCGCGCGGCCGGCATCGAACCCATGATCACCCTCCATCATTTTACCTTCCCCCGTTGGCTCAGAGAAAAAGGCGGCTGGGAGTGGGAAGGCACCCCCGAAGCTTTCGCGGCTTACGCCGAAAAAGTTTATACGTTAATCGGCGCGCTGGGTGTTCGCGATTGGATCACGATCAATGAACCCATGGTTCACCTCGTGTTAGGTTATCTCTCCGGCATGGAACCTCCTGGCTATGCTGACATAAAAAAAGTCGCAGCGCCTTTACGAGGAATGTTGCTCTCTCACGCCGCTGCCTATCGTAGGCTGCACCGTCTCGCCCAGGAAAATGGCCGCGACATTCGAGTAGGTGTGGCTCACCACCTTCGCGTTTTCGACCCTCACTCTAAAATCAATCCCTTGGATCGCTACTTAGCAGCCAAATTTGATGAGATTTTCAATTGGGGATTCGACGAACCCCTCACAACGGGGCGAATGAAAATCAAAATCCCGTTCACGATTCACGTCGACGAGCGGCTGCCTGGAATCGTCGGCACCCAAGATTTTATCGGCGTGAACTACTACACACGCGACATTATTAAATTCGCGCTCAAAAAGCCATTACCCGCCGAAATGCTGGTTAAAGAGGGAGCAGCCACGACCGATGTCGGTTGGGAGATCTATCCCAAAGGCTTTTACCGCATGCTCAGAGCAGTCGCCGAACGCCACCCGGGAGTACCCATTGTGATCACCGAAAATGGGACGGCGGACTCCCGCGACGCGTTTCGAGGCGAGTTCCTCAAGGACCATTTGGCCCAACTCCATCGTGCCATCCATGAAGGGATCCCCGTTGAGGGCTATTGCCATTGGTCGCTGATGGATAACTTTGAATGGATTTACGGTTTTGAGCCGCGGTTTGGATTGTATTCGGTGGATTACGCGACCCAGAAGAGAACTCTTCGGGAAAGTGGACGACTTTATCAGCAGATATCGCGTGAAAACGGATTTTGGCGCTGACTTCGGACTTCAAGTGTCGTCAATTAATCGACGGTCTTGTTTTTGGAAAATTGCAGTCTAATGCAGTCTAATGCCGTAAAGCCGGGAGCCCAAATCGCCGAAAAGTCCTTTAGGAGTTAGGCGCCGGATGGCTTTTTTTTCAAAACCGTTCTCTTTATTTCTTCCACTACTCGTAGCCCTGACGCTTGGGCTTGGGTTTTCGCCCGTTGTTCGGGCTGATGAACCTGTCGAGGTCCTCTTCTTTACTGTCGATGCCGGCAAGGGCCACGAAATGATTGAGAAGGCCATCAAAACGCCGCTGGATAAATCTGCGCCTGATTATGGGATGAATATCTCCAAAGATTCAGTGATGCTCAATGATCATCTGGGTCGAGTCAAAAACTTCTTTTGGCACCTGCCCATCACCATCGGTCAAATTGCGCCGAAAGTCTGGGAAAAAATCTATAATGGCTCCGGCAAGGCTAATCCTGAAGTCGAGCGAGTGATGTATAAAGCGCTGCTTAACTCAGGGCTCGTCGAGGCGTTGACTCGAAGTCACCCCAAAATGATTGTTACGACTTTTCCGCTAGTCCCAAAGTTCATTGATATTTTAAAAGAAGAAGGGAAAATTGATCCCAAACTAAAAGTCGTACAGATCGTGACCGACTACTCGGTCACCCAGAATTACCTCTCGCGCGGGCTCATCATTGTGCCGCACCCATCGCTTAAGGATAAACTCGTTGCAATGGGGAAGGACCCCAGTCTTGTAAAAGTTGTGGAGGGAATTCCTGCGGGGCCCGCTTATCTTGAAAGTTACAGTAAAGAGGCCGCCCGAGCAGAGCTCAATGCTTCGCTCTCTGCTGAGTTGAAGAAGCCGAATATTTTGGGGCTCGAAGATCCTTTGATTCTAGCCACCGGTGGGGGTTTGGGCTTGGGGCTTAATCCGATCGCAGATTTCCTGCCCAAGTGGAAACCCACAAAGCCCGTTAAGCTTGTCGTCGTCTGTGGGAGCAATAAAGAAATGCTCCGACGTTTCGAGACCCTTCAAGCCTCAGGCAAGCTTGATCCAAACATCACGCTTATCCCAAAGGGGTATACGCAATTAGCTCCGTACGTAAAAGCAGCGACGCTGATTATTTCGAAACCCGGAGGCTCGCAAACAGCTGAAGCGATTGCTTCAAAGACGGCACTGTTTGCGCACACGTTTATTCCGGGGCAAGAATCCAATAACTATGAGCACCTGAGTAAAATCCAAGCCATCGGCAAACTCGATCTTAACGAGCTCAATGATATGGATAAGATGATGAAGCGCGTGGCGGCCGTGAAGGCGGGGATTGAGCGCGAATTCCCGAATGCGAGGCAGCTGCCAAAGCAAATCGCCGAGATCCTAGGGGATTATGCCCATGATCGAATCAGGGATAATCCGGCAGAACTCTCCGGAATCCTTGCGAAAAAAGACGCAATCGCGGGTAAACCCCCTCTAGGTCAGCGGATCCGATGTAAACTTTCGGGTGCCCTGTTCTCGCTTCTCCATCCTTAAAAAGGGGTCGGATCCCTATACTTGACTCTTTTTGTCTTGAATCGTGACGCACTGCGTGATACTGGTGCCCCCGGTATGAAAGACCATCAAAATATTGATCGTGTTGTTGGGTTCTTAGGTCGTGCAAATCCCCTTCTTTATGGGGCACTGTTGCTGGCCCTTTTAGTGGCCACGCCTCTAGCCTCACTTGCGGCGGATATCTCAAAAGTCGATATTGCCGTCAGCAATTCCAAGAATGGGGCACTCCCTGCGAAAGCTCGCGCTTCAATTTGCGAGGCCGCCCAAACGGCCCTTAAGGAGAATCTCCTAAGCCCCGTTAGTTTTAATTGTCATGATCCCCTTAGCACCTCTGATGCGTCTAAGCTGACGAGCGCTGCAGGCACTCTTCGTGTCACGATCGTCGCGAAAACCGATGACCTCCGATCCTTCACCCTTAGCGTCGACAACTGGTTGGATAAGGATACACCTAAAGATACGACTCAAGACAAAATCGAAAGTGAAGTTGAAATCGGAGAGGGAATCACTGTTGAAACCGATGCTGGAATCAGTAGCAATACACTGAGTTGGAACCTCGATGCCGCGGACGCTCCACAAGCTCTGATCTTTCTTAAAAAGCGCCTCACTGATCTGGGTAAAAGCATTAAGACGGAAATGCTTCAGAGAGATACCGCGCTGATGATTGGATCCTTTCAGTCCAAGACCATTCTTGTTGATAAATCGACGGGACAATATCGCGATCGAGAAACGGGCGATGTTTTGAGTTTTCAAGAAGCGCAAGATCGCTTTGTCTCTGAATCTCCGAAAAACAAACACTACCTTCGTAGCGCGCTCGAAATCGGTGCGATGCTCGGTGGTGGCTGTCTCATTTATAATACGGTTTTACTCGCTTCAAACTCAAAGGACTGGGATATGAACGCCTCTTGGGCCAGTCAACGACGAAAACTTCTCCTTGGAGAGGGGATTCGCTTCGACGACAATGCTTTTTACTATAACAATGGTCATTCTTTTGCGGGAGCATTTTATTACCTTTTTGCCCGTACAAACGGAATGAATAGTCTTGAATCCACCCTGGTTTCTATCGCGAGTTCCGCACTTTGGGAGACGATTGCTGAATATCATGAAGTTCTCAGTATCAATGACATGATTGCAACGCCGCTAGGGGGAGCTACGATCGGAGAAGTATTCTATCAATTGACCCAATTCTTGGATAGCGGCGAAAAAGGGTATGTAACGAATACGGTCACTGCAATTTTAGGAGGACCCTCCGAAATCCATCAATGGGTTGATAAAAATCATCCCGTGAAATCGATGCAGGTCGATTCATACGGACTTAATACCAATGTTTTTCATGAATTTAATGTCTTTGCAGGAGCGGGTGTCACCACCAGTGGCGCGCCAGCAGGACAAATGGCCTTGGAATCTCGGTTTGGATTTTCAACTGAGCTGATCACGGTGCCGGGTTATGGACGGGCCGGAAAATCAAAGAAGGTCATTACGGATGCAGCCTTCACCCAAATGTTTCTTGAGACGGGTTTGGGGCAAGCGGGATTGAGTGAGTTTCGATTTTTTGCTCAATCGGCCTTGTTTGGTTATTACCAGCAAGACTTGGCCACGAATGGGAAGGGGCAGTTAGACGGCTACTCCATTTTCGTGGGCGCAAGTACGGCTTACGACATCAAGATTGATCAGATGATGGATTTCAACGATGAAATGGGAGTCGTCAACGTTTTGGGCCCCACGCTCGATGCAACATTTTACTACAAGGGTTTCAAAGTCCGGGCAAAATTCGATGCCTTTGCCGATTTTGCGCAAGTGCGGTCAGTTGCT
Source organism: Oligoflexia bacterium (assembly GCA_903881565.1). Classification (GTDB taxonomy): domain Bacteria; phylum Bdellovibrionota; class UBA1018; order UBA1018; family UBA1018; genus CAIRTR01. The sequence goes on along the minus strand of CAIRTR010000017.1, from coordinate 3,987 downwards.
ATCGAAAAGTACATGGATGGCAAAGGGTACACGCAAGAAGTCAGTAAAGCGAAAAGCTCTGATGATCCGGCGCTTAAAAAGATAGCAGAAAAGTCGAAAGTCACAGGGATGAGGTCTATCCTTGAAAAGGAGCACGCCTATTATGCGTACGGGATCACAACTAACTCTCAAGTCGCGATTGACTATGGCCCAATACAAATTGGCGCAAGACTCAAAACCGACACCTTTGCGTCGATTCAAGGCGGGGATCGTTATCAAGAGAGTGTTACCGATGAAACTAAGTTAACGGACAACCGCCTCGGTGCATCGGCTTGGATTGCCTATATCATCCCAGATTCTCATCTGGTGCTGAAGCTTGAGGCTGAAAAGATCCTTCGTACTGGCACTGCTAATGAAGTCAAAAGCGATGCCGATGAAGAGCGCTTCACGGGATCTGCCCTTTGGAGGTTCTAGCAAAAGGGCTGCTAAAATCGCCACGACGTGTGTTACGATCTTCTTAGATGCAACAACCCGATATTGTTCGTGACCTGATTCAGCTTTATCATGACTGTCATTGGCGCAGCACTCAGCTTCAGATCATAAGGGATTTGGCTGAAAACCCCACCCAACGAGCGCTGGAGTTTCTGTTTCAGCTGGCCATGAAAGACGCGCAAGACATCCCCATTGCGGAGGCCGCCGTTCGCTCGCTTGGGCAAACTCAGCATCCCCTGGCGGCGCGCTTTTTAGTTCAGTTTTTTCATTCCTGCTCCGACGCCCTCAGGCCGACCGTGATTGGGGCATTAGGGGCGATCCCGGATCGCACGCTTGCGGTGGATTTTTTGAAACTTTTGCCCGTAGCGATTGCCGAAAAAAAGACTTTGCTTGTCCGCAATCTCGTTTTAACTCTAGGAGAGCTCAAGGTTAAAGAAGCGCTCCCGTACCTGATTGATGTCGCCAAGCAAAAACTTCAGGGCTCGATTGCGACCTCTGCTCTGATCTCGATTGGAAAAATTGCGCGCGATCCAAAAATTCTCGATACACTGGAACCGCTCTATCGCAATGACTTGTTGGAGCATCAGCTCTATACCAGTGTGCGGAGTCAGATTCAGTTTCGTTCTCAATGGAAGCTTGAAGATTATCTTCAGAAGCTTTTTGAGAATGCGACCATCCATCGCGCACTTCCTTATGAACTCAATGCCTTTGATCCCGTTGATGTTAAAGAGGGACTCAAATTGTTTCAATCCGAAGCAAACTTTGAGCGGCTCTGTCTGGCTCTTTCGCGGATTGATTTTCCCGAAGTCGCGCAATGGTATGCCGAGTTTTTTGAATTGGAAAAACTCTCTGGAGATCAGGCTGCGGCGGTGGCAAAAAGCATTTCGTTTCATCTGAATGCGGAGATGGCGCGACCCTTGGCACTCCTTCGAAAAGCAGCGCCTGAGTCATGGCTCCAGGCGATGGGACTATGTCTTCCGCAGGCGGACGCAGAATTTAAGAGTTTTTTTGCTTCAAAAGACTATTTGGCATTGGAGATCGACGCACGCGTTCGCGCCATCAATGAGCTGACGCAGTTTGGGCTCAGTGTTCAGCCCAATGGAGCTCGCCTTGAGAGTGTGGGGCGAGTTTTAGAGAGCGTGCTTTTTCTGGAATCCGAATCTAAGGTGCGCACCCGAATCTTGAGAGCTTGTGGGCAACTCAAGATTTCGACGAAGAAGATTTTAGATTTTGCGAAAGACCAATTGAAAGTACCGGAGCTGACCCGGGATTGTCTTTTTTATATGAATGCCTGTCCGCGCAAGAATCAAGTTGCGGCGATCTTGGAACTTATTGAGCAAAAAGATCTCGATCCCAAGATCGAGTGGGCCGCAATGCGGGCACTGAGTGTTCAACCGGAGCTTCCGGGGGCCGAAAAGCCAGAAACTCATGACAAGAACCTTGAACGCGTTATTGCAACTCATCTCGCCTCGAAGCTTGAAGACGCACGAGCCGAAACGCTCGAGTTTCTCAAGGATCATCCCTCGCCAATTCATTTACCAAAAGTGCATGCGTGCCTGAGGGGCAAAGAGCGCAAAGAAGGCGAAGAACGGCTGCAGCTCTTGGCTCTTGTCGTATTGCGGAACATGCACGACGAATCAACGGCGGATCTGATTGCTCCTTTGTTGCAAAGCCCGAGTCCGTCGGTTTCAGGACGTGCCTTGGATACGCTGACCGTTTTGCCGGGTTTGCGGGCGAAGCGTTTAGTGATTGATTTCTTGCGTGATCATAGTGATGATCTCGAAGTTTGTGACAAAGTGATTCGTTGCTTGCGCCCTCCTGAAACTCCAAACCCCTATTTTGGCACGGTCGTAAATGAAATCATTCTAGGGCGCCCCGATCACCTGCTCTTGGACGGACTTTATCAGCTTAAAGCGAAGTTGGATTCCGGGGTTACCTCAGGGGGTGGGGCTGCGACGGGTCTCAAAAAGGGGGCAGATGTCACGGCTCTTGATCTTGAGCTTTCGAATAAAATTACAGGGTATGAGCAGCTTGATGAATCGGTTCGCTCAGCCTTGCGATCTGCGGAACTGCCTTTTGTCTATCCGCATCTCTTTGATGAGTTCATCGATAAGTCCTCATCCATTCTTGAATATAGCAAGGCGATTGACCTCGTGCTGGAGCGTGAGATTGGGAGAAAAATCCTTCTTCCCCGCTTGGAGAGCCATCTGCATGAGTTTCAGAACACGATTCACGCCTGCGCGCTTAACGAAGATTATCCCAGTGCGGAGCGTGTGATTCGGATCTTGGGGCTTGAAAAGCAGTTTACGGTTCAATCGCTGCCGCTTCATAAGATGGTGAGCATGGCGCAGGGGATTCTCTCGGGACGCATTCTCAATCAGCATTTCAAGACCCTGGATGGTTTGCGAGCCTGGGCGATTGTGATGCTCGTTTTCTCGCGCAAAGTCGTGGGAAAACCGCTTGTCCCCCTTAAGAATCTTACGGATGATCAGATTGCGGCGATTGCAAAGCGTCTGATTGCCCTTCAAGAAGTTCGCAATCCAGCCGCGCACAGGCAGACGCTTGTGAATCTCGTTGACGTGGATCAGGTGCGGATTGAGTCGCATCTGTTGTTGAATTCATTGCAGAAGATGTTTTCGGCGTAGGGCGAATCAAAACGTGAATCGACGCTCGCATTAACTTCGATCATGCTGTCGCTACCGGCAAAAGTGGCGGCGGTTGAAACGAGTCCCAGAAAGGGCATAAACAAAAGCTTCATAATGGACTCCTTGGAGGGGTTGACCCAAATGTTAGCGCATTGCGTTACGCAAGGTAAATGAGGGCCAAACGCAAGCGCCTGGTAAATCCAAGGTTTCGTCCTTGACCCGATTCTCTGATTCGGCGATAACCGGGCCCGTTTGAAGGGAGGCTTATCTCCCCAAACCATCGGAGCAAAATAATATGTCAAAATTTACGTCTTTTCTTTTAATTCTCGGTGCCTTGGTCGGTTCTAGCGCTTTTGCAGACTCTTACTCGGACTCCTGTGTTTCGCTTCTGTCGAATCCTGGAGCTGCTGAGCGAGGCGCTTGTCAGTTTATTGATAACGGTTTTGCGCTTGATTGTGTATTTGCTGTTGCAGCGCCTGGTTATTCGGAGATCATGGCTTGCAGCCGAATTGGTTCTGCTTCTGAAATGAAGTGTGTGGATGACATCGGAAATCCAACACCCGCTCAGATTCTCTCTTGCGTCTCCAAGTAGAGCGAGAGCGCTTGAAGCCCTTTTATGCGTAAACTGGTCCCTTATTGTGTGCTTGCCGAGTAATGATGCCAGAGCTTTAGGGTGCCAGGTTTTCTGGAAATCGTCGGATCAGCCTAGGGGTGGTGTGAAATTCGGTCTGCGCTTTCACGCGATGGGCAAGTTAAGCCGAAACTGTCTTTGTGAGAACCGTGTTGTGGTATTGAACAAATATCGCAAGGTGTGCCGCGAGGCGATCCGCTCTCTTTGTAGTGCACCATGTGCGACGGACGAGTCGATTGA
>CAIRTR010000016.1 GCA_903881565.1 Oligoflexia bacterium | reverse complement strand
CCGTCACGCCTCTGAAGCATTGTTCAATGCCGTAGTATTCGAGAGGAGAAGACACATTGGGAACTTCGTTAACGCTGAAGTTCACGTAAGCCACCGCACCTGGCGTTGATTCAGTCGCATCCAAGTAACGAACATAGTCAATAGGAGCACCTGTCGCATCCACTTTTACTGGAAGGTAGTAAGAAGCTGGAAAGGAGAGTAAGGTCTCTCGATCGTTGTCATTTGCCCCTAACACAGGCAACCGTGCATCCGCGCGCACAACCTTGACACTGGATTTTTCGAATTCGAAGCGTACAATTTCCAACCCGCCTGCAGATCCCGCAAAAGTGTATTCAAAGGCATTTGGAGTATCTTTAAGGGTTCTTCTCATGAAGAACTCACGACCTTTTACCGCATTAATTGATAAAATTCTCTCTGGCAACCTAGGGTTCGATTCAAATTCTGTCACTGGAGGTGCCTTGGCAATTCTTACCAAGACTGGCGCCTCTGATACGGTAGCAGCCTCATAGCTGACTTCAGATCCAAACACACCGTCAACTTCGCCCGCTTTTCGCGCGGCTTTTACAAACGCGATAGGAACGGTGGCCTGAATCAGGATAACACATGATTTCGCGTCAGTCTTGATCCCCGCGGCAATCGCCTTCGCGAGGACATCCGCCGAACAGCGCATGATTGATTTACTCTTATCCTTACCTTGATCTTGTGATGCAACTACAGCAAGTTGATCCGCATTAAGATGACTATCATCCGACGAAGTAACTTTAAAAAGTTTCATCGTATCCGTTTCCATCGTGGTGTAGAAAACAGTGTCGCTGGAGCCTGCCACGGAGATGTTCAACTTCTTTTCGAGTTCATTTTTTGTAAAAATCGCGTTTTCAATTTTCGATCGTACGAATACAGTCTCAGCCACATCTTTGGCTGCAGCAGCTAAACCCACCCTAACCCGATCGGACTTCAACATCGAAACCGTGATGTGGGTCGCTACTTCAAAAGTAGTTGGCCTTAATTTCAATGCAGCCGTTTCAAGACCCGCATCCGTTTTGGTGCGCTCAAGAATGCCGTATCCTTTGACTTTGGTCTGGAAAACAGGAAGGAGCGTCTCACCTGAATCTGAAACTTTAGTCAATTGCTGTTCTTGAAGCGATAAACGAGAGGCGTCCTCGACGACGAGCAAACCTGTTAGATTCTCTTTATCAATTTCGAAACGAATTTGAGCTGAAGACTTTGGCTTCGCAGACAGAGTTAAATCTTCGAAAACCGGTTTAATTCGATCTGGAGCAGTGACTGAGAGAACTTTTGTCGCTGCTGTTTCATCCGCTTCAAGAAGGGTGTCCGCCTTGGCAAGAGCGTCCCCAGTCTGAGCAGAGATCTTGGCACCTGTGAATGCGGCCTTTTCGTAAACTTCATCGCCTGCTCCAACAGGAAAAGCCACCATCAGGCGGTCTGCTGTCAGAGTAGATACTTGAATGTGGGTTGCGTCTTGCCACTCAGAGGGCTTAAGTCTTAGGGCTGCCGTTTCTACGCCAAGATCATTCTTGACTCGAACAAGCGTACCGAAGGCTTTAACTTTATATTGGAACACAGGAACGAGGATCTTCCCGTTCTCGACTTTCGCGAGTTGAGACTCGCGAGCCGGAATCGAGCTTGCATCATCGGCGATGCGATAAGCGGTTACAGATTCCTTATCCATTTTAAAGCGCATCCCAACACTGCTGCTGGGCTTTGCACTTAAAGGAAGTTCACGAAACATCGGTTGAATTTTATCAGGCGCATCTACGGAGCTCACCAGGGCCTGAGCCGAGGAGTCTCCGGAGCTAACCGCATTGGCCAGCAAAGGGGTGCTGCCGGTCTTGACAGATATGGAGGCCGACTCGAATAGGCCCTTCTCATAAATGTCATCACCCGCGCCATCCGGCAAAGTCGCGGGCCGACTCTTCACGCAGGACGAGGCTGATATCATCAGCACACCCATAAAGGTGAGTTGGGTCAATTTCGAAAAAAGGGCTTTTGATTTCTTATTCGCTCTCATTGAAACTCCTTAAAGAAGACTCCACGACGGGAAAACATCTTCCCGTTCGCGGGTGCTATAGGCATGAAACGTGCCGAACGTAAGCAAGTTGATTTCGCAAGGAAAATGGCAGAAAAACCTGGTTTTTCGACTGATTCAAGTGTCTAGCGCCTGGAGGGGTGTCAAATACTTAGGCATCGCATTTTGAGACGTAGGCTTATAAAACCCTTTAATTACACAACGATTAGGTATGTCCTAAACGGCACACTTCCCGCAAAGAGTAGGCTTGAACTTGCGCGAAGAAACTGGCGCTGAAAGAGAAAAGAGCATGAAAAATAGAAAAATATCGCTGTTAATGATTACCGCTGCTGCGACATTATCAGTCGCTACCTTGAGTTTCGCTGTCGATGCCCCAAGCGAAAAAACCGAGAAAAAGCCTCGCGATTTCGCCCTTTCGGTGGATGTATCGGGGACTTCAAGTCTTCTTGAGCGAAGTGATGCAAACTATGCCGCAACTACCTCCGCATCACTCCTTCCTTCATACAAACTAGGAAAAGATTTCAAAATAGCCCTCACCCTTGGGGCCAGTCAGGAACTGACAGGGGAGCGAAATGCCACCATTGATGACGGAAAAGTGTCATTAGGGCACTCGCCAATCGCCCTGGGACCCATCTTCGGTATATCGACGGCCGTCACTGCCGTTCTCCCTTTGAGCGAAGAATCACGACTTCGTACCTCTTTAATGACAGGCGTACAAACAGGCCTGAGCTTGGCCGCGGATTTTAGCTCTCTCGGAATTAAATCAGTCGCCCCGAATTTTGACGTCATCTTTGGCAAAAATTTTCACACCTATTCGGTCACGACTGAAGGTAGAATGAACTCGTCTTATAACTTACTCTTCAGACCTGGGATTTCCTATTCCCCGCTGGAATCTCTGCACTTTGGTGTAATGGTAGGACGAGGCTTTGGTTGGACCTATGCGGGCACAAGATCCGACTCCTTCTCCGTTGGAGGTTCCATTGCCTTTGACGTCATCGCAAACCTAAACATTTATGCCAGCCTCGACACCAAGGGCAGCCTGCTGAAACCCAACGGGCAAGACATTAACTTCACCGTATTGGATGGCAACACCTCCGAAGCCTCATTGGGCTTGACCTATAGTTTCTAACGAATGAGGCTACACAAAGCCCCTTGAGTCAGGTATACAGATAAGCGTGCCCGGGTGGTGGAATTGGTAGACACACTCGTTTCAGGGGCGAGCGCCAAAAGCATGCTGGTTCGAGTCCAGTCCCGGGCACCAAAAAAGGTACTCCCCACCTTTTTGTTAAGGAGCGCGTCAAATTAAGACCTCTAAACCCAAAACCATTGAAATCGTCGCAGGCCCTAATGGAAGCGGGAAAACCACTTTTGCGAAAGTCTACCTTCTCGGCAAGCTCGGCCGAGCGGTCTACCTGAACCCGGATGTGATCGCGTCGGGCATTCTCCCGCTGGATTTTGAAAGAGCCTCTTTTCATGCGGGTAGAGTCTTAATAGAAGAAATCAAAAACATGATTGCTCATGGGGAAAGCTTCACCTTCGAATCGACCCTTTCAGGGAGAACCTGGGTAAAGATTCTTCAAGATGCCATGGACCAGGGGTATCAAATTACCATCTACTTTCTCTACCTTGATTCAATCAAAAGGAATCTACAGCGCATCAAAAAACGAGTCCAATTGGGCGGACATCCGATTCCAACCGAAACCGTTCAGCGTCGCCATCCGCGGTGTTTTGATAACTTTTGGAACCTCTATCGGCCAATCTGCAAAGACTGGTTCGTTTTCGATAACTCAGGAAATATCCCTAAGCCCATCCAAAACAAGACTGACTTCATGGAGCTAAACTTAACGGATCAAAAACAATTCTCGAGCCCCTTTCTAAAGGGCCAAATCCCATGACAAAAAAAACAAATCAAGAAACCCTTCGCGAGATGAAAGAGGCCTTAAAGGGCTTCCCCAAAGAAGTCCGCCGCCAGGAGCGCGCTCACCGTCACGACATGAAGATTGAAAAAGCCTTCGGGAAACTTTGCCTAGTCCCAACAAAATCAAAACCCCTAAAGTGAGAAGCCCCCGTCAGGGGCTCTGACGAGGGCTTCGGGTGGTGGGGGGCGACCCCAGGGGGAGGTCGCCATATTGAAATTAGCTGAACTCTTAAAAAGTTAGTCCCCAAATGTGAAGTGGCTGTGTCCTCTCTGTGGAGCTTTCTCAATGATTGATTTTCAAATCGGGGCGCTGACGGTATAACGTACAAACTATGTCTCAAGAAGCCGTCTGGCAAAAGGATGCGTCATTTACGCGAGCAGTTTTGAATTCGGCACTGGATGCGATTGTCGTCATCAATGAACATGGCATCATCGAATCCGTGAATCCCGCATTTACACGCATCCTGGGCTATGAACCTCACGAAGCGCTGGGCCGAAACGTCAGTTTCCTGATGCCTGAAGAACACGCACGCGCGCACGATGGATACCTGCAAAAGCACTTAAAAACTGGAGAAAAAAGAGTCATCGGAATTGGGCGCGAAGTCTTTGCTCTCCGTAAAGACGGAACAACGGTTCCCGTCGATCTCGCGGTGAGCGCTTTTACCTGGGAAGATCAAAAAAAATTCGTGGGCTTTCTCAAAGACCTTACCGAAATTCATCGGGCCCGTGCGGCCGCGGAGGTTGCGGCACAGGCAAAAGGGGAATTTCTGGCAAACATGAGCCACGAGATTCGGACCCCCATGAATGCCATGCTAGGGTTAACCGATTTATTGATTGATAGCGAATTGGACGCTCAACAAAGAGACTTCATCGAGATCATTCGCAGCTCCTGCCAATCTCTCTTATCGATCGTCAATGATGTTTTAGATTATTCAAAAATCGAGGCGGGCAAACTCACCTTCGAACAGGTTCAGTTTGATCCAAAAGTCGTTTTACGCGATGCCATTAGTTTAGTTTCCGGAACCATTTCGCAAAAAGGCTTATTGCTTGAAGCAAAAAGCTCGTCGGAACGCGCCGATCTCCTCAAAGGAGATCCAGGACGATTGCGCCAGGTGATTCTCAATCTGCTGAGCAACGCCGTAAAATTTACTGCTGCAGGGAAGATTGAGGTCGAACTTAGTTTGCGTCCCGCTACGAGCCGAAACAAGGTGCTTTTAAGAATCGACGTGAAGGACACCGGGATTGGAATCTCTGAGGACCATAAACAGCTCTTGTTTCGACCCTTCTCCCAAGTCGATGGAACAGCCACTCGAAAGTTTGCAGGTACAGGATTGGGACTTTCGATTTGTAAACGGCTCGTCGAAAAGATGGGCGGAGAGATTTCTGTTAACAGTATCCCTGGAAAAGGTTCCCACTTTTGGTTCACCGTCCCGTTTTCTAAAGCTTCAAGTGAGGCAAAAACGATTCCACCTGATGCCGAAGAAGCCAATAAGAACGAAAACCAACCCCCCGCAAGCGAGCTTTTCGTTTTAGCCGTTGAAGACAATTCTGTTAACCAAATGGTCCTTGCCAAGATTTTAGAAAAACTAGGGTGCCGAGTAGAGCTAGTATCCGATGGTGTGGAGGCACTCCAAAAAGCCCTGACCACGACCGGGGAATGCCCCTTTAACCTGGTTTTCATGGACTGCCAGATGCCCGAAATGGATGGATACGAAGCAACCCGAAGACTACGCAGCTTGGGCCGAGGCTGGGATAAGGTTCCGATTGTGGCGCTGACGGCCCACGTGATGGCGGGGGAGCGCGAAAAATGTCTCGCGGCAGGAATGAACGACTACTTACCGAAACCTTTTCAAAAAGATGATCTCAATCGGGTGATTCAAAAATACACCCCGAGCCTTCAAATCTTCGACGAGGTAACGCTCCGCATGAGGTCACTCGCAGATGTGATGGGGGAAGAATCCGTTCGTGAAATCCTACAGGTGTTTATTTCTGAAACTCCTGCTAAGCTGCAGACATTAGAGACGCTATTGCGTGGAAAAGATTTTGTAAGAGCGGCGCGTGTTGCACACACCTTGAAGGGAAGCTTCGGAAATATCGGAGCGAAAACTCTGGCTTTATCTTGCGAAAAGCTAGAGCACTTCAAAGGCGAGGAAATGCAAGAAGCGCTAAATCTGTTTAGCGAAATCCAAACCGGTTTTGGATTAATTAAGGAGAAGGCTTAAAATGGCTCAAATTCTAGTCGTTGAAGATGCGCTGGACATTCAAAAGACCGTTCAAGGGACCCTCAGAGAACACACGCTCGTCTTGGCTGGCTCCCTTGCAGAAGCAAAAACCCGCTTAAAAGAAGGCCGCTTTGATTTAATCCTTCTTGACGTCACGCTGCCGGATGGCGATGGGTTTGAGTTTGTTTCCAAAATCGAAGAACTCGCAGGCGAGCGCGTCCCCGTGGTCTTTCTGACTTCGAAAACCGGCGTGACCGACAAAGTGCTTGGATTCTCATTAGGCGCTGACGACTACATCACCAAACCCTTTGAACCTCTGGAACTCAAAGCTCGCGTTGAATCCCATCTCCGGCGTGGGGATGAACTTAAGCAAAAAGAAACGGTAATTTCGCTAGGGGGTCTCATCGTTGATCTGCGCACGCAGCGCGCGACGATGAAACAAGAGAAGTCCGGCAACAAAGACATCACCTTGGATCTCACTCCGGTTGAGTTTCGCCTTCTGTTATTTTTCTGCAAACGCGTTGATCAAGTCATCAGCCGCGAACAAGTCCTGGCTGCGGTATGGGGGCATGAGATTCACGTTTCAGATCGCGTGGTCGATACCCACGTCAGTCACCTGCGCAAGAAACTCCTAGGCGGTTGTTGCGCGGTCGAGCCGGTATACGGAATGGGTTATCGCTTCGTGATGACCGACAAGAAGTGAGTCCGCTTTCGATTTAGTTTTCTTTGCAGCTAAATTTAGCTTCCAACTGCTTGTGGCAGCAGCAGGCGGAGCGATTCCACATCGGGAGCCGAAAAGTGAGTTCCTGAATCAAGCGATTGATCGCAGTGTCCACCTCGGGCTCTGAGACGCGACCCGACAGACTGCCCACAGACGCCTCAATCTCCACCCAGCAAACGTAACTCGAATCCTGGCAGGAAATCCCATATTTTGCCGTCGCATCGCGCGGAGCCTGCAGCAAAAGCTCATCAAGAGAATGTTTAAAATACGCTTCAATCTCTGCCGTGTTTCCCACACTTCGACATTAGCGGGAGATCATCTCCTGCTGATGGTGAAAAGATGGTAATTCGCCCACGATTGAACTTTTCGTGCCCGACGACCGCTTACCACTTGCCCGAAACCCCGAAGAGCACTTGAAAAGCCAGCGTCGTATCCGAAAAAGTGACTTCGTTGCGCGTCGTATCTCGCGTATAGACGACAAAGTTTGGTGAAGCGAAAACCGCGAAGTTCTTGGAGATATCGTAGGTGAGATCCAAATAGGTCTTAGATTGAAACGACAGATCCCCATTCACGGTCTTGTAATTATCCGTGCAGGTTTCTGTCCAATACCCACCCTCCTCATAACCATATTCGTCGATATAGCTATCCACATAATGACTTCAATCATGGGCGCATCTTCCATCGCGGTCTCGTCGTTGAAGGCTTGCGCGGGGGAAATTCCAAATAGCGAACTCAGGATCAGGGACAAGAATAGACGTTTCATCATAAAATACTCCAGTTTTGATTTAAGAGATTATTTACCATTTGGCAGAAACACCGAACATCACTTGAAAGGCAGAATTGGATTCAGTAGTTTTCACTTCGTCCCGAAAAGTATCGCGGACATACACAACAAAATTAGGCGAAGCAAAAACGGAGAGGTTCTTGGACAGGTCGTAAACCAAGTCTAATGAAGTCTTGAATTGATACGACGAATCGCCATCTACCGTCGCGTGAGTGTCCGTGCAAGACCCCGTGCTATAATGAGGCTTGCCACTAGAATCCACGTAACTCGTCATGGGTGTGTCCGTACAAGTTTGCCCAGTTACCCGAGACTTATCCACATTTTGGATTGCATCGATTTTTTCACCCAGTACAATTCTGAAGTCTTTAGCGATAATCGCACCAAACTCGACATTCGCGCCCATGCCCCCTTGACCTTTATATTCATTTCCCACTTTATGAAGGCCGAGACCAATCATATCAAATGCGGCATTAATGAAGAATTTGAAGTTTTCCGAAACAGCCTTGTTGTAGTTTGCGCGCCCGCCTAAAACAGAAACCCGGCACATTAAATCATTCCCCAAAGGGATGTTTCGCTGAAGATCAAAGTCCAAGAACGTCACCCAAAGGCCAAGTTCTTTATCGGTCATGCCCAGGGCGAGTGGCTCAAAATGGATATCGAGGTAGTCCCCAATGTTTCCGGCATCAAGAAAACTTGCGCTCCCTTTAAAGCGAGCCAGAACAACAGCCCCTCCGGATGCAGTAACACCAGGGATTTCGACTTTAAGCAGAACTTCAACAGGAGCATCTCCTTGGATTGCGGCAGCGCCAATACCCACTTCAATCATCGGGTCTTCACTGGATGCATGGACTGCATTGACAGCGGTGATGATTAGCGCAGAACTCAACATTAAGGATAACAATAGACGCTTCATGATCGGTACTCCCCCAGGGACTTTTTGGCGTTTGTAAAATCTTTTGGCCGGTATGAGCAAGTAGTGTGCCCGCGTCAAAACGAATATAACGCAGCTGGGTCAGCGCGCCTGGGGTCAGATCGGGATTTTGGAGTCGGGGTGACACTGGGATCGGTGAGTGCGCTTGGGCCCTATTTCCCCAAAGGGGAAGCTGGAAGCCTCAACCCCTCCCCCTTGACGCCTCGAGCTTCCTCATTGCGGAAACTCGCGGGCACCTCGTCTCCCCCAAATACAAAAAAAACCGGCGCCCCCCACTCAAGAGAGACGCCGGAATCAATTCTGCAAAACGACTAAACTAACGAATCATCCTAATTAAAGGTTAAACGCGTTCAAACACAGTCGCGATGCCTTGGCCCATACCAATACACATCGTGGCCACACCCGTACGAGCGCCCTTTGCCTTCATCAAGTGCAACAAAGTTCCGCTGATACGTGCGCCGGAGCAACCCAGTGGATGGCCCAAAGCGATGGCGCCACCGTTGAGGTTGACCTTCGTTTCCATATGATCCAGAAGTTTCAAATCCTTCATCACAGGCAACGATTGAGCTGCAAACGCTTCATTAAGCTCCCACAGATCAATGTCTTCGATCTTCATACCCGCGCGTTTCAACGCTTTATGAACCGCAGGCACAGGGCCGTAACCCATGATCGAAGGATCCACGCCGGCGGTTGCCATTGCGCGAATCTTAGCCATGGGTTGAAGCCCCAAAGCCTTTGCACGATCCGCCGACATCACAAGCAATCCTGAAGCGCCGTCAGAGATGGCGGAGGAATTTCCTGCCGTAACCATCCCATTCTTGGGATCAAACGCGGGTTTGAGTTGAGAGAGGGCTTCGAGATTGACGTCTCCTCGAATCACTTCATCATAATCAAACACTTTCAAGCGTCCGTCGTCATCATGTCCCTCAAGAGGTACGATTTCGTTTTTGAAACGTCCCTCCGCGGTGGCCGCTGCGGCGTTCTTATGCGAGCGATACGCAAACTCGTCTTGCGACTTGCGGGTGATCCCATGCATTTTGGCCAAGAGCTCAGCGGTGATACCCATCATCCCTGAAGCCTTCGCAAAATACTTGCTGGCTGCAGGATTGGGGTCAATTCCGGTCGTCATGGGCACATGGCCCATGTGTTCCACGCCGCCCACCATGAAAACATCTCCGTTGCCGGTCATGATCGACATGGCGGCCGTATGGAGTGCACTCATCGAGGAGCCGCAAAGACGATTGATCGTCTGCGCACTGGCCGTGTGCGGGATGGGAGTCATCAGCGAAGCAAAGCGCGCAATGTTAAAGCCCTGTTCCATCGTCTGCTGAACACAGCCCCAGATCACGTCTTCAACTTCATTGGGATCCACTTTTGGGTTTCGCGCCAAGAGCGCATTAATCATGGAAGCCGAAAGGTTTTCCGCGCGTACATTGCGGAACATTCCGCCTTTTGAGCGGCCCATCGGCGTTCTCACTGCATCAATTATGACTACGTCTTTCATTGATTTGTTTCTCCTATTTCTAATTACTTTTGGATTACTTAGTAAAAACCTTTGCCGGTTTGAGCTTGGGTACGAATTTGCGCAGTCGGCTCATAGAGCTTGCCAAGCGAAGCGTACTTCTCCGCCGTCTGACAAATCACTTTAGCCGTTACCGCATCAGCGTACCGCATAGCCCCTCCTCGGAACGGAGGGAAACCCAAGCCATAAACCAAGCCCAAATCGACTTCAACGGGTGACTCGACGATCTTGTCTTCAAGACAACGTGAGCACTCGAAGATCATGGGGAGCATGATACGATCAATGATCTCCTGATCCGTAATCGTTGCGCCCAGGTCTTTTTGGACCAAAGGTTTAAGCATCGTATAAACCGCAGGATCAGCTTCTTTTTTCGGACGGCCCTTTTTATCAGGCGTGTACGTATAGAAACCTTTGCCATTTTTCTGACCGAAGCGATTGTTTGCAAACATCACTTCGATTGCGGTTTGACCGGTGTGCGACATGCGATCGGGGAACTCTTTAGCCATCACAGCATCCGCGTGATGAGCCGTATCGATCCCCACGACATCGAGCAAGTAGGCAGGACCCATGGGCCAACCAAACTTCTCCATGACTTTATCGATCTTCACGAAGTCCACGCCATCGGCCAGGAGTTTCATGAAGCCCGCGAAGTAAGGGAACAAGACGCGATTGACCAAGAAGCCGGCGCAATCATTGACAACGATCGGGGTCTTGCCCATGGCAAGTGCGTAACCCACAGTCGTTGCCACTGCTTTTTCGCTACTCTTTGCGCCGCGAATAACTTCAACTAAAGGCATGCGGTGAACGGGGTTGAAAAAGTGCATTCCGCAGAAGTTCTCAGGACGCTTTAGGCCTTCAGCCAAACGCGTGATCGAGATCGTCGAGGTATTGCTCGTGATGATGGTGTCGTCTTTCATCTGGCCTTCGAGTTCGGCCAAGACTTTCTTCTTCACGCCTTCATTTTCGACAACGGCTTCAACAACAAAATCCACGTGACCGAAGTCGCCGTAGGAAAGTGTCGAGCGAATCTTACCAAGCACTTCGCCCATCTGTGCAGGCGTCATCTTCTTTTTGCTGACTTGCTTATCAAGAATCTTGGAGGCTTCATTAAAGCCTAAATCCAAGGCTTTTGAAGCGATATCCTTCATATAAATCGGAATCCCTTTAGACGCCGACTGATAAGCCACGCCGCCCCCCATGATCCCGGCACCCAAGACGGATGCGGTTGTCACAGGGCGACCCGCTTTTGAAAGTTTCTTGCCCGACTTCTTGATGTATTGATCTGCCAAGAAGATACTCACCAAGGAGTGCGCGGTTGGAGTCTTCGCAATCTTCGCAAAGGTTGCGGCTTCAATGGCTAAAGCTTCGTCACGAGATTTCCCAGCTCCCTTTTGCATGACTTCAATCGCTGCAACAGGGGATGGATAATTCGGGCCGGCTTTGGCGCCTACAAATCCCTTGGCGATTTCGAACACCATGGTCGATTCGATGGGATTGAGTTTAAGCGGCGACGTCTTTTCGGTACGACGCGCTTTCCAATCCAGCTTGCCTTCCATCGCGGTTTTCACCAAATCTAAAGCGACTTCGCGAAGTTTCGCAGGAGCGGCGATGGCGTCGATTGCGCGAATTTTCAGCGCGCTTTCAGCATCATATTGTTCGCCACCACAGATCCACTCAATCGCATTGTCTGCGCCTGAGAGGCGAGAGAGTCTAACGGTGCCCCCCCAGCCTGGGAAAATCCCAAGTTTCACTTCTGGCAAACCAATTTTGGTATTGGCAGCCATCACGCGATAACTGGTGGAAAGCGAAAACTCCATCCCGCCACCGAGCGCCACGCCGTTGATAGCGGTGACCGTGGGGTAATCTAAATCTTCGATGTCTGAAAAAATCCCGTCAACGACCTTGAGCCAGCCGACGAGTTCGGTTTCAGATTTTTTAAAGTGATCCAAAAATTCCATCACGTCTGCTCCTACAATGAAGCAGTCCTTGGCGCTCGTGACTAAGAGCCCGCGGATGGATTTATCGCCCTTGATCTGGTCGACCACTTCACGCAATTCTTTAAGCGTGAGCGTATTGAACTTATTGACGGAATCGTCTTTCAAGTCAAACTTGAGTTCAGCGATGCCTCCGTCGAGCATTGAACACTGAATGGCTTTGCCTTCGTATTTCATACCCGTAACTCCTGTGTAGATAAAAAGTTGAAATGCAGAGAAAAGGTTAAACGAAGTTTCGGACGAAAGCGACTCATAAGAAGAAAATCTGATGCCAATTTGCGTTAACGGTTCCGATCTGGAACCACCGGGATTATACTGAGAAACATGACAAAAACGATCGCGACATTCGTGCTTATCTTTTCCTTCCTCTCTCTCGTCGGCCATGCATCGAATCCCTCCCCAGGAGTGGTTTCAGCACTTAAACTGGATCCCGCTTTCGGTAAAATCATCGGAGAATGCTTGCCTGCACCTGGAAAACGCCATGTTTGGCTATTCAAACAGTGGCACCTTGCGCCAACGGTGAATACCCACGACCTCGCGAAAGCCATTGAACTCCCGCAGCAAGAAAATCAGCGGGCGATTTACCGGCAACTGGATCGTTGGATCAAAGACAAACAATTGACGATGGTCATTGGCGAAGGGTGTTCGGGCGAGGTGCTGGAAAGCACGCCGATGGTTTTCAACGGATGGGGCGCGCCCGAGTTGCGCAAAAACGCGATGCTGCCTCTGTATGATGACATCACTACGCATATTCCGATGAAGCTTGAAGTGAAGTACGGGAGCCATGTTCTGACCCTTTGTGGAGATGACGATTCGCTCGTACGCGAAACGAGTCTCGCTTTTTCCGATGCCCGCGGCTCGGCGGGTTTTTTGGGGCGCCTCGTGCAACACAAAAAGGATCCTGTGAAATCCAAACTCTATCTCGACGGCGTGATGGAAGCGTTCAAGCTTCCGCCGGCCACGACGGTGGACGACGCAATTGAATTTCTGAAAGCGGATCTTCGAAAAACGATTGAGAAAATCCGGAAACTTTTGGACAAGCGAAACCGCAAGGTGATTGAGACCCTTAAAAAGAAGGAAACGCCCGAAGCGGCGATTGTCTTCGGCGGATTGCATGCGGGAGGAATCAAAGCCTTGCTTGAAGAAGCCGGCGTGAACTGCACGGTCGTTGAACCCACGGGATACCCCGGAGGTTCAGGAGGCGACGAAGAAGGGTTATTGACGAGGCTAGAGCAGATTTTGAAGTAAAAGGGAGTTTTCATACCCCCCCTGATTTTGGAATTGCTTTCCTAAATCGAGGGGGGTTAAAAAATGCCTCTGCTGGATCTTTAATGACTAGTCAGCTACTCTTTAAGCACCCGTGACCAAGCTCCGCGACCTTCTCATCATCCTCGCTCTCCTTGTCGGACCCGCTCTCGACGTCACTGCCGCACCCCTTGGTACCGCTCATATTACCCGCGTGGAACTGGCGAAGAGAATTAAGAATCTCGACGTGAAGACCGAAGATATAAAGATCGAAAAGAAAAAGAAATCCGACCCACCTGAGTGGACGATAAACTTGAACGGAACATTTAATCGCGAAGATTGGGGACTCGTGATCCAGGAGTCTGAAGCCCTCTTTGACTCAGAGAATGAATTCTCCCTTACCCTCCCGATTTCAGAAGAATCCTCAGAAATTCGAGTGGTCGCCATCGGCCCCTTAGGCCAGACGGAGAGCGAGACCCTAACACTTGTTGCTCCGAAAATTCTCTTTAAGAAAACCCCTCCACCGCCCCCGGAAAAGGTCGAAGTGGAAATGAAACCGGACTTCATTTATTCTGGATTTTCTTCGTCCCTGGGTCTTTCCATTATCTCCTACACCGAAACGGGGATCACACCACTTTCTGAAACTGCGCTCACGGGAAAGATTTCATATGGTCGTGCACTTCCCTGGCGGCGTTGGGACTGGGGCGTGAATAGCTTCCTGACCCTTTTGCCTTTAACGGCTTCCAAATCACCCAGTGCGCGTTTCTTGGGCGTCAACGCACGAGTTGGATACACGCTTCCCTTTATTCAAGAGCCTTGGAAAGTCTCGATTTTGGGTGGTTTCTACTACACCACGATGATCGTCAATCTCGCCAATCTCACTGCGGTGGAGAAGTTTGGTTTTTCAAACATGTTGGGTCCCCAGCTTTTCCCTACCGTTCGCAGACGACTCAACAATGGGCAAACCGTGAGCGGTTACTTGAAATTTTCTCCCGTCTCCGGCGGGCCGTTTCTGCTGGGAGTTGCCAATCGCGAGATCGGTTTGGGCATGACGTATTCACGCCCCGTAGGAAAGAACGAACATCCTCTTTCGGTAGGTATTGATTTGGCGAGAATCAGTCTGCAGCAAGACTTTATCGTCCGTGGCAACACCTACACCGTTGAGATCCAGTCGTCGTCATATTCGCTGGCCGTGGGATATGGGTTTTGATTACTGCCACGCCGCCTGAAACGTCGGATAGGTCGTGTTTGCTGAAGTGGTCCAGATTGCGCCAAAATTCCATCCCGAAAAGGTGGCCTGAAGTTTAAGATCGCTTGAGGACTCGAGCGAGCAGGCGGTGGCTGTGTAATTACCCGCAGGAGCAAATAAGTTACCCAGACCCGAGAGTGCATACGAGTTACTAAATTGTTGGTAGGTTGAATTCGCGGTGGTGTCATAGGAGTATCCAACGAGATCGCCACGAGAACCGCTACCAGTAACAGTCCCGGTAGCGTAACAGTTACTGACACTACTGCTGGGTGAGCCGTTACCATGAACAGTGGTGATATAGCCAATAAGCCCACCTGCATTTGAGCTGGTTCCCGTCGAGAGTGACCCTTGCGCGTAGCAATCAGTGAGGTTGGTCGTGTCGTTATCAATTTGGACAAAACCAAAGAGTCCCCCTATCATTGCGTTATCGGCTGCGCTGACATTTCCGGTGGCATAGACTTT
>CAIRTR010000015.1 GCA_903881565.1 Oligoflexia bacterium | reverse complement strand
TGCCCTGCAAGCTGGAATAGCTCGAATTGACGTCAACACGGTTGCGCTGATCATCTCCGTCGGCCCGCTTATTACGTATCTCACCCAATTCATTAAGGGTGGATTTGCCGTTTCTTTCTATTCACTTGCAGGCATATTTTCGGTGCTGATCTTCGTCCTATTGGGGATTGCATCCAAAATTAAAACAACAAAAGCAGCCGTTCGCGCCACCCCATGATTCACCACCCCACCCCCCTCAGATCCAAATACCTCGCCGCCCCGACCGCACCAACCTTCAACCCCTTCCGATACAATGCAGGAATCCTCTGCCCCGCAATCGGAATCACATAATACTCCTCTTCAAAGATCTGCCCCGCCTTCATCAACCCTTGTGGATCAAGCAAATCCAAAAACCCATCCGGGTCCGCAATCAATCCCGCGTAGGGCAATAAAATCAGATCATACTCCCCTCTAACGATGACTTGCCCCAGGGGGTCGCCTTTCAGTTCACGAAACTCAAACTCTAACCCTGCCGTTTCAAAAATCCGCCTAAACGCGGCCTTAAACGCAAACGTACAAAAGCCGATGGCAATGACGATGTCCAACTTGGGAGGCGAGTGCGCCGCCCATTTCTCTTTAAACTCACCCGGAATAATCCGAAGCGCGGGGCGCTCATAATATGACTCCCGCATTATACCCGCGGGCAAAAAGCACGAATGCATTCGATCAAATCGAGTCATCAACTCAGGAGTAGATTTTACCAATTCGATAAGAGCCGCCAAGTCTCTACGAAAATCGCGCGACGAAAAAGCGGGGCACCCCATATTCACAAACGCATTGGTAATCGCAAGTTCAGTCCCACTTACAAGCTCTCCATCGGTCGGCATGTCTCCCGGCCCAATTTCTGAAAAAGGGATTCCTAATGAGAAATCAACTTCTCCTTTCCCGAACGCGTTCAGAATCTCTTCTTTAAACTTGAGGATCGAAACCGTAACTCGCTCAAATTTTTGACCCTCACCTGAAAAATGAGGCGAAGCCACGAGGTGCGTCTTACCATCATCATAGGCACGGCCACCCACTCCCGCCTCTACCGCATAGGGCCCTGATCCAATCGGCGTATCCCTATTAAAATCCTGCGGCAAAATACAAAAAGCAGGTGAAGCCAAAACATGCAGTAGCGGCGGATAAGGTCCCTTTAACTCAATACTAAGCGTGCGATCATCCGGCACCTCAACCGCATCAAGCAGCCCAGTGCTCGAAAGGCGAGTGCTTGCAAGTGCGACTCCCAAGTAGGATTTTACGATAGAAGTGGAATCCGTAAAAAAATGTCGCGACAAACTCCACGATACATCCCCAGCGCGCACATCCCTGCCGTCATGAAACCGCGCCTGTGGGCTCAGTTTGAAGGTAACTCGATAGCCTTTAGCCCTCTCGGTAAGGTGCCATGACTCAGCAATCCCTGGCTCAATGGCACCAGAGTCCCCCATCCGGACAAGAGTGTCCCCAAACAAGCTCAGCAACATGGTTTGCTGGTAGCCACGAATAAGCGTGGGATCAAATGCGAATGAGGAGGCAGATGCCGAGAGTCTTAGTGTTTTATTTGAATTCATTTTACCTGCGTATTCCACTCAATCCGGCCAGTGATTCCAATCCATCGCGGCCAGCGTTTCGGAGCGTAGCGACGTAAGCAGTCGGTTATTTCGCAGAGTGGCCGCGTTCAGTCAAGTCTGCTTCTTCTTTTCTCATCGATTCGGGAGATTTTAAATCAAAGCGATGGGCATTATGTATCCACCGATCCAAGAGAGCGTCAGCAAGTCGACCCCCTCCCAGGTACTCGTGCCAGGCGTTCACTGGCAGCTGAGAGGTGAGGATTGTCGACCCCACATTGTACCGATCTTCAGCCACTTCGACGAGATCTTGCTTCTCCGTGTCACTCAGAGGAGCGAGACCAAAATCATCGAGGATGAGCACCTGCGTTTTGCTTAAACGCTTTAGCAGCCCCCCGTAGGTGCCTTCTGCGCGTGCCTGTACGAACGAGAACATCAGCTTCGGCACCCTGATGTATTGAACTGAGTAGCCTTGCCTGCAGGCATGGTTTCCCAGGGATTGGGCAAAGTAGCTTTTGCCGGCTCCACTCGGACCCGTGATTAGGACGTTTTGGTGGGCTTGAATCCAGCGGTTTTGTGCCAGCTCCAGAACCTGTGCCTTCTTTAAGCCTCGCGACCCCGCGTATTTGATGTTTTCAATGCACGCGGTTTGTTCCTTGAATTTAGCGATTCTAAGTCGAGAGCCAAGCTTGTGGTTTTCTCGGTACATCCATTCATCATCGATAATGAGTCCAAGAAAATCAGTAAAACTCAGCTCCGAGTGATCGGGGCGACCCAGCCGCTCCGATACCGACTTG
>CAIRTR010000014.1 GCA_903881565.1 Oligoflexia bacterium | reverse complement strand
GGGGTGTGTTATCACTCATTGCAAAGGTGCGTATAAAAACCAGGTCGATTCAAGGGGCGCTTACTATCGCAATATTTACGAATCTGGCGACATTGAGCGCATTTTTGCCCGCGAGCACACAGGACTACTTGGGCGAAAGACCCGCGAAGAGCTTGAGACAGAATTTAAGGAAACGGACCCAGCTAAGCGTCGAGCGGATTCTGTAAATCTGCTTTCCTGTACACCCACACTTGAGATGGGGATCGATATTGGCGATCTTTCTGCAACTGTGGTGGGTGCTATTCCGGGTTCAGCTTCCAATTATCAGCAACAGATCGGTCGCGCTGGTCGCAAATCTGGATCTGCGCTAGTAGTTGCCGTGGCACAGTCTCGCCCAAGGGATTTGCTCTATTTCAGGTACCCCGAAGAGCTGATTGCGGGCAATATCGAACCTCCAGGATGTTTCCTAGATGCACCAGATATTTTGAAGCGCCAGTTCTTTGCATTCCTTTTTGATCAAGAGTACGCGGGTTTGATCAAGGACATGGAGCGCCCTACGATAAGCCTCCTTCGCAAGGAAGTCAGGGGTGCTGTCCCGACTGGTTTTCTAAAGAACCTTACACGCATTCTCACTGACCGTGGTCAGGAGAGATTGGCGCAATTTAAGTCAAAATTCACGGATAAGGAGGTCTCTCAGGACTCTTGGGATGAACTTGTCTTCGAGTACATCCCGAGCGGTGGGAAACTTAGGACAGCACTGCGGCTACGGACCGTAGTTGAAGCTTTCGATAACGAATTGAATGAGCTGGCGCGGATCGACGAAGAGCTAAAGACGAAGATCGCTCCACTGGAACAGCAAGAAGCAGCCGGACAAAAGCTTTCAAAAGAAAAAGAACAAGAATATCGGGACTTAAAGCGCGAAAGAGCCACTATAGATGCTCAAAAACAGCTTCTTGGAGCAAGAGACGGGTTCTTCGAGTTTCTTACTCATTATGGTTTTTTGCCAAACTTCGAGTTTCATGAGGATTCGGTCGAATTAGTTGGCCTGATTCTTGATGAGAGTAAGGAAGCCGGAAAAAAAATTACGATCAAACATAGGGAGTCGTTCGAGCGTCCCGCGAAAGTGGCGCTTCGCGAACTAGCACCTTTGAATACGTTTTATGGAGGAGGTTATAAATTGCAAATTGATCAAATCGACGTTGGGGGAAAAACACGGACA
Source organism: Oligoflexia bacterium (assembly GCA_903881565.1). Classification (GTDB taxonomy): domain Bacteria; phylum Bdellovibrionota; class UBA1018; order UBA1018; family UBA1018; genus CAIRTR01. Next base: position 1,420 of record CAIRTR010000014.1, on the reverse strand, counting down.
TTGATTGAAGATTGGCGGGTATGCCGAGCGTGCGGTTTTCTTGCGCGTGAAAAGCCAGATTCAAAAACCAACGGTTGCCCCAGGTGCTCAGATCAGCAGTGGAGCGATCGTGGCGCGCTAACGAAAATGCTCAGGCTTCATAAAGCAATTGCCCTTGAGACTGCGCATTCCAGCCAGATTGGCGACGATGCCGAAGATCGCCAGAAGAAGTATTTCAAGGTACGCCCGTTTTTTGATTACGCAAAGAGCTGTATCAAACAGGCTTGGGCTTGTTCATCTGACGATTTTGTCTTTGGCATTGAATTCTTATCGAGACTCACCCTGCGTGAGATTAATTTTGGCGCAGAAGAGCGCGTGAGCGCAGAAAAGATTGAAATTGCCGGCGAAGAGTTGCCTCGTGGCTTTAGGCTTTGTCACGATTGCGGACGTGTGGCGCAGCTTGATTTCGACGGGCAGGAAAAAATTCACCACATTTCTACCTGCCGACACGCAAAGACCGCAACGAATCCAGAGGGGCGTAGGTTGGCACCCAAAGATCTTCCGGTAATGCTGTATCGAGAACTTCAGTCAGAGGCGATTCGGGTGCTTCTCCCTGTTTCTGAATATGAGGCCGATGTCCGGACCGCCTCGATAAAGGCGGCGCTCATGCTTGGTTTTATTAAGCGCTTTGGCGGAAAACCAATTCACCTCGAAATTGGCCAACAGCGGATTCTAGAAGCTGGAGAAGAGCGGCTCTCTAAACGCTATTTGGTAATTTTTGATTCCGTCCCTGGGGGCACTGGGTTCTTGCGTGAACTCTGGGATAAAGACTCATTCTTTGAAATGATTCAGCTCTCCTTGCAGAGCATGAAAGAATGCGGTTGTGCCACCTCAGAGGAGCTTGATGGATGCCTGCGTTGTATTCTAAGGGGCGCATCTCAGTATGAGTTACCCGATATTTCACGCAAAGAGGCGATCAGGTATCTTGAGGCGATTTTAGCTCATAAAGATAAGATGGAATCCGTCCCTGAAGGTCTGGATACCGTACAGGTTGAAGGGTTTTTGGACAGTGACCTTGAGTATCGATTCTTAGGGATAATGCGAAATCTTGGTGACACTGGGTATAAACATAAGCTTGAACGCTTTGGTCTTGAGATTAGTGATCTTGCTGTGTCCGCCGCAGAAAAGGAACCCATCGAGTTTTCTATAAAAAAGAAGGACGCAGATGAGTCTTGTCGATACCGAATGACCTTCCATAAGACTCTAAATACCGGCGAACGCACGACAGAAGCAGATTTTTATTTTGAGCGACTCGATAAGGATGGAATTCCTCCTATTGCGGTCTATCTAGATGGTTTTAAGTACCACGCGGGACTCCAGGCTGGTGATCGACTCCAAAGCGATTTCCTTAAGCGCGAAGCCCTGGTAAACGGGGAGGGGG
>CAIRTR010000013.1 GCA_903881565.1 Oligoflexia bacterium | reverse complement strand
CCTCTGAGTCAAACCGTCATGGGCAGTGATCAAAAGGAGTTACTCATTCCCGATATGTGGGTGGGGAAACGCACCGGCAGTGAGAGTGACGATACGCTTTGTTACAATTGGGAACCGGTTTCAACCTTTGGAAATGTCCTGGGGGTGGGTGGGGACACGTTTCCTCCTCCTTCTTTGAGTTTTGCGGCCAGCGTGTTTCTGCCGTCCTCTGGTTACAATACGGGCTATTATACTTTTTCGGATTCGGCGTGTGAAAAAGCGGGTCCGACCCTTTCGGATGATGTCGAGGTGAATAAGACGTTGGCGGGTGGAGCCTACATTGATATCGATCGCAAAGCTTTAGGCCCAAGTGAAAATCTGTTACTTCATCTCAAATATATTCCACAAGGTCCTCCTGGCATAAAAGTGGACGGACCCAATCGGGTCGCGCTCACTTCAGCCGAATCCAGTTTCATAAAGGTTCACCTCGTTCGAACCCGGCACTCGCGCAGCGATTTGCAGCAGACCCAGCAGCCGCGCTATCTGGCTTATACGTCTTTAGATCGCTATCCCCAGATCGTTCAGACGCTCTCGGTATTGGCACCGGCTGACAATCAGGTGCATGAAGATCAAATCGTTGTTCCGCTTTCCATTGACCCTGGGATTGATCGTATTCGCATTGAGCGTGTTTCTGGGAGTGCTGTCCTGCTGGAAGCGGCGATTTTCAGAATGGGCAATCGCAGAATTTCGTCAGGAGATCAAGCGGAGGGTCAGCCATGACACGCGTAGAACTTTTAGGCGCTGCAAATGCCTTGGTCACTCGGCATGTTCACCGAGATTCCTTAGGGCTTCTCGGTGTTTACTCTCGATTTTGCCTAATAATTAGGCGGTTTTTGGCATTCTTTGGATTTATTAAGAGACGCTTAACCCCGCGATATCTTTCGATCTGCACACCTCGTGCGCGAGACTTGCATACTATTAACTCGGGGGAACTTCAATTGTCACTTCGTTCGGGGGATCTACGCATTCAGTTCGCCTTCTTGATTCTGCTTCCCGTTTTGGCGGGGTGTTTGAATGATAGTGGCGGCAAAGTGTTTACAAACACGAAGTCTAAAGTAGGTCTTGCTGCAAGTAATCCGCTTGTGCAGGGTCAGGAAGATGGAAACTCTCTCTTGAAGGTCGTTAATATTGTCCGGAACTCGACTGATCCAGCCGCGACCTTGGATCTCATCGGCGATGATTCGCAAACCATGGGGCAGTATTGCGCGGCGAGTGTCACCGCGGAACAGGCCAAGGCGGGAGCTTCAAATTGTAACTGCTCCTTTGACTACATCAAGTCCGATGGCGCTCATGAATCTTTTGAGGTGCCGTCAACTTATACCGAAGCCAGTCTCCTGCGTTGTGGCTATACCCAGGTGCCTCCAGGGCTTACGTATATGAACGTCAGGATTCATCTGACGAATTCGGATTCGTTTTCAAATACCGTAAAATTCTATTTTCAATCCGGCGCTAATGCCGGTGCGGATTTGAGTAATCCCGTAAGCTTTGTTCAAGCGTTGCGCTACCAATGCAAAGACATTGTAAAAGTGGGGCATCTTTTTGATGGCAATGTCTATGATCCGTTTCAGTCCGTGGACCCTGCGCTGTCTTATCCTCTGAATTTTTATACGAACAACTTTGGCGGCGCGATTGCCGCATATGTGGGCGCTAACGTGCAGAAGTGGTTTTGCCCTTCGATCCCCAACGACCCTAACGAGAATATGGATTTGAGGGTCTTTAGTGTTTATGGAGACAATAATGGAAGTAAGCTCATCTATCCTCCTGTAGGGAGTGAGTTTGATCGCTCGACCTTTTTCCTCGCTAAGAAGCCATCGGGCCCCTTTAACGTAGCGATTAACTCGTACGTTGCTCCGCAATTGGTTTCCGCCGATCCAGGCCCTGATGGAACTCAAGGCGGCGCTGCTCCAGCGCCATTAGGATATGGCACAAAGACTTTGCCTGCCGGATTGGGTCGAGAAGTGTG
>CAIRTR010000012.1 GCA_903881565.1 Oligoflexia bacterium | reverse complement strand
TGGTTGATACGTAGGCTGCGGCTGAGGTTGTGGCTGCGGCCGTGGTTGGTACGTAGGCTGCGGCCGAGGTTCGTACGTAGGCTGTGGCCTTGGCTGCGGACGCGGTTCAGCAGTTGGCTGAGGTCGTGGTTCGTACGTAGGTTGCGGCCTTGGTTGATACGTAGGCTGCGGCTGAGGTTCTGGCCTTGGTCGTGGCGCAGGCTGAGAAGTCGGTTGAGGACGTGGCTCAGGTTGTGGTTGTGGCCTTGGCTGATAGGTCGGTTCTGGAGCAGGACGTCCAGGACGATAGTTAGGCAACGGCTCGGTGCGAGGCGCAGAATCGCGAGGTGCGGGTCTGTAGACAGGATTTCTGTCATTGGGTTCAGCAGGGCGTCCCGTGCGAGGCGCTACGCTGAAACTTCCACCATCGCCACCATCACGGGTGCGAGGAGGCATTCCAACTCCGCGATCATTGCGGGTGGGAGGAATATATCCACGTTGATCTCCGCCGTTATTGTTATCGCCTCTGCGAGGGACAACCGATCCGACAGGGATTGAGCGATCCAGGCGTGAGCGATCCGTAAACGATGGATCACGATATTGACTAGGAACTTCGCGAGACCCGCGGGCATTGCGGAACTCGGTCCCACCAAAGTCGCGGCGTTCAATCGTTGATTCCATCGCAGAGCGACCCGTGCGGGTTTCTACCCAGCGGCGAGATTCGCGCATGTCTGAAGATCCGAGGTGCTCACCGTAGTGATCGCTGTGTCCATAGGCGCGATCCCAAACCGATCGTGACATCGCTCCGTCATGTTCGCGAACATCGTAGATGTTAGCATGGCCGAAATGCTCTGCGCGAATGACAGTGGCTCCGCCGTAGTAAACGACGCTGTCATGGCGATTCCAATGACTTGGAGAAGAGTAGCCATCCCAGTAACCATCGTCAAATCCATCATGATATCCATTGTTGTAACCATCGTGATATCCATTGTTGTATCCTGCTGCGTAAGGAGAGTAGTAGGGATACCAGCCGACGTAACCGTCGTCATCGTGGAAGAAGCTTACGCAATGAGGGCGATAAACGCGATCTTCAAAGGGAAGCCAAGCCCAACCATAGGATCCGTGGTGTCGCCAGGTTCCGTAGTGGTCAGTCACCCAACCCCAAGAATCGTAGCTGACCCAGGTCCAGCCGTAATCCGAAAAAGTCCAATATCCGTTTTGATAAGGAACCCAGTCGGTAGCGTGGGTATAAGGAATGAAGTAGCGAACTCCGCCGATGTATTCCCAGCGGCCTTGGCCTGCAAGGGCGTAAGAGTCATCATAGGTCGGATAGTGATACTCATCCGGAGCCGTGACGACTTGGCTTGGGGGTTGATACTCAGGCCCACTTGCCAAAACGTTGTTCAGCTTGATGGAGTCGGTTTCGTAACCATCACGATGACGAACGTGGATCGTGATATCTCGGCTCATGTCATTTGGGACGTAGAATGCAACGCCCCAGTCATTGACTTCAAAATGGCTGATGGCAAGGCAGCTCTGCGCTTGGCTTGCATCGCACTCGTCGGTGTAAAGATCATCTGCGGTCCAAGTGAATTCTTCAACAAAGCGATTTTGAGGAACAAACTCGATGCCGTTGCTTGTGGTCAAATCTGCGGACAGATTAACCACATCGCCGGGCCGTACGTTGACGACGCTGGCGTGGTTGGAGTCATAGATTCCGTTGACGGCCACAATGCGAACCATCTGTTGGCCTGGATAGGTTGCAGGCGTGGTGGGTTGCGGTGCGGGTTGATAAGGTGTGGGTGGATACGCCGGCGGATAAGAGGGCGGCGGCGGGTACCGGCGTCTGCCAGCACCAAAGCTGTCTTGGGATTGCATCACGGAGAAGGTGAGTGCAAGTAAGGTTAATGAAAGTGTTGTGCGCGAATGTCGGGTCATATCGAAAACTCCTTTTATAGAGACCGGCTTGTGCAGGGAGCATACCAGCGGGCAGGATAAATTATTACAGGCAGAATGCGCTATGGGTCAATTTGGCAACCTATTAAAACGATTGACTTGACTTTTTGCGTCACGCGCGGCTGATTTTTGGGGTGCCCGAGAATCAAAACGCACCTCTGGGGGGGCCAGAGCCCTTTTGGCGTCAGAGTGGCACTGGGATTTGGGGCCAAACTATACCACTTGCCCCGCAGCCCAGCCCGATGCCCAGGCCCATTGAAAATTGTAGCCGCCCAGCCAGCCGGTCACGTCCACGACTTCACCAATAAAGTAGAGTCCGGGAATTTTTTTGGATTCCATGGTTTTTGAAGAGAGTTCGTCCGTATTGATTCCGCCGCGGGTGACTTCAGCTTTGTTGTAACCCACGGTCGATGCAGGCGTCAGGCGCCAGTGGTGAATGTTTTCAAACAAAGGTTGGGCCGCTTTTTCGGACAATTCAGGCAGTGGAATTTTAGGGACGTTATGCAACTCACACAATCGCTCCGCCAGCCGTGAGGGCAGAAACTCGCAAAGAAGATTTTTCAAAATGCCTCTAGGGCTTTTGGTAGCGCCCTTGGCTTTTTCGCGTTTAAGCCAATCAAGAAGATCCATCCCCGGCAAAAGATTGATTTCGATCGTCTCTCCCTTGCTCCAGTGCAATGAAGCCTGTAGCGATACAGGCCCGCTGAGTCCCGTGTGCGTAAAAAGCAGCGCCTCGGTAAACGAAACGCCGCCGCAGCTGATCTGCACTTCTAGCGAAAGCCCCGCAAACCCGCCAAAACGCGAGACATCGCCTTCCGAAAAAACGAAGCCATCCAGGGCCGGCGCCGTTTTCACCAAAGTGTGCCCAAACTGGCGGGCCAATTCATACCCAAAACCGCTTGCGCCCACCTTAGGAATCGATAATCCGCCTGTCGCGACTACCAACGCCTCTCCCGCAAAAACGCCCTTGGACGTCCGCACTTCAAATCGCCCCTCGTGCGTCACCCCTGTGATCGAAGTCTGTAGAAAAATCAGCACTCCCGCCTCTTCGCACTTTACTCGCAAGAACTCCACGAACTCGCGAGCGGAGCATTTGAAAAAGAGTTGCCCCCATTTACGCTCTTCATATGGCAGGCCAGATTCTTTCACCAGCTCGAGAATTTCGGCGCTCCCATAGCGGGAGAGCGCGGATTTGCAAAAATGCGGGTTTTGCGAAACATAGTTTTTAGAGCTCGCACCGAGGTTGGTGAAGTTACAGCGCCCGCCACCTGAGATCAGGATTTTGGCTCCGAGCTGGTGGCCGTGATCCAGGAGCGCGACCCGACGGCCACGCTTTGCCGCCTCCAGCGCGCACATCATGCCCGAAGCTCCCGCACCGATAATAATGACGTCAAAATCATGGGCAGGCGAATTCATCGCAATTTACTTCTTACATCCGGGAGCGGTGAGTGTTCCCGCCGCAATCCGCGTGAGCGCCTCGCGTGCTTGGTCGATCCAAATACCCCGCGTTTCGGATTTAGAGAGTTTCTTTAAGATCGATACACCCTTGGAGTGGCACAATTTGAAATAGGAGATGCCGAGGCGATAAGTGATTTCGTCTGCGGTGTAGGCGTCTGCAAGATTTTGGGGCTCAAGCCAACGTCTTGCTTGTTCAAAATTGCCAAGATCAAACTGGGCGCGGGCGATTCCCAGGGTTGAAGCATTTTGAAGCATCGGGGATTCAAGATGCTCCATGTATACCCGTTCAAACTGCTCCAAAGCAGCGGCCGGCTCGCCGTGCCCTAAGTACAGAAAAGCCCACTCGTAGCGCACACTGCCGGCGTCGCCGCCATAGGTGTAGGCAGGGGTTTGGGTGAGCAGCGCTTGGTAAATTCGATTAGCCTCATCAAAATGTCCCCCTGGGAGCCGGTATTGATTGGCAAGCAATCTAAAGGCAAAGAACTCGTGCGGGGTGAGTGGCCCTTCAAAATGCCCGTCGGGGGTGACGCTCACATTCTTTGATTTGAGATACTCTTCAAGCACCCCAACCTTATACGCGCTTTTTTTGACGTCCTCCGCATGGAGGGCGTTGGTTCGAAGCAGCTCAGGAATTTCATTCCATTGCTGCTTGATCTTTTCGACCGCGTACTGCTTGGCTTGCTCCAGAAACTCCACCTTTGAGAGGCCCGTGAGTGCTTCGATGGCCGCGAAAACTTCTTGGCCATTTAAAGCGGCAAGCAGAACTGCGGTGAGAGCCCCCGTTTTAAGATCCAAGAATTCAAACGCAAGGGCGTCTTCAAAATAGTCTCCGAAGCCATGCTTGGGATTTTCAAGCCCATTGATTTGTGTCCAAGGCGCTTCGATATTCTGAAAGAGTTGCGCCAGAACTTTGGCCTGAGTCTGCCCCGCCAAGTAGACGGCAGAGCCTTCTCGAAACCAGGTGGGGATCAAAGTGTAGGCCGCGGCTGCCGTAAAGTTTCGAAAATAAGCGTGAACGACTTCATGGCAAAGGGTGAGTTCTAACTCCTGGCTGCCGGATAAGAAGAACTGCACTCGCAGGGAGATGGAGATCCCGCCGGTTGTGCCGATCGTCGAACCCGCGCGCCGATCATTGGCATCGACGCCTTTGTCTGTGAGCTTGACAGAGAGCCCTTCGAGACCTTCCCATTTTTTCTCAAAACGCTTTTCCAAATCCTCCACACATCCAGGGAGTTTCTGGGTCATGTGATTTTGCAGTTCAGCGATGCGCTCCGCAGTGCCGGGCGTTGGGGCGAGCGTAGGAAAAGGCTGAGGATTACAGCTTAAAAGAAACAGACTTAAAACGGATGCAAGAATGCGGACGCGCATAGAGGCCCTCACTCATTCATCCCGATTACGTACGCCACCCACGCATAGGCATTGTCGCCCACATCCGAGCGCACATACTCGCCCGTGCCTTCACCTTTGTGGGAGGTTTCCCAATAAACGCAGGTCTTCTTAAATCCTGCATCCTTCATCGCGTCTCGTAACTCCGGAATTCCCCATATCCGCCAGTCATAAGTAAACGCGTTTTCGATGACCCGGCCACTGGGGAACTTAAAATGAATCGCGTAGTGCGCCCGTTGGGTGACGGGATCATAGGATTGTTGGTGCCAAATGTAAGTGAATTTCCCTAATTTTGGATCGTTCACCACCTTGCGCTCGCGCATCGGCATGATCATTCCGGGGCCGCCGGCCAGGTCCAAGATCGCCACTCCATTTTTCTTAATCGCACGCTGGCAGGCTTTGAGGTAGTTCACCAGCGTCTCGCGCTTTTGAAACAGACTGTAAGAAAAGTTGCACGCAATCAGCACATCTGATTTTTTAGTGGGCGTGGTGAGCACGTCGCCCTCCATCAGCTGCATGCGCGTTCTTTGCTCCACTGTCAGAGCTTTGATGTGGTGGTTTTTTGAGTAGGTGAGGGGCTCGGGGTCTAAATCCAGGCCGATTGCCGTATTCTGGCGGTTGCGTTTGACCCACTCGCAGCTTAAGCGGGCGGTGCCACAAAAATCTTCGCGAAGACTCCGGGGATAGTGACCGCGGAGGTCTTTATATACATGCACAAACCATTCGGCATGATGCTCGGGACTTTGCACGGATTGCTCGTAAAGAGCGTACTTTTCATACTTATTTTTCGCCTTATTTTTTGCCTTGTTGGGCTTCTTGAATGTCTTCTTTTTAGTCTCTTTGGTAGTCTTTTGGGTAGTCTTTTGGGCGCGCATTCGGGTGACTTTGATCACAAAACGTAGAAATTTCAAAGAAAAAGTAATACATTAAGTCTTATGAACAGTCTCATTAACAATATCATTAAAAGAAGAGTCTTGATAACGGGGGCATCTCGGGGAATTGGGCAGGCCATTGCCAAGCGGTTTGAAACCGAAAGCGTGGAACTAATCACCCCCTCGCGCAAGGAGCTGGATCTCTCCTCCCTTGATTCGGTGAAGAGTTATCTCAAGAGCGGCAAGGCCGGTGCGGTGGATGTTTTAGTGAATGTCGCGGGGATCAATAAGATTAATTCGATTGATAAGATTTTGCTCGAAGATTGGCAGGAAACGCTTACGACGAACCTCACGGCTGTGTTTCTGCTCACGCAAGGCTTGGCGCCTTCGATGGTTGCAAAAAATTGGGGACGCATTGTGAATGTGAGTTCCATCTACGGTGTCCTGTCTCGGCCGGGGCGTGCGGCTTATTCGGCGTCCAAAGCTGGGCTTAATGGATTTACGAAGGCGGCCGCTTTGGAGTACGGGCCTCACGGAATTTTAGTGAACGCCGTTTGCCCGGGATTTGTCGAAACGGCGCTGACAAGAAAAAACAATACAGAGTCGCAGCTGCAAGAATTAGCCTCTCAAACGGCGCTAAAACGCATGGCAATGCCTTCGGAAATTGCGGAATTTGTTGCGTACCTTTGCTCGGATAAAAACACCTACATCACGGGACAAGCACTCATGATTGATGGCGGTTTTAGCGCTCAATAGGGGTTGCTGAACGGCGGTTCTCCGCCGCGTTAAATAAGTCATTCTCCGGCGTTGACCTCCATGCGGATTCATCATCTAATTGAATTCTAAATACGAAATTTAGCTTTGTAATTTTTTTGCTCAAATATGGAGGAGCTATTTAATGAAACGGAATTTTTTGAAACCTATTTTTGCGGTGTCGGTTACGGCAGCGGTTACGTCAATATTAATTTTCTCTGCGGGCTGCAGTAAGACTGCTGCTGCGCCTGACGCTGCGGCTTCTCCGGAACCTTCGCCTTCGGCGAGTGCGTCTCCTTCGGCTTCGGTGGCTGCTTCGGCGCTTGCGGGTGCATATCCGACAGGTCTTGCGGTTTCGGCTTTTGCTAATACGAAGGCGGCATCGGCGGTTTCTTTAGAGAAGTTTTTTGGGGGGGCGCCTGTTCAAACAGAGTACGATCCCACGAAGCAGAACACTTCGGATAAGGCTGCGGATCAACAGAAGCTTATTGATGGTACGGCGGAAACATGTTTCAGCGCTAATATTTTGCAAAACGTGAGAGGGGGCGAGGCACCAAGCTGTTACGTTCCTGATAAAGATATTCTTGAGGGG
>CAIRTR010000011.1 GCA_903881565.1 Oligoflexia bacterium | reverse complement strand
GGTTTATACCTCGTTGTGACGCAGCGCGCAAGAGAAGTTGACTGATTTGCTTTTATTTTATTAAGAGTGACCAAGAGCCTTGGGGGTGAAATACAAGATAAGTCTATAATTATAGATTGTTAGCATGATTTATCGGCGCTGTTGCTGCCGAGCAGTGCGCCTAAGGGGCTACAAAAACGAAGCCGTCTTCGCTGATCTCCATGATTCTATAGCCGCGAGCAAGGATTTTGCGAACAGGGATCCCGGCACCTTCCCAAAGGTTCTTCAAGACGTATTCAGCTACTCCTACGAAGTCTTTTCCGAAGCGCACGATGCGCGTGAAGACGAGGTGGTCCCAGAAGCCGCGCTTAGCGCTCTCGCAGACGTCTTTTGATTTGGAGCGCGCGAGCGCGTGACTCTTCTTTGCGCCTGTTACAATCATCGCAATGCCGCCTGAGAGCTCACGAATAAACCCCTGCCAATCTGCGCGGCTTTTCGCACGAATCAGCAGATGTAAGTGGTTTCCCACGTTTGCATAGCGATAAACGGAAACTCCCCAGCGGGTTTTCAATCGATCCATGAGATTGCGAATGTGATTGCAGTGCCGCGGCCGAAGCATGGAGAGTTCTCCCCTCGCCTTTGAGGACCTAAGAACGACGTGCAGAGCTTGCTTGGGGTCAAAGGGCCGCAGCCCCTTTCTCTTTCCTTTTGTGTGCTCTCCACCATGAGCGCCTTTGGCGGTTGTGCGGTTAAAGCCAGGAAGAAAGAGTTGTTTTTGCTGTCCTTTTTGTCTCATAAAACCTCAAAAAGTGTGGGGCAATGGTTCCTAAAGGTATATACATGAGACTACAAAAATGGGCCAGAAGAAAACTAATCGAGTAAGAAACTGGAAAGAATACAACAAAAGCCTTATAAACCGGGGCAATCTCACCCTCTGGTTTAGCGAAGATACGCAGGCCGTCCGCTGCGCGCCACACAGGGCTTTTTAGAAGGCCTTGTTACGATGATTAAACTCGACTTAAAAGTCCCCCATTATACCCCTTCTGCAAGTCGAACCCGAATCCGGAGAGAAACGTACGCAAACCAGTACACATCCCCCCGTACCGCAAATACCCCAACGCCGCGCAACAACTAAAATCACTCCCGATCGCACCCTTTTTCAAACGCCACTCGTACTCAAAAGAAAGAGGAGAATCACAATGAACCCAACACTCTCAACCCCCAAAACCCTACGTTACGCACTTGGCCTAGGCCTGAGCCTCAGCGGCCTCGGCGCCCTCAGTGCCTGCAACAACACCTCACCCTTCATTCTGCCTCCCACGGTGAGCGCACCCCAGACTCAAGACACTTCGACCAAAACAACCCCCGCACCCACCGTAACCACAACTCCAGTCCCAGCCCCAACCGTGACCGCGAGCGCGACTCCAACTCCCAGCCCGACCTCACCCCCTAACACGGGGCGCCTCATTCCCTACACGACCGGAGCGTTGGTCTACAATGGTGATGGAGTATGGACGGGAGAGGCAGCCAATCTCGAATCAATTCTCACAGCGCACGGGGTCACCTATCGCGAAGTCAGTACGGCACAACTTAACACCATGAGCGTGGATGACCTCGCCCAATACGGAACGATCGTCTGGCCCGGCGGCAGCGGGTCCGCAGAAGTTGCCAATCTCACCACCCAGATCAAGGCCAACCTTAAAACGGCCGTCCAAGATCGCGGAGTCGGTTACGTCGGATTTTGCGCCGGGGCGTTCATTGGGGTATGGCCCCTGGAACTGATTTCTCATTCGGTCCTGGATTATTATTTTCTCGAATACCAAAAAATATACTCAGACATGGTTTTAACCACCTGGCCCGACGGCAGCACTCATGATCTCGTCTGGTATGGAGGCCCTGTGACTCCGGATGGAGCGGGCACAGTGATCGCGAAGTACCCTGACGGCAACCCTGCGATCTCTCAAATCTGGGCCAACCGGGGCCTAGTGATCCTCTCGGGTCCACACCCTGCGGCCCCCGATTCGACCCGCACTTCGCTGGGCGATTCGGACGGATCCGATGCGGGAGTCGCGTGGGAACTTATGAATGCAACCCTTGAACAAAAAGCGCTAACCGCATTTTAGTACTCATAAAAAATAAATGGCCCCGCGAGCTTCCCAGTCTCCGCGGGGCCGTATTTTTCGACACGCACCGGGACATCAGTTCCTTAATGCATGGGTTTAAGAAAATCTAAAACTCTATCCCATTCTCTGTTTCAGCTGTCCCCATCCCACCCGGCCAGGTGAGATCTGACAGTCCATGAGCCCCAACGGTACCAGCTGGGTTAGCTCATGCTATGTAGACTTTGGCGGACCCGGGAAATGTACATCGATCCGAAACCTTCCAGAGTGCATCTTCATATTTTGCAGACCTCCGTTCTATAGATTCACTTTAGCGCAGAAACGCGGCCCGCATAATGTGTCAAAGAAGATCAATTTATTGTTAAGGCCATTAAGCCGCTCAAGCCATTGAAATTAATACACTAACTAGGCGAAGCCCCGGCGCAAAAAAGGCGCAAAAAAACCCAGGCACCTCCCGCACACTCCGCGCGAAAAACACCTGGGTCTTTTAGATTTTTACAAATCGAGACTAACTTATTCGCACTTCAGCATGGAAGTGAGATCCAATGCCGAGATTTCGCGAAGAAGAGTTGCGGCTTCATCAGCCTGGCAGCGCTTATCAAGTTTGATTTTTGCTTGAAGACCATTCTTAAGGGAAAGCTTTACCTTATGGTTAAAAATCCCATATTTTACGCAGGCCGAAGCGACATTATCAAAACCAAAACTGTTGGCCTGATCCACTTGAGACTCGAAGCGAACGCAACGAGGAGCTCTGAAATAACAGCCCCGAGGACTGCCATCACACTCGGTCACCCCATCGTCCATCTCAACGCAAACGTTCTTGAAGCAACGAAAGCCCTGAGAATCAACCAAGAAGCTCTCACAGCTCTTGAGTGCACTCTTTTCTGCAAGCACACTTGAAAAGTCTACGATCAGCTTTTCACGATCAAGGGCCGTGCCTGCTGGCACGCCAGCGAATGCTGCAGCCGAAGCCATCGAAGTCAAAAGAGACAAAACCAAAACAATACGAAACATCATAAAAAACCTCCTAAAAAAATAGAGAACCGTTAGCCAATGCTGAAATTGAGTTGCGGTGTATTAAACACGATTGACAGGCGATGTCAACACTTGCAAGTCGGCAACGAAAAATGGAACGTGGCGCCTCGACCCGGCTCAGACTCCGCCCAAATACTCCCCCCATGAGAAGTGACGATCCCGTGGCAAATCGACAACCCGAGCCCGACCCCTTTGCCGGGATCTTTGGTCGTAAAAAAGGGTTCAAATATCCGAGGCAAGACCTCTGGCTTGATCCCATGTCCATTATCTCTAACGCTCAGAATCAAATGCTCGCCGCCATCTTTGGACTCAATGGCCTCAGCCTTAAACTCCAAGGCGATGGACTTAGGAGCGCCTCCAGCCCCACCCTGAATTAGCGCATCGCAGGAGTTACTCAAGAGACTCAACACCACCTGCTGCAGTTTACTTAAGTTGCCTTTGACATGGGCGACCTTGGTCACAGAGGACAACTCAACTGTGATTCCGTCTTTTTGGAGTAAAGGAGTAATCAATGCGAGCGTCTTCTTAACGACCTCAACCATATCCACAATCTCAAGGCCACTAGAGCCCGCCTGCGCATAGGTCTGGAGCGAGCGCACGATGTTCGCAATCCGAGTCACCGCATTGTCTGCCTTCTCAATGAGCGCCTTTGCGCGTGCGTCGCTCTCGCGTGCGAGAAGGCGTAGATTACCCGAAACAATCGCCAAAGGATTGTTGATCTCATGGGCGACCCCAGAACCCAGAACCCCAAGACCGGCAAGCCTCGAAGAAAGGGCGAACTGAGCGCGCACCTCTTCAAGTTCCGCTTCATTACGCTTGCGCTCGGAGATATTGCGCATCTCACCGATGACACCCAACGTTTCGCCGTTTACACTCAGCAAAGGTCCACAGGAGGCCGCAACCCAAAGGACCTTTCCATTGGGGAGCCGCCACTGAAAATCAAGTTCCTCGACCGCTTCACCGTTCAGAATCCGCTCAAATCTTGCGATGATCCCCGCACTCACCAATGCTGGAAAAACCTCGCCGGGATGCTGGCCCAAAACCTCAACGGCCGAGACGCCGGTCATTTTCTCCATGAAAGGGTTCCAGAGCTGCACCCTTAAATCGCGGCCGTAAACCACAACCCCTTCACCCGCGCTCGAGATAATTTGCTGATTAAACAAATTCGCGGCGGCCAAGGCTTGATTCAACGCTTGAAGCTCCAAGTGAGTCTTCACGCGTGCGAAAACCTCCTCCACTTGAAAAGGCTTCGAAATATAATCCACGCCCCCCACCTCAAAACCTCGAACCTTGTCTTTAGTCGCACTCAAGGCGCTCATGAACAAAACCGGTATTTTGGAAGTTTTGGGATTGGCCTTCAAACTGCGACAGACTTCGTAACCGTCAATCCCAGGCAGGCTCACATCCAGAATAATGAGATTGGGGAGTTCTTGAGTTGCGCAAAGATCAAGCGCCTCAGCCCCTGCCTTGGCGGTCCGCACGCGGTACCCTTCTGTTTCAAGCAAGGCCGAGAGCGCAAAGAGAAGATTGACGTTATCCTCAACAAGAAGAATCGATTGTGACTGCGCTCCTTGGATTAACATAAGATCCTCGCTCCAATAACTCTGCAGTATGTGAAAATAAAATTCCAGAAAAATGGTTCAAAAAAAATGCGAAGTCTGCATTGCAAAGTGCACTACTCAGGATTTAATCCCTGTGGGTTGGAGCGCGCTTAAGCGCGCGGCAGCTCGATCACGAAGCGCGTATGCGCGGAACTCTCGTCATAATAGAATCGGCCATGATGATCTTCAATGATCCCTTTGTTGATGCTTAATCCTAGGCCTGTACCTTTGCCAACGTCTTTGGTGGTGAAAAAAGGTTCCATCATCTTTTGCGCGACATCTCCATCAATGCCGTTACCACTGTCGGTTACCGAGAGAATGATCCGATCCCCCACGACTTCGCCTTTTACGAGAACCCACTTTTCGGGCAAAAGTTCTACCGCATCGTAAGCGTTGCCCAAAAGATTGAGCAAGACTTGCGAGAGTTGGGCGGGTCTGCCTAAAACCAACGCCTCGGCACTCGCGCCCAGTTCGCACGTGAGTGTGACCGCATGAAACTTGAACCTCTCGCTACAAAGTCCAAGCGTATCTTCAACGACCTTCGAAACCAACACGGGCTCGACAGAATCTTTATCCGCATTGCGCGAAAAAGATCGGAGTCCGCTAATGATCTTTGCAATTCGATGCCCCGTGTTCTCAATCTTGGTGAGCGCGGCTTCTGCGTCTTCTGCGCTAAACTGATTTAAATCAAGCTGTCTTTTGATCCGTGCCGCGTTCCCCACAATGACCGTCAAGGGGTTATTGATCTCGTGTGCAATCCCCGCGGCCATTTCACCAAGCGATGACATTTTAGCCGTCGTTAAAAGGGCCGCCCGTTGATTTGCCATTATTTGCTCTGCCGCCTTGCGCTCCGTGAGATCGCGCACGACCGCCTGCAAGGCTCGTTTCCCCTCATAATCAAATGAAGAAAGAGAGACCTCCGCCGGAAAATCCAAGCCGTCTTGCCGGCGATGGATCCATTCGAAGCGTTCCAATCCTTTATCAAAGGCACGACGGATGTGGGCATTGGCCTCATACATCGAATCGCCGCCATTGGGCTGCAGAGGCGGCGATAATTCTGAAGGGTGCTTTTGAATAAACTGAGCTTTACTCTCTAAGCCAAACAACTGGAGCGTGCGGGCATTGCAATCTAAAAATCCCGCTTCACTCAAGAGCATGATCGCATCATTGGAGCTTTCGAAAATAGTATGAAACTTTTCAGCTTGATGCTGGGCTTGGGTTTGGACAATTCTTCGATCAGTAACATCGAGTACTGTCCCGTGAAGTTCTTTATCTGCGCCCGCTTTATCGCGCTCCATCGCCCCACGGGTAATCGTAAATCGACGTTGCCCATCTTCCCGAACCATCTCGAGATCCAGCTCATAAGGCGCCCCGGTCGCAAGCGTACGTTGCACCGCTTCGTTTAACCTCGCCCAACTTTCAAGAGTATAATACCGAGACAACTCCGTAAAAGGCACGACCGGCAGTTGGGGGTCACGACCACAAATGGCGTACATCTGCCTTGACCAAAGAATAGTGTCCGTGGCGACCGTCCAGCTCCAGGTCCCCAAACTCGCCATTTGTTCAGCTTTTTCGAGCAGGATCCGAAGCTTCTGACGTTTCGTATCCGCTTGGGCAATCTCTTCAGCCATCTCATTAAATGCCAAGGCAAGCGAGGTGAGTTCGTCATCAGATTCCAGCGTCTCGATTCGGTAACTCCAATCACCCTGTTTGAAGTGAAGGACGCCTTGCCTCAATCTCACAACATTTTCCAAGACTCTACGGATCACAATAAAGAGAACAAAAAGGGCCGAGCCGAACCCTATTACAACAAAGAACAGATGCACCCACATCAATACGGCTCGGACTGCTCGCGCGGCCTCCACAACAGTCCCTGAAAACTGGTTTTCTAAAACCGTGAGCCGCTCGTTAAGTGAGGCCAACTTCTTCATGTCGATTGCGCCGACCACCGAGGCGCCGGGTGCTGCTTGCGCGCGCGCCCTCACCTCGTCCGCAAAACGATAAAGCTGCTCAAGCTCCAGATCCCCACGCTCCCAAATCTGGGTGGCCTCTCGCACAAAGCTCAAATCGCGCCCGTAATAAAACAAATAGGCGATCGAGCGCACCTCTCTCGAATGATTTCCCGCTGCGATAAGTGCGGCGTCAGTGATCCCAAAATCGGGAGCCCGCTTTTCGAGCTCAAGCCGCGCCCGTTGATCCCCCTGCATAACAGCGAAGTCGACTAGATAAGCGTCAAAAATCTTTGGCTCAGGCGATAGCGCGTAGGCGTAGAGATGCTGAATGGCATTTTTTTGACCCTTAGACCAAAGCCCTTCAGCCACAATCAACGCATCAAGCGTGGAGAGCGTCCACATCAGCGCGATATTGCTGAGCATGAACAGCGCGCTGGCCCCAGCCACAATAATGACGGGGCCGAGTATTTTTTTCTTGAGTGACATAGCTTAATAGCTTTATCGGTTTTGTTGGCGGGGGGCTTTAGAATTTTTAGGGAGCTCAAAATAAAACGTGCTCCCCCGCCCCGGCTCGCTAACAACCCCAATTGTTCCGCCGTGCAATTGGATGATCCCGCGACAGACACTCAGCCCCAGACCTAGACCGGCGGAGCGAATCGTCTCCTCTGTACTCCCTCTGACAAACGGACTAAAAAG
>CAIRTR010000010.1 GCA_903881565.1 Oligoflexia bacterium | reverse complement strand
CTCGCATAGACGTTGCTATTTCTGCACCCAACAACTTCGAAGACGATCCCGTTAAATAGACGACTCGCCCTTTTTGCCTCAACAGGCGATTAACGAAAAGCTCCCAACCCTCAACTACGTGCATTTCATCGAGCATCAAGAGCGTGCGATCGTCCCGTGAAGGGTGCTCCGCACATTTTTCATCAAAAGCTTCCAGCAAAACAGTGAGATCCTTTTGCAAGAGCCCGGAAAGGCGTTCATCACTAAAATTGATATAACCAATATGATTTGGGTGTAAACCTTTCGCTTCCCAATCACTGCGCACTTGCCTCAAGAGTGAAGATTTACCGCAACGGCGCACGCCGGTGAGAATGGTGGCCTTTTCTGACATCCAATCAATCTGGACGTTACGGGGCATGAAGTCCTCGCGAGCCGGCAAGGTATCCTCATCGAGTAATGAACGAAAGATTGCTTTAAAAGAATTCATCCTAAATCAGAATAGCAAAAGTGGTAGCGGTTCACAACCACTTTTGCTATAATCTGGTAGCGATTGGCGCGCAGTTTGCCACGGAATGCTTGATTGGTGACGCTGAAATCGCAAATGGCGCTTAAAATGTCCTATAATTTCAAGTGCATTTTAGTGACGCACGCGCTCCTGTCGCGAGTCAGGCCTTTATACTAAAAACGTCGGATATCCAAAGATCTTCGTTTTCGATTGGTAGCCGTTCACAGCGCGATGGCCACGAAATCAAACTCGAAGGAATAAGAAAAGGAGCTGGCCGAGCAGAAGCTATAGGAAAGTACCGGCGTTAGACCTTCCCTCGTTCTGTCCGTTGATCCGTTCAACCACGGCCCGCTTGATCTCGTTGTTGGAATTCCGATCTAGCTGTCACCGAAGGCCGCGTGCGGATTATTGTCGGGCTTTAGGGGTTGGCTGGCATCAGGCGGCCTCGTTATTTGTATCTGGCTTTTTCTTGTGTAATTTTGAGAAATCAATTTTCATAGGTTTAAGCGTTGATCTCTTAAACCCCAATTTTTCGGCGCGCTTCATTGCATCTCTATGAAACTTTCCGGGATTCTTGGCCTCTTTGCGGGCTAAAGTTTCCCGAATTTTGCGAACTTCTTCGACAATGTCGTCTTTTTTTCTGGCTTTCATTATTCAGTCCTCCATAAACTCATCAGGGGTGCACAATGTTGGCATAACTTCTATTCTTGTCCCAATACTTTTTTCAACTCTCCGCAACCCGAAAAGCACGAGCCACTTTTCGCCAGGGTTTAACGGCTCTAATTACTTCTTGGATTATCTTTTCGGCCCGGGACTTTTTGAGACGAAAATATTCAGCGACGGACAATGCCAGATCGAGATCTTGCGCGTTGTCGGATTGCGAAATATTCAGATGAAGTCCTTCACCTCTCGCGACAGGATTCATATCGTAGGCCGGTGCGAGCTCCCAACCGTGAGGTTGAAGGATGAAGCCATGGTTTCGCAGGTGATCATCCGTATTTGATACGCAAATATTGAAAACGATTCGCCGCCAAAGTTGTTCTAGATCGCGGGCGGGCTTGGCACCTTCTTTGGCGATAAAGGTTACGAATTCCAGATAGTCTATGCGCCTTGCGCTTAGGATCAGCGTCGCTTTGTAGCCTTTGTTCGATGTGATCACGAATCCGCTCCAAAAAAAGTGGAGCAAAAATGGAGCCAAACTCCTAGATTTAAGCCAGAAATCAACTCTCCGCTTGTAAATAAATTGTGCAAAAAAATTAAAGTAGGTTAGATTTTTACAAGAATTGAATTCTATTTCTAAACTGCCCTGGGGGGGACCGCCGTGATCTTTAGAACCAGAACGCTCGTTTACTTTGTATTCTTTATGGCGATCTTGAACATGAACGTGGGACGTTTAAGTCATGCCGAGGTCAATCGGTTTCCTCTCAAAGTCTTCTCGGATATAGGCTATCTCTATGACAATCCCAGCAGCACGGATTCGTTTAGAGTCGGCGGACTCAACCTTTTCCTATCAAGTACGATTGACAAGAAAACGAGTTTTCTTGTTGAGCTGGTTTTTCAGCCAAAGGTGCAAAGCGTCGACGTTGATCTTGAACGAACTTATGCTCAATACGTCGTAGGGACCTGGTTAAAAGTCTCTGCAGGCTTATTGCATACGGCTTTTGGATTTTGGAACGACACCTACCACCATGGTCGATATCTCTATACACCGGCAAATCGCCCCTACATGGAGCGAATGGAGTTTGAAGGGGGCATTCTGCCGATTCACACGGCAGGCGTCGAGCTTCGAGGCAATGGATTAGTCGGGCACAGCAATTTGCTTTATGCCCTGGACATTGGAAACGGCCGTGGCCCCGTCAAGAACCCCCCTTCATTGATGCGGTCATATTCAAGGACTAAGGCTTTTAATCTTTTACTGGCGGCCGAATTTGAAAATGGACTTAGACTAGGCGGCAATGCCTATCGCTCCGACATGCCGGGAGGTTATCAACCCGCAAGCGATGGAACCGCCTTGCTTGGCGGCCTGGCGCTTGGCCCAAAAGGCACCGAATATATCGGCGGCTTGCATCTGGTCTATAATTCTTCTCTCATTGAATTCTTAAATGAGTATGCAAGAGTTCTTCATACTTATAGTGACGGCAATCCCGCCACGCACATCAACCTTCTCTATTCTCAATTAGGGATTCATCTCGGCTCTTTTACTCCCTATTTTCGGTTTGACTGGGGGACACTGGATCGACCCGATGCTTATCTCAAGGCGTATACCGGGAGCCTTAATCAAAGTTTAGATGGGCATTTACAGTATTACACCCTAGGCACACGATATGAATTAAGTAGCTGGAGCGCGCTTAAAGCCGAAGGCACAGCCAGTTCTGATCCCGGAGCTTGGGCAGGTACCCT
>CAIRTR010000009.1 GCA_903881565.1 Oligoflexia bacterium | reverse complement strand
GTCCACTCGGTGACCGTCATTCCGCTCTGTTTGGCCATTTTTTCAGCTTCTGCGGGGGTAATAAATAAGTGGGCCACGTGCATGTGTTTCGGTGTGTTTTTCACGAATAACTCTACCATGCGAATGATAACAATCCGACTCAGGAGATTGCGATTAAAAGTATGAAAGAAGAAAAGACCCCCCGGTTTAAGAACTCGGCCGGCCTCTTTGATTACCGCTTCGGGGTTCTCCACATGCTCCAAAAGATCTAAGGCGGTCACAACATCAAACTGCCCTGACTCAAAGGGCAAAAGGGTCGCATCGCCATCCAGATACTGAACAGTTTTTGTGGAATCATATTTTCGAGCAACTTTCAATGACTCCGGCGACAGATCGACGCCGGTTACTGAAAAGCTTTTTTGAGCTAGGGCATTGGACAAAAATCCAGCCCCACACCCGACATCAAGAATCTTGATGCTACGGGGTTCCGTAGCCAGATGCACTTTGCGGATTCGCTCTTCAATCCATTGCCCTTTCACCAGACATTCCGCTCTTAGGAGTGCAACGGGGTCATCATAAGCTTCATACCAGCGTTCCCCCAATTCCTGATAAATCGAATTATCAACTTTCGCGGGTGGTCTTGAAACCAACGGCCAATAGATGATTTGATAGCCGGTAAAAAAGACAATCAACCCCCAATTAACCGCCACACTCGTATGGAGAAAATCGATCTGCGCGGCCGTGAAAATGCCCGCCGGATTAATCCAGACAACGATAGCAGAGGCAAAGACCAGAGGATGAAAAACGAACAAAAGAGCGTGAAGCCAATTCTCAGTCGCCTCACATTCTCGGGTATGAACCCACTCGTCTTTGGTAATGAAGAGACACGAAGCAAGCGCAGCCAAGATGCAGATCGTGAGGTTTTCTTGTGTAGGAAGCGTAAAAAGCGTGAGGGCCAGAACGCCCACCACTGTCAAGGAATCCAGCGGATGCCCGAAGATTTCCCACGTTTTGAGCCGCCTTTTATGATGAAAATAGAACTCATCAAATACGATGACAATCCCTTGTGCAAAAAAGGGAAGAAGAAGCAGAACCACTTGAAATGAAACCGGTGACGTATGGCCCATCGCTTATCCTAACTAAAACGTGTCAATCGAAACACGCTGCCAAAAATCGTGAGACCCGGCCCAAAGGCGAGCGAAACAACCAGACGATTTTGCGGCGTCTCTAATAGGTTAGCCCAAATGTGGGGGAGAGTCGCAGACGACATGTTTCCACGCTCAAACAATACTTGCTTTGAGGAGGCGACGGCCTCATCTGAGAGACCGATAATCCCCTGGACGGCGTCCACAATTTTCGGGCCTCCTGGGTGAATGGCAAAAAGACTTTCATGCATTAAGGTCTCAAGACTGACGTGGGCTTTTTCAGCCAGTGCGCTTAAAAAAGGATTCAGGGCTGAACCGATCTTTTCGGGAACCTCGCGGGAAAGAGTCATTTTCATGCCAAAGGGGGCCGGAATCCAACTCATGTCCTGATGCGAATCAGGAACCTGCCACTCTTGATGAGCAACCACCTCAAACCCTGCTGCGGACTCGCGCCTTGCAGTCCGCTCATCGCTCATGGAGTATTTAATGTGTCCGTCGGAAAACAGGGTTTGGACGACGATTTGTTCCGCAGTCAGTTCGCGGGGATTAGTATGAAGACTACAAAGTTCATTGTGCGCGATATCGATACGTTTTTGCTGACCGTTCACCAGGAAACCTGCAGCGCTGATGCCCTCGGCCAAGCGCACAGCGGGGATTGAGGCGTAACAACCCATCTGGTAGGCATGAGTCACCTCCGTTTTTTGATTCCAATTCTTCTCGGTGACGATTCTCTGAGCCGAAGAGGGTGAAACAAAACCCGTACAGGTAACGTGCACCAGATGATCAGGTCCGGTTTCAGACTTCTGATACCATTTTTGAAAAACCTCCAGAGTGCGATCATGAAAAAAAGTCGCCTTCTCATGGATGTCCTGCGAATGAACGGGCAACTCGGTGGACTCGACATAACGAGAACCAATGAGACTTGATTTAACGCCAAACCGACTCACCCATTGGGGCGCTTTTGACGCCTCAGCCAATTGATTGCGAATGAGCATCTCACCCACGGTCCGGTTGGCATCCTCCTGTTCCAGGCGAATCCTGGGCAGAACAGAGTTAAAACGATGTAAGAACACTTTGAAGGGCGTTGAGCCAGAATATTTTTCCACAACCAGACTCCTTTTGGGGTTGGCGTTGAGTCCTACGCCTCTGATTAATTGTATACAATCTATTTGCACACAATGTGGTTCTCTCCTTCTTTAAGGATAGGGCGTAAACTGCCCCCTTAGCGTGTGCGTGAGTTCTTAAAAGTCCCTGTAAAAACGAGCGGTTAAAGCTATCCTAATGCTTTTCTGAGCGCAATTCGAGCCAATCAAGGCCAGTATTTTGAAATGACTTACTCATTCACCTTTTCAGGCACACACTAAGGGGCCAGTTTATATCAAGCTGGCTGAGTTTGTTTTCGTAGTTCATAATTGACGCAAATCTTAACCAAAAGGTGGCGACCACCTTTTATTATGGCGATCCCGGCTGGGGTCGAACCAGCGACCTTCAGCTTCGGAGGCTGACACTCTATCCAACTGAGCTACGGGATCGTGCTCTTAGAACTAGCATAACCCGAATTCTTTGGCCAGCCCCTAAGGGCTTATTGGCCTCTCCCCAAAAATCAAGCTTCCCACCCGAACATGGGTCGCCCCTTCGCGAATTGCCACTTCAAAGTCGGATGACATGCCCATCGACAATTTTCCCTGGGTCAACGCACCCGCGCGCAAACTAAGTTCCCGAAGCTTGCGAAAAGCCCCCCCGGGATCACCCTCCTCCGAGGGCACACACATCAACCCTTGCACCAAAATCCCGGGTAACCGCGCAATCTCCTCAAGTCCCGCCAATACCTCACCAGACTTAAACCCCGCTTTGCTCGGCTCCTCGTCAATATTCACTTCGACGAAGATCGGCAGCGCTTCAACCCCGGTCCAACGTTTCGAGATTTCGCGCGCAAGCTTCACCGAATCAACCGAATGGATTGAAACCACATAAGGCAGCAGCGCTTTGACTTTGTTCGTCTGCAGATGCCCAATGAAATGCCATCGCAGTTCCCCACACCCACGCTGCTTGGGCTCCTCCGCCCGCTTAATCAAATCCTGAACATAATTTTCACCAAAATCCCGGTGACCCAAACGATAAAGGGCTTCGACAGACTCGATAGGCTGAAACTTACTTACCGCAATAAGTGAAACCACCTGGCCCAACTGAGAGGCCTCTGCCGCGCGCGCGATGCGCGCACACACGGAGCGATAATTTTCGCCAATTTCGCCGACGTCACTGCTCACGGCTGATCCAACCGCTTGGCCTTTGCGTTTCCCTTCAAGGCAAACAGCGGCAGACCAAACTGCGTCTCAAGATCTCCGAGCAAATGGGAAACCGGAAGTCCCACGACATTGGTATAGCTCCCGCTGATTGATTCAATGAGAGCCATTCCGAGTCCCTGCGCAGCGTAGGATCCCGCCTTATCCATGGGTTCCCCAGTTGCGACATAATTCACGATGTCCGCGCGCGATAACTCACGAATCCGCACACGGCTTGAAACGACGCGCAGGATCCGCCTGCGCGCTTGGCCTCTGGAAACCGCCAAAACGCAGTACGCAGTATAAACTGTATGGGTCTTCCCCGAAAGAAGCCCCAGCATTTTTTTGGCGTCCGAAACACTTTTGGGTTTTCCCAAAACCCGGTCGCCGCCCGGCGCAATCACGATGGTATCGGCAGCGATAATGAGGGCTGCTCCGAAACGGCGCAGACTTTCTTCTTCAAGCGAAAGCGCCTTTTCATGCGCAAGCCTTCGAACCATCTCACGAGGGGATTCCCCTTTTTTTCGAACTTCTTCTACCTGAGGTGATTCGACAAAAAACTCGAGACCCATCTGCTTGAGCAAATCCGAACGTCGGGGCGACGAAGAGGCCAGAACGATGGGAACTGCCAGCAAATCATCTTTACTCATGAACGCGCTCCTCTTTTAACTATCGATCTGCGTGACGAGAAACCGAAACTGATCCTTGAAGTCCCTGTAATTTGCGGTCTTCTGAAAGAGCACGGTCACTTCAGTTTTCTTTTTCGCCTGACTCCTGATGACAAAACTGCCCCCAAGTCGAAACACGGTCGCAAGCCCAATACCCGCCGAGGCGGTGGTCAACCGGACCTTATAATCATCCGCTGCATAACTTTTGGAAACAAGCTTAAGCATTCTCGCCTTATCCAGGCTTCCATATTGATCCGTGACACTAATGCCGACACAGATTCCATCAAAGCCCAATTGCATCTCGACGGCTGCCCGGCCCGCAAGCGCAAGCTCCGCTGACCGAGGGAGCGAATTATAAATCATCTTCCCTTCGTCATCCACCGGAGCATCAAAAATCGCATTCATAATCAGTTCATCCACGGCGTTGGCGATTACCAGTGAAGTCCGAGTCTGAAATTTGGCCGCCTGAAGATATTTCTTGGTCGCTTCTACCGCCTCCAATTTCTGCAAAGAGGACGCGAGGTGTACAATTTGCAGATGGGCCCCCGGCTTGAGAAACGATCCCAACCCCTGTTTCCCGGTATTTTTCTGTGTACGAAGTGTGCGACCATAAATTGCTCCGGAAACCTTGGGATCGCCGTAATTTCTCAAAACGAAATTTCCAAACAAGGGACTCTGCAAAAGATAGAGGCAGCGGTCCAGATTCTCGGTACACAAAAAATGGACATTATTCGGGTCTAAGTGATCTGAGAAAAGTCCGATTTTCTCCTGAACCAAATCCTCGAACTCCCGAAAGGCCGATTCAGATGCGATCTCGTAGAAAATCGCACATACGCCGTGCGCAGCCACGAACTCGACGGCCTCCAGGGGCTTTGATACCGCCTTGAGTGCCAGACCTGAAACCTTCGCCACTTCAGTCGCGAAGGCGTGGTCTTCGAGATTGTCTGAAACGAGCAGGAGAGTGTTGATCACTTATCTGGCCAAAAACCCGAAGTATTCCTCAGGAATGTCATCAAAAACGGCTTTGCCGCCACATTTTGTGCATTTCAGCTCGGGAATCTTAAGCTGAAGTTTCTTCAAGTCTTCCGTTTTGAAAAGTCCGGCAAGCTCACTTTTGCAAGTCGTGCACGAAAACGGCACAAAAATGGACTCCACCACGCCGCCACAGGTAAAATTCGAGATCAAGTTGATCTGCTCGACAATCGCAGTCGAACACTCTGAAAAAGTCAGCTGAGAGCCCTTTTGCTGCGCTTGCTGAAAATATTTGATCCAAGTCTTCACGCCGACCGAATTGATTCTTGGAATCTCCTTGCACACAATATTCATTTCAGCCGTAGGAGTCCCTATCAACTGGTCAAAATTCACACTCTCTTCGATTGAACCGACAATTCGTACGAATAAAACGTTCCCTTTTTGCTCTTTCGTCACATTCACCACGGCAACCTCCAATTATTTTCCTAAAAAGTTGAAATATAATGAAATGTTAGTGAAAATGAAGTCGTGGATCAACAGCAATTTAAGATCTCTCGTCCGATTGGGACAAAACTCCTCGTAAGCGTCGTTTTACTGCTGACGGGTGTCATTATCTTTTTGAACGTTTCCACGATCTTGCTCATCAAAGAAGACAAACGGGCCTACATCTACCAGGCCCAGAGTACTCAGGCGGTTCTCGCGGGAAGAGAGTTTGTCAATCGCATGCGCCATGCTCTTGACACCGTGAGACTCTCACTCACCACCGTAGACCCTCGAAAACCCGTAACCAAAGAACACCAATCTGCGCTACGCGCTTTAGTCACAAATCAGGCGGACATTGCGGGCCTTCGCATCGTTTATGTCGACAGGAAAACGGGCAAAACGAGCCCGTTTACCGAAGCGCTCAAAGATGCCACGCTGAGCTTTGATCTCGAACCCGAGTGGCTGCAAACGGTTCTGCCCAAAATCACCACTCAAGGTTTCGCCTTCTTAAATCTCTCAAAAGCTGGAGGCAATATTGGCTTGGGCGTACTCGTCGCAGATCTGAACCTCAAAGATCAAGCGGCCGGCATGCCCCTCGCTATCGGCTTTGTACCCCTCGCGGATTTTGCGGACGAACTTGGACGCTTAAACCTCACCATTGCAACGCAAGCGGGTTGGGTTCTCTACGACAGCGATTCCGCCGTCACTTTTTCTCGAAAAAACATCTTGGATGACCCCCTGCTGCAAGCATCCCTGGGATCTCGAGTTGCCGCGGGAGCTCTGGAATATGATTTTGCGGATACCCACTTTTTAGGCAGCTACGTGCAGCCCGGATTAGATCTCCTCGTGCTCACGCGAACTGAATGGCAAAAAGCCATGCGCGCCACTTACACCATGACTGAGAAGTTTATTCTCTTGGGTCTCATGGCCGTGGGTGCTGCCATTTTGTTTGCCATCTTCTTCTCAAAAAGCCTCACCGCGCCCATTTATCGACTCTATGAAGCCACTAAAGAAGTCGCCAAAGGAAACTTCACCCTGAGCCTAAAGTCCAAGAGTAAAGATGAGATTGGCGCCCTCACCCACTCTTTCAATTCGATGTCCAAAGAGATCAGCAATTTGATTCATGAGCGTGAAGAAAAGGTTCGGCTTGAAAACGAGATGGCCATCGCTTCGACCGTGCAGCAAACGCTGATTCCCCCCCCCTATTTTCGCAACGACAACATCTTGATTCACGCCCACTATCAACCCGCTGCCGAATGTAGCGGCGATTGGTGGGGATTCTTTGGAGTGAATGACAAACTCGTCCTCATGATCGCCGACGTGACTGGCCATGGACTCTCCAGTGCGCTCATCACGGCTTCAGCCCGTGGCTGTGTCAGCATGATGCATAAACTTGCACAAGAAGACCCGGAGTTTTCCTACTCACCCAGTGCGATGCTTTCTTTTGCAAATCGCGTGATCTACGACGCCTCACTCTCCAAGATCATGATGACTTTTTTCATCGGTGTTCTGGACTTCAAACAAAAAACACTCAGTTACTCCAGTGCAGGCCACAACCCTCCCTGGCTCTTCAAAAAAGAGGGCGGCGGCTTTGCCCTGAAAAGCATGACCTCAGTCGGCAACCGCTTAGGTGAAACCAAAGAAACCACTGACTTTGAAGAAAAAACGGTCCCTATCTCCGAGGGCGATATTTTCTTCCTTTATACCGATGGCATTCTCGAAGGAAAAAACAAGAATGGTGACCAGTTCGGAAAAAAGAGAACCCGTAAACTCGTGGAGGCGGCTCTCCCGCAAGGTCCTGATGAAATCATCAAATCACTGATGAAAGACTTCATGGAGCACAACCTGGGCAAGCCTCTGGATGATGACGTCACCCTCGTTGCCGCAACGCTTTTTCCAGGGCCGGGAGGAAACGCTTAAACCATGCGCGCATTTGGGTTTAGAACTTGGGAACTCCTGCTGATTTTTGTGGGGCTCACCTTGTTAGGTGGAGCAAGTTTTCTCTATTTCTCCAATATCTCAATCCGGGGCCTTTACCTGGGACAGAAGGATGATGAAGCTCAAGAGCGCGTGGGCATGGTCGGTGATAAAGCGGGCAATCTGAGGCGCCAAATCACAGGCGAAGCCGAATTCAAAACAATCGAACTTCGCGCGGTACTTTACAATAATGACACGGTGGTGACCGGGCCGGATTCTCGGACCAAGATCGTCCTAGATGATCAAAGTACGATCGCCTTAGACGCCAACACCATGATTCGCCTGGCCTTCGAATCTCGCTTCTCGCTTTCGGGAATCTCTCGCGACTCCATCATTCAAGTCATCAGCGGACGAGTCAGCGGGGAATCAAAAACCAAGAAGATCATTTTGAAAACGCGGGAAAAAGAGATTGTTCTCGAAAAGAACCAAAAAGAGGTCGTGCAAGTTGCGCCGCCTCCTCCGGTGGTACCGAAAGTCTCCCCTCGGCCCGCTCCTGCCCCGATTGCGACACCGAGTCCTTCGCCCACGCCTTCTCCAACTCCTGCGATTATTCCGCTTCAAATTACCCTTCTATCTCCCACAGAAGGCCAGACACTCAAAGTCGATACCGGAAGCGCTAAGCCTGAAAAAATGATCGAATTCAGTTTCACCGCCACGCCCGTGCAATCCGCTCTGGAAATTTCGCTATCCCGTGTCGAAGGCGATTCCAAAAAGGAAGTATTTCGAGAGGAACTCAAGCTTCAAAATGCGAATGGGATGAAACGCTGGGTCGCCCACTCTCCCGGAACCTATGAGTGGGAAGTTCATCGCCTCAAAGGAGAAGAATCTGCCAAGGGACACTTTACGATCCTTCCTGAATTTGCAGGGATCGCCCTTCAAGAGCCCCTCGTCGGTGGCGTGGTCGCACGCTCCAATCGGATCCGGGGAAATCGCCTCAGAAACTTTGACCTGACTCTAAGATGGAATCCGTATCAAGAAGCCAAAGAATATCTGATTCGCGTTTCAAATGCGGCAGGCAAGGTTCTTGTTGAAAAGAACACCGAAACGACACGATATGAATTCAATAAGAACAAAATTCTTTTGGGTACCATTTTCTATTCGATCGAAGCGAAACTTGAAAATGGCTTTGTGGTCCAGTCCGCTAAGAAGGAGTTCACCTTTAGCTTCTTCCCCCCGATGCTCACCCAGCCCGATGACAAGGCCCAACTCAAGGGTCGCGCGCTGCTGACTTGGCAGAAAACAAATTTTACGGATAGTTATATTTTAGAAGTTGCCACGGATCGGGATTTCAAAAACAAGGTTCTTGAAAAAGAACAAAAAGAAAACTTCTATGTCTATATATCACCCGTTGCATCATCTGAAGCAAAACCCTATTGGTGGCGAGTTCTGGGCGTCGCACAGGGTGTGAAAAGTGATTTCTCAAAACCCTTTTCATTTACTCTCAAGTAAGTACTCTCAAGTAAGTACTCTCAAGTAAAACTAGCTTTGGGGTGGAAGCCGTTTCGTAGGGTCATCTGAATCCGGCTCAACGCCCTTGCCTTCAAGTCCGCGCTTGAAGGCACCGATGCCTTTGCCCAACGCGTGCCCGAGTTCAGGGAGCCTTCGGCTACCAAACAATAATACGACCACTGCCACTACCAACAAATGACCAAGACTTAAGCCAAACATGGAGGTTTCTTAACCAAAAGAGGGGGTAGCGTCAAACACCAATATGAGATATTAAGGGAATCTATGGCTGCATCCGAATTTCAGTGTACTGTTGAAGGGTTCCGAATGCTCACCCCCACGGTTTTTGAGCTCACCTTCAAAGCCGATCGCCCCTTTTCCTTCCTAGGCGGCCAGTTCGCGAGCGTGATCATTCCAGGAGCCGGTCCAGGTGGACGGAACTTGAGACGAGCCTACTCCATCGCTTCCCCCCCCGAATCAGATCCCGTCGAACTCTGTGTCAAGGTCGTCGAAGAGGGACCCGGCTCAGGCTATCTGGCAAAACTTCGACCCGGCGATGTTTTCAAAGCGGTTTCACCCTATGGGGACTTTGTCTTTTCCCCGAGCCCTGAACGCATTCCCGTCTTTATTGGAACCGGAACCGGTATCGCGCCCATTCGCTCTATTTTGCTCTCAAAACAGTATGCAGACAATGCCCCCACCAAAGCCTATTGCCTCTTTGGCGTCAGGCACGAGTCCGAACTTCTTTATGTCAACGATCTTTGCGATCTTGCGACAGTCGAGTGGATTCCGACGGTTTCGCAGCCAGGCGCAAACTGGACGGGATTCAGAGGCCGAGTCACCGATTACCTAAGAACTTTGAATGATGATTTTCCGTGGAAAACCGCTGATTTTTATATTTGTGGAAACGGCCCCATGATTCAAGAGACCAAAAGCATTCTTGAGGAAAAAGGTGTTGAGAAGTCGGCGATCCACCAAGAGAAATACTATTAGATCCCGCGCGACGGGATCACTCATACCTTAGCGCGTCGATCGTCTCGATTCGCGCCGCTTTACGCGCAGGCCAGACGCCAAAAATCACACCCGTTCCCATCGAGAGCAGAAACGCCGGCAGCATCACCCATAAAGGTGCACGCATATCAAAGCGCGGCACAAACCAATACACCACATAGGTGATGAACACTGAACCCAAAAGTCCAAGCATGCCACCCACCAATGACAACGCAATCGCCTCCACAATAAACTGCCGAAGAACGTCTTTTCTCCGCGCGCCCACGGCGCGGCGAATTCCAATCTCCCGCGTGCGCTCCGTGACACTCACGAGCATGATATTCATAATCCCGATCCCACCGACCACCATCGAAATCATCGCAATGCCGCCTAAAACAAAAGTCAGCATGCCCAAAATCGTATTCATGGTCTGAAGCATCGAATATTGCGTTACGATCGAAAAATCCTCTTCGCCATGATGCCGGGCTTTGAGGATTTCGGTCATTTCGGCGACCGCATCATCCACACTGACTTTAGCCTTGGCGCGCGCCCGAATTCCAAACAGCTTATCTTCGTTGAAAATCCGCATCGCACTTAAGGTCGGGATAAAGGCCATATCATCCAGATTTAAACCTAAACTCTGGCCCGACTTCTGAGTCACGCCAATGACCCGATGTTCACTGTCATTGATCTTCACGAGCTTCCCCAGAGGATCCGCATCTCCAAAGAGCCTGCGCGCGACTTCAAACCCTAGAACCGCCACGCGCCTCCCGTACTCGATATCCGCACTAAAAAAGGTGCCCTGGCCAATGGTGATATTCATGATCCTTGTCAGTCTATCGTTTGCACCCAGGACGCTGATATTCACGATGCGGTCTTCGTATTTGACGGTGCCGGCGCCAAAGACGATTCCGGTCACGGCATCAAGATTGAAGCTCTGCCGCTCCAGCGCGTCGACATCACCGATCGTTAGTTTCTCTTTTGCGCTCCCCATGTGAGGGGGCCCAAAGCCCCCTTTTTTGTCCGTGCGCCCGGGTTGCACGACCAGGAGATTTGTCCCCATCCCCTCAAATTCGTGCGTGATATAGTTCTTCGCCCCGTTTCCAATTGAAACGAGCAATACGACGGCCCCGACACCAATGATCATTCCGAGCATCGTAAGGCCGGCGCGCATTTTGTTAGCCCGAAAAGATTCTAAAGCAAGCAACAGGACTTCAATCAGCGGCATAAAGATCCCGACTAATTTTGCCATCAAAAAGTTCGATGGTGCGTTTGGCAAAAGAGGCGATTTTAGGATCGTGCGTGACCAAAATCACCGTCACCCCATTTGTATTAAGCTCTTTAAAAAGTGACAAAATCTCCGTTCCGGAACGCGAATCCAAGTTTCCCGTGGGTTCATCCGCAAACAGGATTTTGGGCTGATTCACAATGGCGCGTGCAATGGCAACCCGCTGGCGCTGCCCCCCCGATAATTCATTCGGCCGATGCGTGATTCGATCGGCTAACCCCACCTGGGTCAGCGCACGCACGGCCATCTCGCGAATTTTGGCTTTAGAAAAACTGCGGTCATAACTGGCCGAATACACCAGCGGCATCTCGACGTTGCGAACCGCCGACACTCTCGGCAGAAGATTAAAGGTTTGAAAGACGAAGCCGATTTTTTGATTTCGCTGATGAGCGCGTTCGTCGTCTGATAATTTACTGACATCACGACCATCCAGACGAAACGTGCCCGTCGTGGGGCTGTCCAAAAGCCCCAGAATATTCATCAGCGTTGATTTGCCGCTGCCAGACGGTCCAATGATGGAGAGAAACTCGCCTTCTTTGATTTCAAAAGAAACTTCATGAAGCGCATGAATTTGCTCATGGCCCATGGTAAAAGTCTTTGTGACTTTGGAGATCTCAATTAAAGCCATGAGACTTGTTCAGCTTTCACTTTCATGCCCTCTTTTAGTTCAAGGTCTGAGGGTGCAAAAACCACAACGTCGGATTCACTTAAGCCCGAAACCACCTCCGTGCGAGCGTAGTTTCCGATGCCAAGCTTGATATCGGTCTTTACGAGACGATCCTCGACGACCTTAAAAACATAGCGTTTATCCGAAAATCCCAAGATCGCGCGCGAGGGAATGGCCAGAACGCCATTGCGCGCGTCCGTAATGATCTCGATGGTGGCCGACGCCCCCACCGGAATCACCGTCTGCGCTTGCTCCTGAATCCGCAGCTCCACTTCAGAGGTTCGATCCTGTTCTTTTGCCGTACTCACAAACGGAACGACCCGCTGAAGCACCGCTTGAAAAGGTTCCGCCCGGGCCGCCGCAATTTTCACTCGAGCCGCCATCCCCACTTTGAGTTTCCCAAGATCCACTTCATCAACATCGCCGTGAATAATCCTTGGCTTGAGATCGACCAAACGAATGGGGGCCTTCTTGGACGCCCCAGAGCCCACTTGCGCAAACTC
Organism: Oligoflexia bacterium; assembly: GCA_903881565.1. Taxonomy (GTDB): domain Bacteria; phylum Bdellovibrionota; class UBA1018; order UBA1018; family UBA1018; genus CAIRTR01. Next base: position 12,028 of record CAIRTR010000009.1, on the reverse strand, counting down.
TCCGACCTCCAGATTAAGCTCCGTGACCACGCCCTCAAAAGGCGCCCGGATGATCGTCTTTTCAAAACCGGAACGGGCCACTTCAAGTGACTTGCGTGCGGTATCTAGCGCCGCCTGTGAAACCAGTCCTGCCGCAAAAAGCTCCTCGGTACGCTTCACTTCTCGCTCCGAGTCTGCAAACACGGATTTCAAATCTGTATTTTCAAGTTGGGCCAGGTCTTGCCCCGTCTTAACGTGATCGCCCGTCTTGACAAAAATTCTCGAAATTCTTCCCACCGTTCCGAAATCTAAAATCGCTTGTTGGTCCGCACTCACGGTCCCGGCGCTCGTCGTGGTAATTGAAGCTTCGACATTAGTTTTCGCGACCTTCGCTGCTCGCAAGGTAACGGGCTTGGAGCATCCGATCGCAAAAAATGCGGCCCCCATCAGCAACCCTAGCTTCGAATAGTTTTTCATGGCTGCAGCTCCCCCAGGTTCCACGCGCACTGTCGCGCCACCGCTCCAAGATCCAGTCGTGTTTTCATGAGTCCCACTTTCGTATCGAAAAGATCATTTTGGCTCGAGAGCACTTCGGAGAGATTCATTTTCCCCAGCTGATAACTTTTTTGCGACAATCTCACGATCTCTTCGTGTTGCGCCAAGGCGACCTGCTGCGAGTCACACTGTAGTTTCAAGGCGCGAATCTGATTGAGTTGATTCTCGACTTCGGCCCGCAAATGATCCGCGTCTTTGCGCAACTTCGTCTCCGCCGCCTTTTGGGCCTGGACCTGCTCCAGGTAAGTACTGATCGTACTCCCCCCCGAAAACAGCGGAATACTCAGCACCACGGCCGCCGAATAGGATTGATTTCCAGAAGACAAGGCCCCGTTCCAATCTTGAGCTTGTTTGTTCAGACTCCCCTTCAACAAGAGCTCGGGCCACTCCGTATTCATCACCGTTTTAGCGCGTGAATGCGCCAGCTCTTCTTCAATCACGAGACCTCTTAAAACGGCACTCTGCGCAGAAAGTCGCAACGCCACTTTCTGCGCAGGCGCATCTGAAGCGAGATAGGGCTCCACCGGAATCAACGCCTTCTCAAGCTCCACCAAGCCATTTACGGCATCAAGAACCTGGGTCTCACCTAAATCATGAGGTGAAATTTTGGACAGAAACTGACGATCAAGCTCCAACCCTTTTGCACGCTCCTGTGAGACCCCCACATATTCAAACAAAGTGTTCCAAGCGGCAACGCGCGCTTGTTCGAAACCCGCTTTTTTTGAATCCATGAGCACAAGATTAGCTTTCGCTCTCAAGACATCAACTTTCGTCTTTTGTCCCAAAGTAAAACTGAGCTCCGCTTCTTTTAACGTCGTTTTCGCAAGTGCCGCTGCGCTTTCAAGCGCCACCAACCGATAGACCTCGTAGAGATAGGAACCCGCCAACATGCGAAGCCGCCAATCCACTTCACTGAGTTTGAGTTCCAACTGCATTTGCGCCTGCTGCTTCTCGGCTAAAGCAAGCGTTACGCCCTGAAAAACGGATCGCCGATAAAGGGGCATTGTGGAGGAGAGCTCCCAGCGTGCGAGAGAAAGGGGTTCAGGTCTAAAATTTTGCCCCAAAATCCCCAGAGCGCCACTCGTGACAAACGAATAATCCTGCGCCCGCGACTGGATAAGTTGCAGATCCACGCGTGGCATCCAACGCGTCCAAGCCGTATAGCTTTGCGCACTTTTTTGCTCGACCGTAGAACGCAGAATTTGAAGCTCATAAGAATTCTGAAGCGTCTCTTCCCTCAGTCTTGAGTAGAAGCCGGTGATTTCAGAAGAAGCCCACGCTCCTCCGAAAAAGAGCGCCCAGATTGTCCAAATTGTAAGAAGCCCAAGAAAAATACGAATCCGGTGTACCGAGCGAGCAGAGTTCATGCTCGGACAACCTATCAGGAGATCTCTTAGACAGCAATCATGCGCATCAATGAGTGTTGCCGTGTCACGAGCTCTTCACTCTCCAGACGCATCAACCGATGAACGCTGAAGTCTTCAACCGTGAAACTTGCCATGACAGACCCCGCCATTACGGCCTTGCGCAAAATCGTATCAAACAGCTTTGGATCCGTTTTCGCCATATCGCGATGGATCCCGGCTTCAGCCAGGTAGCCCATGAAGGCGCCCGCAAAACTATCGCCCGCGCCCGTGGGGTCCACGACTTTGGACACAGGAAAGGCAGGAGCCAAGAACGTCCCGGACTCAGTAAAGAGACTTGAGCCATACTCGCCCCGTTTAATGATCAAGACACTGGGGCCCAAGGCACGAATAAATTTCGCGGCTTGTAAAAGACTCTTTTGTCCTGAAAGCAAGAAGGCCTCGCCTTCATTAATAGAGAGGATGTCGACGCGCGCGAGAGTCTTCTTGAGTTCCTCGAGCTTACCATTGATCCAAAAGTTCATGCTATCGCAAGCGACGATTCGTGGGGCCTTCACCTGATCCAAAACGCGCTGTTGCAACACGGGGTCAATGTTGGCCAAGAAGACATAAGGGGAATTCTTTTGGGCATCCGACAGCTTCGGATTGAAGTGCTCAAACACATTGAGCGCCGTTGAAACGGTTTTAGCTTCGTTTAGGTTCTTATCGTAGCTTCCCACCCAATGGAAAGTCTTGCCCTTGGCAACTTCGATACCCTGGACGTCGATCTTTCGGGTTTTCAGCCATGCCAAGTGATTGGAAGGAAAATCCTCGCCCACGACCCCGACCACTTGCACAGGAGTGTAGAAGGACGCCGCGATGGAAAAGTAGTTGGCTGACCCGCCTAAAACCTGATCCGCTTTGCCTGCGGGAGTTTCAATGGAATCAAAAGCGAGCGAACCGACTGCGAGGATCGAAGACTCATCGTGTTTTGTCATGATGAAGGGGAAATAACCGTTAATTATGCAATCTGTCAAGAGACCACTGGACCTCTCTAGTAAAAGACCTCACGCGGATCATGTAAATCCAAAGCCTTTTGCTTGTTTTGGGCGAGCGACTTCTTCGAAATAAGGCCGCTCGCGTCAATTTCCGCTATTACGGCACCCAATACCGGCCAGCCGCCCTGTTGCGTATCGAGCGACTGAAATCGAATGCCTGGAGAAACGCCACCAGAACCGCCCTTGAATTCACACTGAGCGCAGAAAAAATGAGGGCCCCGGGCTTCTGGGGTAACGAAAACCACCCAAGCCCAATCTCGGTCTCGCCAAACTTGAATCGGCATTTCGGAGTCCTCAACGGGCAGTGCCGCAAGTACTGCGCTCGTTTTTCGAGGATCCAGCACTTCATGGAAACCTCTTTTTTCCAGCGCGTTTCGCCAGGCCTCTGCGGGAGGATAATGAGTGCGCTCCCATTCGATGAGGGCCTCAAAGCGAGAAACGCGATAGGCCCAGGCTCCGATTCCTAGAGAAGTCACCAGAATCAAAACGGGAAAAAGTGCTCGACCCAAGACCCTTGCTCGCGCTGAACGGGTCCCTCTTGCGGGCAGGAGCGCCGGATCGCGGTTTGAAGAAGCGTGAAATCTCTGCTGTATCCTTTTAAAAATAGCACCAGCGAGGTGCTGATTAGAACCACCCAGAGAAGGGATTCGAAAAATACCTGCCCACTTTCTCCACTTTTCTTGCAGTACTCCACTGAGCCCTCCAATTTGTAGGTTCATTTTCGTCATACTCCTCTTGAAAAACTCGAACGGTTGAGCGCACCTGAGCATGTCGCAGCTCAAAGTAAAATTCCTCAGGCCAATCCCCCTCCCAATCAAGGGTTTGCGGCCCCAGAAAATCATCCGGATCACGCCTGAGCTTCAGCGTGGGCAAGGCAAATGGCTCATCCCCTGCTCGATCACACCCGCGGTTGACTCGCCAAAGGAGCTGCTCCAGTTCCCAGGCCTTGAGCAACAGATCTTGGTACATCACCAATCCCTGCATCCCCATTTCATCGACTTCTCCCAACCCAATGATACTCAGCGGGATCATCCCTCTTCTCATGGCACTAATCGCATCGTTCGTTTCCCCAATAAGCCCCAACATTTCCCGCAACTTGACTGCCTTTGTTTTCACGCAACGATCCATCCGAAGTTGAGTTTCGACTCTTAAGCGATGGGTGCGCAAACCACTCCACACTCCAAAAGCCAAAAACATCAACGCCATCACCACAAGCGCCATCGGAACGTGCATGGCACCTCTTGAGTTTCGAATCATCGCAAAACTCGTTTCTTCAGATCCATCAGTCCGCTCAACGGATCCGCCGATTCAGGAATTTCTGACAATCTGAGCCTTCGGGTGTTTTTCCCGCATTGGATCTGACCTTCAACAATTCCGTCTTCTCGTTTGAGGGTTACGCCGGTGGCCTGCACCGTGAGTGCGTTTGGGTCCTCCAAAAAAGCCCGGGTTTGCTGAAAGAGATAAACCTCGCACGGAATTCGCGCCCAGCAACTCATCAATAAATGTCCCGCCCCAACGAGGAGCGGGACAATCATCATGAGACTCAGGAGAAGTTCCGTGAGCGCCTGACCTGAGTTAGTCTTCAGATCCGGAGCCAAAGAGGCCTCCCGCGAGTTCGCCTAGTCCTCCGAGCCCCCCAAATGCGCCACCGCCACCTTGGCTTGGCGCGCTCCCGCTAGCACCTTTTGCGTCGTCTGCGATCTTGATTCCGCTATTAATCGCACTGGTCGCGAGTTTGATTTTGTTTTTGATAATTCCGCCCATGCTTCGGGTGACGCCAATCGAAACCACCGAAATCAAAAGCATGAGCATAATGTATTCGGTGAGCCCCTGACCTCGTTCGTTTAAGGGATTTGATTTTTCCTTTTTCATACGATCCTCCGTTGTGCGGAAAACCTATGAAAGGATCGTGCCAAAATAATACGGGATAAAATGAGGAATTGGTGAATGGAAATCAGTCAGCGTGTTTGGAAATCGGACTTCAAGCCACTAGCGCGATACAGGCTCGATCACGCGCTCATCTCATATTTGGTATTGATTTTGCTCTCTGGGAACCCGCCAAACCAGGCGGAGTAGACGGAACTACCTCCCTTCTTCGTAAAAAGAAAGGAGGTGATCCCTATGAAAAATAATAGAATAAACACCTATTATTATCATCGGTGGAAACTAGAGAAACTTAAGCAGAAAGAACTGCAAAAATCCCAGCGTCTCATGGTCTTAGCTAGGGTTTTGTTTTTTCTAGTGAATATCGCGGACCACTACTTAAGACGTTCGTGAGGAGATCGGCGGGTGCAGCGTCAACCGAAGGTCACTCATGCTGAGAGCTGCCTGGTTTGGTTACTTTTACGCCTCGGCCCAGCTTAAGCTGGAGTCCGTTTTTCATACCCACCATCCACTATCCCGCCAGGGCTTCACGCACCACAGGCTGGGCGGCATCATCGTTTTTTGATTCCGCATAAGCCTTCTCGATCTGCTGAAGCAGGGTCAGGAACTCACCTGACATCAGTGACTTCACTTCTGAGCGACTGAGTTCAGGAGAAGCCTTACGGCGGAGTTTAAAGTATTTGCGAGTCGAATCCAAGGTCATCACCACGTTTCCTTTTTTGGAAGTGAACTTCAAAATCGCCGCATCAATTGTCTCGCCCTCGGCATTCTTGAGCGCAAGCGTGATCCGACTGTTATATTTACCAATCTCAGAAACCACCGTCACGAGGTGCATCTCCGCTTGTTGCGACTTGAGGTATTCAAATGCAAAACCGGCAACCGCTTGCTGCTCACCAAAGGCTAGCCCAGTCAGATTCTCGACTTGAACCGGATGAAAAAAGCCGTAAGGCAGTCCGTAGAAAAGCCACTTTCCGCCCTTGAAAACAGCCACGCCACCCGCCGCAACCAAGGTCAGCGCGGTCGCCGCGCTCGAAGTGACAAACGCATAGGTTGCAACTGCAGCAGAAGCGGCAACACCGACCGCAAATTTAAACACGACTTTGGTGACATCCCAAGCAATGACCAACCCTTGAAGCGCAATGGCTCCCGGTACCGCCCCTACAGTCACGGCCGTCAGAGTGACAAATTCCACCGGCGCTTCAATAATCAGGTAATAAGCGCCTTGGATATTGGCCCAAACGGCCCAACCGGCGTATTTTAGACCGCCCGCCACGGAATTTTTTGATCCATAATAAGCATCCTGCGCGCGATCAAAACTCACGCGGTAGGCCTTGGGAATTTTCGCAAGCGTTTTCCACGGAGCGCTGAAAATGTGCTGCGAAGCTTCTTTTGAGAGATCGGCGCCGCCACTAACCGCATCAGACACGTCATCGAGATGGTCTTTATTATAGATGTCGTGCCCTACTTCAGCGAGGCCTTTTTCGTCCACCGCCCAGTCCATGATGTTCTTCACCGCGTCTTTGGCGTCTTTCATTCCAAGCACCATGAACATGCTCTTGCCATCAATGGAGCCTTTGAGAAAAACCTCGCCTGCGGTTTCAATAACGTTGCCGGAAAGATCGGCCCTGGCTTGCGAAGGCATTGCCGAAACCATCGAGCCCAAGCCCAAAACGATTGCCAAAACCCCAAAAAATGACGACTGAACTTTCATGGAAAATCCCCCTGATAATCGCCGCTAAATAGCGCCCTAAACGCGCTGTGTCAACGTCTATTTTAAGGGAGATTTGGAATCCGGAAAATGGCCTGCCTCTACGCTCACTTACAGGTAGCTAAACGATCACTTCGCTGTTTTGCAAGACCTGCAATAGTCGCCGCAGTCGAACCGATACAAAGATCAAAATGCACTTTTCGATCACTATTCCAAAGGGCTGCGCCCCAACCCGCACTGGAACCACCACAATTCTTCTTCACGTTCACGGCTTGAGCTGCGACAGCCGCATCTGCATAAGCATTGCAGGTTTTGCAACTGGCGAGTCTTGCGGTGCGATCTGTCGTGCCTTGATTGACTATGCTTACGGCGGTTACCTCACACCAGTTGTAGTGATCATCACCTTTTGGATTCCAGGGGGCCCCCTGAAAGCCACACCCCAAAGCAATGTTATCTTGCTGGGCCTTTATGGCCGTATTCGCATAGTCACAGCAGGTCGAAGGATTGGAAATCGTTACAGGAAGCCCAGGTTGATAATAGGTTTCAGGGGGGTCTCCGGCGATAGGTGGAGTATATAGTGCGCCAGCCTTAAACGTGACTATTCCAGTCAGCTTATGCGCACCTACGTAATAGCATTGTGAGTAATTTCCTAAGTCTATTTCCCCTGGGCATGTCCCGTACTCACTTTGCCCTATCGATCCAGGAGCAGTTAATGACCACTTAATCTTAGCAGGCGCAGCGCTGGTATAGCCTGCCGCAGTACATGACACTTTTTTTCCGGAAGCCGAAAGAACAAGCTGAGGAATCGTGCTTGCCGTCTTTACCGCAAACGCGTTGCCAACAACGACCATCCCCAACACTGGCAATGCTCCAAACATCATATGTCTAAACTTCATACGTTTCCCCCCCGGGATAAATTTTGCACAACACACTAATTATGAACCAAAGAAGGGGTGCTGGCAATGTGCGTTTGGACGATGACTTTTTAGCTGTGATGTCAGCTAGATACGCAAAAAAAGTAATTACCCAGTAACTTGCGGCGGTTGGCCCGGGAAGGGGCAGGCGGCGGGGGAACTCTGGGCGTGGCTCACGGGTTAGGGTGGAGCGCCGTCTGATTCAATCCTCATGATCCGGTAGCCCTGGGCGAGAAGTGCTTTCATAGGAACTCCGGCTGCTTCGAAGAGATTCTTGATGAGGTATCGCCCCATACCTTTGAAGTCTCGACCGAAGTGAACGATCCGCGTAAACGTCAGATGATCCCAAAAGCTCCGCCCAGTTTCGTTCTTATTCAGTGAGGCACCCTTCTTAGCGCCTGTGACGATAATAGCGATCCCACCAGCGAGCTCTCGCAAGAACCTTTTCCATATAATCCGTGACGGAACTCTTATCAAAAGATGAATATGATTGCCTACGTTTGCATAGCGATAAAGCCGTACTCCCCAGCGTTTAGCGAGAGCTTCAGTAAAATCATAAATGTGATCACAGTGCTTGGGGTGGAGCATCGAATTCGCCCCTCGAGCCATGGATGATCGCAATACCACATGAAGAGCTTGCTTGGGATCAATGGGGCGCCTGATTTTGCGTTTATTCTTTGAGTGATCCCCGCCATGCGAGATATCGACGGTCTTCGAATTAAATCCAGGCAAAAAGGATTGAGCTTTAACTCTCATGCTTTACTAAATAACATTGGGGCAATGGGTTTACAAGTATATAAACATATGCTACCGATCAGCTTAAGCCCATGTCACTTAAGGATATTCAAAAACTTGCCATCGAAGGCATCGCAAAACTCCCCTTTGATACCCTCAGGGAGGCCATCAAGACGTTTCGCAACACGATTGAGGAAATGACAAAGAAGATCACGGATCTGAGTGACGAGAACCAACAGCTCAAAGACGAAGTGGCGCGCCTGAAGGGAGCCAAACGCACTAAACTCGACAAAATCACGATCACGCAAACTCGGAGTATCCCCATTGACCGATCCAAGCTTCCAATGAATGCGAAGAGCAAGGGCACGCGCGCAGTAGTGATTCAGGATCTTATTATCTCGCCGGAAAACACCCGCTTTATCCTTGAGCGGTGGGACGAAGCCTCCGCCCATCAATCCTATGAATCAAAATTGCCGGAAGCCTATCGGGGGCATGAATTTGGTCCCGGGATTCGTGCCATGGTTCTCACCCTCCATTATCAGTGCCGCATCACTCAAAAAGTATTGTACACGCTTCTTCGAGGGTTTGGCGTGCAGATCTCTGAGGGGCAAATCGGCGAGATCCTGCTGGATCATTCGAATCAAGTCTTTCACGATGAGAAAGAGGCTGCCCGGTGTGCCAGCATCCAGAAGCAGGGGTATCAGCATATCGATGACACGGGGGCACGCCTTAACGGCAAAAACGTGTTCACGATTGTAACGACTAATGACTTCTGTTGTTCATTCTCGACCTCGATGAGCAAGGATCGCCGCTCTGCAATCAGGGCACTTATTGGCGGATTTGAGTTAAAATACATGATTAACGAAACGGCGCTGGGTTATATGAGGGACAAGATCAGCAATCGTAACCTGGTCCGCACCTTAACCAAACTGAGTGGCAAAAAACTTTATACCGAGTCAGAATTTGACAAAGAGATCCTATCGAAAAGCCCCAGATGAGAGGGGAAAGCGACGACTGGCCCAATGGTTCGATGAGCTGTTCTCACCCACGACAGACTACTTTGCCCTCAATCATCAGATCAAGAAGACGGCAAAAAAGCGCGCCTCTCTTTTGCTGGTCCTAGATCGGCCGGAGATCCCCTTGCACAACAACCCCGCCGAATTCGACATCCGTGAAAAGGTGATCCAACGAAAAATCCGAAACTGCTTCCGCTCCATTCGGGGCGCAAAAGCGAGTGACACATTTTTGAGTCTGCTTGCTACGTGCCGAAAACTCGGCATCTCTTATTGGAGCTACGTCTCGGATCGGGTGTCCCGAGCTGGGAAAATCCCCTCATTAGCCGAGACCATCTCTCAAATCGTTCTTCCACAAATCCAGCGCACTGGTTTTACACAAGCCGCAGCAGCCTGACCCAGGCCACGCCCAGAGCGCCCTCCCTCCGCCTGCCCCTCCCCGGGCCAACCCGCGCAAGTTACTGGGCAATTACAAAAAAAACGGGGATCGGCTTCGTGCCAACCCCCGGAATTTGAACCCAAAACGTTTGTTTTGAACTCTCTCCTAACCTGCCTGAGACAGGAGGGTTTCAGGCTGGGGGGACTTAGGATTTTTTGATTCTTGTGAATCTTGATAAGCCTTCTCGATGTCCTGAAGAAGAGTCATGAACTCGCCATGGATCATGGACTTCACTTCTGAGCGAGACATTTCAGGATTCGCTTGGCGGCGAAGCTTGTAATACTTGCGAGTCGCATCCAGGGACATGACGACGTTTCCTTTTTTGGAGCTGAACTTCAAAACGGCCGCGTCGATCGCTTTGCCTGAATCGTCGCTCAACGAGAGCGTTACACGGCTATTGTATTTTCCAATTTCAGAAGCCACTGCCACCAAGTGCATCGAAGCCTGGCGTGCCTTAAGGTACTCAAGCGCAAAATTTGCAAACGTTTGCTCATCGGCAAAAGCAAATCCCGTCAGATTCTCAACTTGCACGGGGTGAAAGAGACTATAAGGGAGACCGTAGAAGAGCCATTTTCCACCCTTAAACACGCCCACTGCGCCGCCTGCAATCAAGGTAAGAGCGGTAGCCGTGCTTGAGGTGACGAACGCGTAAGTTGCGACCGCAGCAGAGGCCACTACGCCTGCTGTGAACTTGACCACGACTTTTGTCACATCCCAAGCAATGACGATCCCATGAAGCGCAATCGCCGCGGGAACCGCGCCGACTGTCGCAACCGACAGAGCCACGAATTCGACAGGAGCTTCAATCACTAGGTAATAAGCGCCCTGAATATTGGCCCAAACCGCCCAGCCGCTGTATTTAAGAGCGCCAGCCACTGGATTTTTTGATCCATAATAAGCTTCTTGTGCGCGATCAAAACTCACGCGATAAGCCTTAGGAATTTCCTTAAGCGATTTCCACGGAGTGCTGAAAAATTGCTGAGCGGCTTCTTTGGATAAATCGGCGCCATCTTTTGCGGCGTCCGCAAAGTCGCCATTATGGCTCTTATTAGTAATATCATCACGAAGATCGGTCAGATCCTGTTCATCCACAGCCCAGTCCATGATATCTTTGACACTGTCTTTGGCGTCTTTCATCCCAAGCACCATGAACATGCTCTTGCCATCAATGGAGCCTTTGAGGAAAACTTCGCCGGCGGTTTCAAGGACGTTACTGGAAACTCCGGCTTGCGCCTGAGAAGGCGCCATTAAAGTTGTGGCTGAAACCAACCCAAGAACGGCAGCAAATACAGCTCCCAAAGAACCCAAAGAAAACTTCTGAACTTTCATAAATCATTCTCCTATTTAGAAACGAGTTAGTAGTTGCAGGAGGATATAAGCCGCCGAAGCCCATTTCGATAATAAATAGAAGCAATATGAATCATTCCAAAAAGGAATGCATCACGCGCGTCAAGCCACGTTAATTCAAGAAATGCCCCGCGCGAATCGCCTCAAACACGCCCCCGCGGATCATGCCCACTGCAATCGCGGCAAGCAGGAGGGCTGCAATTTTTGAAACCACCACCGTCCCATCCTGGCCAATCAGGGCAGTGACGCGATCCGAGCGTCGCAATAGGAGCCAGGCAAAGAGATAGTTCAATAGAAGCGCCGTGACCGTAAAAAGGTAGCCTGCGTTCCCAACCTGCAAGATTAAAGTCGTGATCACGCCCGGCCCCGTTATCAAAGGTACGGCTAGCGGAACCACCCCCGTAGAACCCGAGGCACGATTGGTGGCCTCATGCCGCCCCAATAAATCGGCAAGCGAGACCAAAAGAAGCACCAAGCCCCCGGCGATCTTGAAATCAAAAAGCGTGATCCCCAGAAATCTGAAAATCCCCTCACCCACGATCACAAAGACCAGCGCGACAATCAACGCCACGGCCATCGAAACGTTGACGACTTTGTCCCGCTCCTTTTTGCCCATTTGTTGCGTCATCGCAATATACATGGGCAACGTCCCGATAATATCGAGGGCTACAAAAATCGCCGTAAACGTCAGAGCAAAACTTTGAAACATCAAGCGCTCCTTCTTACTCCTTTTACTCCTTTTACTCCCTAACCCACCACGCTCGTTACGAGATATGAATCCACAAAATACTTGCGGCACACATTCTGGATATCTTTAGCCGTGACAGCGCGCACTCTCTTGATGACCTCCTCATCGCTCAAATGAGGAATGCCATAAAGAACTTGAAGGCCAAAATGAGCCGCAAGTGCTGAATCACTCTGAAGCTCCATCGCGCGCCGGCCCAGATAATACTCATGAGCCCGCTTAAGCTCAGAAGCGGTAGGACCTTTTTCAGAAAGCTTCAAAAGCACTTCAGAAATTCCGTCAATCGCTTCTTGCCGTTTCTGAGGGGC
>CAIRTR010000008.1 GCA_903881565.1 Oligoflexia bacterium | reverse complement strand
CCCGCACCACCACTTTTTCGCGCCCGCGAATGACTTTTGCCACCGGTTTACGGAAAATCTTATTGAATCCCAGAATGGCGACTTCTGGATAATTAATGACCGGCGTGGCAAAAAGCCCGCCAATCGAGCCCGCGTTGGTCACCGTGATTGTGCCGCCTTCAAAATCCTCACGCGTTAACTTCTTCGCCCGGGCTCGAACCACAAGATCTTCGATCTCTTTGGCGATCGCCATGATGCTTTTGTTTTCGACATCTTTTACCACCGGCGCCGTTAACCCGTCATCAGTTTGAATCGAAAGCCCGATATTATAAACATGCCTCACGATGATTTCGCCGGCTTGCTCATCTAAAGAAGCATTCAGTAGTGGATACTTCTTAAGCGCTGCGACCATCGCCTTCATCAAAAATGGCAAGTATGTGATCTTGACGCCCTGCTGAGCCCCAAATTCTTTTGCCGTGTTTCGCAGCTTCACAAGTTCCGTGGCATCCGCCTCTTCGACGTAAGTGAAGTGAGCGGCGTGATCCTTGGATTGCCGCATTTTTTCGGCAATTTTCTTGCGAAGGCCTCGCAGCGGAATCCGCTCGTCCGCCTTAGACACAGACCTGACCGCCCTCGGGCCGCCCTTAAGCATGTGCTCAACATCTTCGCGCATCACACGTCCGTGAGGACCTGAAGGCTGTACCCGCGCTAAATCAACGCCTAACTCTCGGGCCAGTCTGCGAGTCGAGGGCGCCGCAGGAACGCGAACAAGTTCGCGGAGCCCGGAGGATGGAAGAGCCGAAACACTTTGCGCAACCGGCGCCGCGACCGGTGCGGGAGTGGCGGCCACCGCTGCCGCCGCATGCGGCGCAGGCGCCCCTTCAAAGGTGAGCATCAGCTGTCCTACTTTGACAACCGTACCCTCTTTGACATGAAGTTCAGCGACTTTTCCCTGAAAAGCAGAAGGAATCTCGACTGTCGCCTTGTCCGTCATCACCTCGCAAAGAGGCTGATCGTATTTCACTTGCTCCCCGGGCTTTACTTTCCACTTAACCAGTTCGCCCTCATTAACGCCTTCACCCATTTCAGGGAGTGTGAATTGCATTCGTAGTCTCCTTAATCTTCTTAATTTCCTTGGTCAGAAAAAACTCCGCTGCCTTGTAACTCGAGCGAACCAAAGGCCCCGAAGCTACATACGTAAAACCAAAACTCTCAGCCACCACTCGCAACGCCTCAAACTCCTCAGGCGTATAGAAACGCTCTACCGGCAAATGCGTCATCGAAGGCCGCAGATACTGACCTAAGGTCAAAATATCAACGCCCACCTTGCGCAAATCCGCAAACGTCGCGCGAAGCTCCGCATCTTCTTCACCCAAGCCCAACATCACCGAGCTTTTCGTCAATAACGGAATCCCCTTTTTAACCGCAAACTCCTTTGCGTACCGCAGCCCCTCAAGCGATTGCGCGTAACCCGCCCGTGGATCCCGAACCCGATACTGAAGTCTTTCGACAGTTTCCACATTATGGGCGTAGACGTCCAAATGAGATTCCACCACAGTTTCAATCGCGCGCCGATCGCCGCGAAAATCCGAAACCAACGCTTCGACCAAAACGGCTGCATCGCGCGCCTTGATCTCTTTGACCGTCTCTGCAAAATGTCCCGCACCACCGTCCGCCATATCGTCGCGATCAACCGAAGTGAGCACGACGTATTTGAGCTTCAGCGCCACAATGCTTTGCGCGACATGAAGCGGCTCATTGGGATCCAAAGCCGGAGGAATCCTTGCCGTCTTCACCGCACAAAAACGACACGCCCGCGTGCAAATGTCACCACCCAGCATAAAAGTGGCGGTTCCACTGGCCCAACACTCCGAGAGATTCGGGCAATGGGCCTCCTCGCACACCGTATGGAGCTTCTGGCCACGCAGCAGGCCTTTGATCTCAGCGTACTTCTCACCCCCCGGCGCTCTGATCTTGAGCCACTCAGGCTTGCGAGCCGCGAGAATTTTCGCGGCCTCGGAGGGAGGAAGGGGGCGTGCGCGTTCGGTCGTGCGATCGTTTGGGGGTAAAGACATGGCTTGGTTATAGATGAGGTGCGGGCAAAAAAAAAGCCCCCAGGACGATTCCTGAGGGCTGAGAGAGAGGAGTAGTATGAGCCGCATCTTGCGGTCGGGTCTGCCTTGTGCAGTTTGGGTGCCAGATTGAGGCTTGGGCTTTATTTGGTTTTCGGGTGGTTTCGGCGCGCGGCGGCCCGACTGGGCTAACCCGCGCGGGTGCAGACTGCGCGCTTTAAGTTCAGGGACTTAGAACATTCTCATGGAAGGGCGGCCTCGGACGAGTTTGTGACGCGGGCTGTTTTCGCTGACACTGCGGTGACAATGCCGTGATTCGCCCCCCTCGCGCACTTCATTTTGCATTCGAATGCCAAGAGGAACCGCTCATTCTGCCGTTAATTGTTTAACACGCGATTAGTTCTTGGGCAGAGTCAAGATGCCCCACCCCGTCGAAGATCCGGCGCCAAGAGTTAAAACAGAGCCGCGAAATCGCCTGCCCGGGCCAAGACCAGTGATTCATCCCTGTGCCGAATCAAGAGCACAATAGTGCATCCAAGAGCGAAAATGATGTCCTGAATCTAAAGTGTAAAACATGTACCAGGTCCGGAGCGAGAGAGGGATGGAGGCGCGCGAGTGGGTAGCGCACCTCTTCTAAAACTTAACTAATACCATAGCCCCTATAATAAAACAGCAAACAACATCGTTTTTAAATATTGCCCACACCCCCCTCCTGCGCTACGCTCAACCCCGTGAAACAGCTCTCTTTCCTCCCGAAACTTCGCATTGATCATGGCGGCGAAATCCTTAAAGGAAAACGCAAAGAAGCGCGGCCCTTCTCTCACAAACATGCGATTCATCTTGTTTTGAGATCCACTCGGGCCAAAGGCGCATGGTCGTTTCTCACTCAAAAAAACAAGGCCCGTATCGAAAAGATACTCGAAGAATGTGCACGAATTTACCACATCAAGGTCTACCGCTTCGTCAACGGAGGCAACCACCTCCACCTACTCGTCAAGACCGAGACGAAGCAATACACGGTCGCGCAAAAGGAGTTTCGAAGTTTCCTGAGACGTTTTGCGGGCGAAATCGCTTTCCAGATCACCGGCGCCAAAAAGGGCGAAGCTTTTCGAGACCCCGCTAAAGACAAGGGCTTTTGGGATAGGCGCCCCTATTCGCGCCTTGTAACCTGGGGACGCGAATTCAGGGCCCTTGTGAAGTATATAACCAAAAACTTTTTAGAAACTTTTGGGGTCGCACGAGAAATCCCCCCCGAACTACGCAGGAAAGTCCTAGCATCCCTCCAAGCCGCGGGATTCGCACCACCTTAATCGCTAATCGCTCGGAATCCGCAGCAACAGCCATCTGATATTAAACACTATTTTGGAGTCAGGCAGCCACCAACCCACCCCCGTCGAAACTCCGTCCAGTAAGGCACAGCCTCGACCGACTTACGGCTAATTTTGATTTTCTTTTCCCGTACTATGATTTCCGCCGTTTTCCAGATCATTGTCCGGATCACCATAGGCGTCGATATAATCTTCTGTTTCCTGATCGTTTTGCGTCATGTTCACAAGGCTCTTAATCGCTTCATAGCGCTCTTTTGCATGCTTTCTTAAGATCGCATCGAACACCTTCGAGGTTTTAAAAGAATGAAGGGTCTTAAAGCATTCAAGGCACTTTTTCGAAATAACCGTATCCTTATCTAAAACGAATTCCTGCGCGCATTTACCAGGGTAACTGGGGATCCCGGTATTCGTACAAACCAAGTCTTTGCCACAGATCAAAGACGCTTCGTTAAGAATATCAGCAATAATGGCCACATCCCCATCCATCAGATTCTTGGACGAAGATCTCCAATTATCGCGAGACAGACGCCCCGCCCCAAGCTGCGCTTCAAAGGCTTGATAAGCCCGAGGTGCACACAAACTTGAAGATCGCCTTCTTGCATTGCCTTTTTTTGATCGCTTTTTGGGCTTTCAACAAAATCCCTATAAAATGAGCTTGGGTCATTCTCATGAAGCCCAGGGTGTTGTTTTTCGAGGAGACCTGGGATTGCCAAGCAAGATCAGAGAGATCAAAAAGATTTTTTCCGCCATTGGCGGTGGTTTGAAACTTGAGGCCAAACCAATTGCCATTAGGCCCCTTCTGGCAAATGGCAATATCCTTCAGCTCCTTATTGCCCGACTTTCCGACATTGCAGCCCTCAACGATCACATTTTCGTCTTTGTGGGTTTTTTGGTATTTTTTTGACTCGGTAGTATGTCCCCACCCCAGCGTGTATCGACAAGGAGTCCCGTCTTTACCACAATGGTTACAATTAATGACGCTCCCCACATCCTCGACCAAGTTATCAACGGGAAACTCGGGATCTTGTGAAAAACAAGTCAGTGGAAAAATCAGAAGCAACAAGAATAATGGCCGCATCACTCCCCCGGCGAAAAGTCGCTCGCATCTCAAGGGTATCATGGGGGGACAGGCTTAGCCCAAAACAAAAACCCCGCCCCCACCAACCATGGTGAGAGCGGGATCAAGAGAGAGAGAGGAGTAGTTAAGAGAGTGTGCCGGACCAATTCCGACACTTTTACGGACACTTTTGAAAAACTAAAATCTTATGGGTAAACCTGAGCTCGCCATCCCATTGCTGTACGCCCACTTGGTTTGAAGGTTCGGGGAAAACTGATTCCAAGGCAAACTCGAATTAAAGACCGGAGCCTTTTCAGCGCTCCAATAATCGGCACGAAAAGACGGGTCAAAACTCAGGTTATAATCCGCATTCCACGAAGGCATAAACGCACCGGCAGGCAGCGCGAGATCATTGAACCCTTGTCCAAAACCGGCGCCAGCGACCACCCCCATCTGAGGCGAAGAAAGTCCCGCAAAAGGAGAACTGCTCGTTTTAACCAAAGAATTATCAATGATCTGAGCCAGATTCGAAAAGCCCGCGGCGATGTTTCCGCCAATAACAGCCGTTCCAGAGGCCCGGGCCGCGAGGCAAGCAGCGCAATTTGTTTCAATTGCTGACGCACTTTTGCCAAATCCAAGACCGATTGCTAAGCCCAGAGATGCCAAATAACCTGCCAGACACAAAACTTTTTTCATATTTTTCGATCTCATTCTCATGCTCACTTGCCTCCTTTCGTCGTGCTCTCTTGAGCACGCTCCCATGAGCAAGCCTCGTGCCGAGCCGCCCCAAACGCTGATTCCTCCCTCTCCCAAACTCTCCACGCTCAAGCCCCCGTTTTACTTGGAGCCAAATCGCCCCACCTTGCCCATTTTTTCGTAATAAATTCAAATAGATGTACAAGGACTAGACACCTGCGCAGCAACCCGACGGTACAGGGAAAATTCAGGGGTACATCTCTCAATAGCGCGACCAACCCCCTTTCAACTTCTGGGACTCCAAAACCAAGAATTCAAGTGAAGTGGGATCCGCCTCCCCTTAGATCTAAAATCAAAGCGGAACCGAATGCTGTGAAATCTATTGCAATCTCTTGGACCTAGGGCTATTTTTTTAACCTAAATATTCAACCTCAAGAACACGGAGACCTCATGGCAAAAAAAGCTAAAAAACCCGCTAAGAAAACCCCCGCTAAAAAAGCGGCAAAACCCGCTAAAAAGGCTGTTAAAAAGGCTGCAAAGCCCGCCAAAAAAGCTGCAAAACCTGCTAAAAAAGCAGTCAAAAAAGCTGCTCCTAAAAAAGTGGCTCCCAAAAAGGCCGCAAAACCTGCTAAAAAAGCAGTCAAAAAAGCTGCCCCTAAAAAGATTGCTGCGCCAAAATCTTCTGCACTTCCAGCTGCCGCTTTAGGCGCTGTGGCAGGCGGTCTTGCCGGCGCTGCCATCGGATCTTCGTTCTCTTCACGCTATGAGCACGAGCAAGATAGCCATCACCATGAGCACGGTGAGCATTGCAATCATGACCACGGCAAAGACAAAGACGATGAAGACGAAGATGAAGACAAAGAAGAAAAAGATGAAGACGACATCGCAAGCTCGGACGAGTCTGAAGAATAAGATAAGTTTCTAAGAGGCCCCGAGGCCGGCTTTACATGCCCAAGGCAATGCCTGAAGCAATGTAATGGCGGGCTTCGGGGCTTTTTTTATTTATGGAAATCCGCGACGTCATTCATGGCTCTATCGCCATCGACACTCCTGAACTTGCCATCGTGGACTCGCGCCTTTTTCAACGCTTAAGGCAAATCAAGCAGCTTGGCTTCTCGGAAAACTCTTTTCCAAGTGCCACCCACAACCGATACATCCACAGCTTAGGCGCGATGGCCACGGCGTCTGCTGCCTTTGATCGCGTTTTTTTACCGTTTAAAAAAGACGCGGCACTCTCGCCGCGCCTTTTGAGATTTCGATCAGCCCTGAGACTTGCGGCTCTTTTGCACGACATTGGCCATGGTCCTCTATCGCACACCACTGAATTTGCGATGCCCGACGTGCGAAAGCTCGAAGTCCCCCTTACGCCTCGGGCCCTGAAACCCCGCAAGGCGACGCACGAGGATTACACTCTTAAAATTATCTTGGACTCCCCGATTACCCCTTTAATCACAAGCCTTGGCGCTTCGATGGGACTCAAACCCGCCCACGTGGCCCATCTCATTGATTCAAGCGTCGCACTCCCGGATGACTTTTATCTGGAATCTATTGACGGCGTCAGCACAGATTTCAGCCCCATTTTGCGGCAATTGATTTCAAGTGAACTTGACTCCGATCGCATGGATTATCTCAGGCGAGACAGCCTGCAGGCGGGTGTGAGTTATGGTCATTTTGATTTTGATTGGCTCTTAGGCAATCTCACTTTTCACCTTCAAGACGGCAAGGCCCTTTTGGCGCTGGAGCACCGAGCACTTTTTGCGTTTGAGGATTTTCTGATTTCTCGGTTTCACATGTTTCTCATGGTTTATTTTCACTACAAAAGCGTTGTGTACGACGAAATGCTAGCCGAGTACTTCGCGAGCCCCGATTGCGACTACGAACTCCCCTTCGACATCGAACGCTACTGCGAATGTAACGACTCTCACCTGTTCTCACATCTTGCGCAAAGCCAAAACCCTTGGGCTAAACGCATTATTGAAAAACGCCCCTACAAAATGCTTGTTGAACTTCACAGTGGGATCCCTGCCACCAAAACCGCGCGCCTAGAGCAACAAGCCCTTCTTGAGCGAATCAAAAGTGAGCTGGATGAGAAGAAAATTCACTCATTGACCGCAACATCCACCAGTGAATTGTCAAAGTACTTTAGAAAACCGGGCTTACCCATTTTCGTCCACTACGATAACCACTACAGCAAAGCGGCTGATATTCCGCTTGAGCAATGCACCGATCTTTACCAACGCTATGGCGAGAAGCGATCCATCACGAGGATGTACGTTTCGCCTGAAGACTACCCATCACTCCGCAGTCACGGGCGTGGATCGCCTCTTCCCTACGAAGATCCCGAAAACTGAAAGGTAACTCGCCCTATGTCCCTCTTTACAAAAAACGTGCATTATAAAGGCCCTCTCCGATTATCCGCCTGGCGCAAAGTCGCCATCGGGACCTGGAGAACCGTGGGCGACCCGAGTGTTTACAGCATGATGGATATCGACGTGGGCCCTGCTGTCGCCTACATGGACAAACTCAAAAACGAACTAGGTGTGAAAATTACGCTGACTCATTTTATCGGAAAACTCATGGCCGATACTTTAGGACGCCATCCTGATATTAATTGTGTCTTGCGATTTGGCAGACTTTATCAGCGCAAAACGGTCGACGTCTTCTACCAAATCGCGTCTGACGACACCGGCAAAGATCTCTCGGGCACCGTGATTCGTGAAGCCGAACACAAGTCGCTTCCCGAAATCGCCCGCGAACTCTCTTTAGCCGCCCGCGAGATCCGCGAAAAAGGCGACCCCGGGTTCAAGAAAATGAAGGCGACGATGGGAGGCCTCCCCGGATTCTTGAGTCGCTACGTTTTGGATTTTGCAGGCTTCATGCTCTACACGCTCAATTTGTGGTCTCCTCTGCTTGGCGCGCCTCGGGATTCATTTGGGAGCCTCATGGTCACAAGCGTGGGCTCGCTTGGGATTGACTCGGCCTTTGCGCCCCTGGTTCCCTATTCGCGCTGTCCGCTCTTAATCACCGTGGGCGCCGTTCGTGATATGCCCGTAGTTGTTGATGGCCAGATCGTGATTCGCCCGATGGTAAGGTTATGCGCGACGTTTGATCACAGACTCATCGACGGAATGCACGCCAGCCACATGGTGCGGACAATGATGAAGATTTTCAAGAATCCTGAGGCGGAGCTGAAATAGCACCAGTTTTTCTATAAAAAGCGGTTTTTCCATGAAGGACGAAAGAATACCCATCCTTCATGACGATCTTGAATCCGTCATATTCGAAACAGTTAGAATACCGTGACTTGATCTCCTTCTGGGTCGTAAAATACTCAAAAATGTCGAAAAGCCCGACTTCAAGCACCCGCTGACCTCGTTGCGCAATCGCCTTAAGAGGGCCGCAAATGAAGGGCCTCGCGTATTGCGGAAGCAACAGGCCTTGCGTCGTCACAGGATTCCTATTTCCATCGATATCAAAATACTGCAAAAATGGCCTATCCAGCGTTAGAAAAAAATACGGAATGCTTCCCATGGAAAGCTGCCGCTGCTCCTCCTCAGTAAAGTGGTGATCCATTTCAGGATTATTCAACACGTCATAGTATTCCTTCGTGTGGCGCAAAAGAACTCTAATGGGGGTCGTGCTTACCCTTGAGTTTGCCAGTAATGAACCGATAAGCCATTCTGAATTTTGATTTAGCTTTGTCACGATATCAAAATAGCCTTTCAACAACGCGCAGACCGATTCCCAAGGAAGCCGCCCCCCTAATGAGCTCAATCCTTCGTTGTTAATCCAATTAGGATCAGATGGAATTAATCCTGTAATCTTAGGAGAAACTAAGTCAGAGAAAATCCCTTCAATATCGACAGCGACCATGCGAAAGCCTTTTTCATCTTCGCTTCGTGTAAAGAAGACATTTTCATCGTGCAGATCAGTCACGCCCAGCCAAGTGAGAAGACCCGTCATCTTTCCGATATTATACGCGGTGACAAGCCCCAGGCCCACTGCTCTTAATATCTCAGAATCAATCGGATGAATCGCTCTTACAAAGCCCTCCTTGGTGAGCTCTTTGCCTTTAAACTCCATTGATTCCAGGAAGTCCATATTGTTGACGAGCAATTTCGAGAGCCATTGTCTAAGTGGGCTATCCGCGCCATAAACCAACCACTCCCACAGAAGCGGACGCGGCTTTTCAATCCAGCCATTTTGCGCTCGCGCCACAGCCCGCCCATTGTGTAAATCCCCGAGCCTAACTCTCACTTTGTTTCAACCAAGGAATAAGAACCTGTTTAACAAAAAAATCAAAACTCGCCTTTTCCTCCTGACACCGCAGTTTTGGGTTTATCACGCTGGAAATTCTGCAACCTCCAGAACAATAACCTCCAAGTGGACAAGCCAAACATTCGGGAAGATTAAGAAGCATATGTTTGTACCAACCGCTAAGCTTGTCTTGATTTTCCAAGGTGCCAGTACTGAAGTTCTTGTTTCCAACCGTATAGGTACATCGGTAAGTTTTCAGATCGGCATCGATATAAATCATGTTATCAAGTTCAGAACTAGCCCAGCAATAATTGTTACTCAGTCGGCCCGCTGCTGGCACAATTTGAGCGTAGTCTTAAGAAAGGCAAACTGAATATTCTTTGGAAACGGACGAAGTGCGTTTAATCGCAGAAGTGCCTCCAGAAGTTCTGCCTCCATAAGCACCACAGCTTTTCGACCTTCTTCGGAAGTTTCGTATTTTCTATCGTCTACTCGTCCGAAATCAATAGTTACCTTCGGATGATTGGACCAGCCATTTTCATCACAGGCATCAAGAAACCCTTCAATTTTATCAAAATTTTGCCTGCAAATGTTCATGCCAACCAAAACCGGAATATTTAATTTCAATAAAATATTGATATTCTTTACAATTCGATCAAAATTCGCGGCACCCTTCTTGTAGCGACGGATACCGTCATGAGAGGCTCTGTCACCATCAAGAGTGATTCCGACTGTTGACATGTACCCGTGATAGGTCGCCAGAAGGTCAAGATGCTCATCAATTTCAATGCCATTGGAGGTCGCACTAACATAGAACTTGTGGGTTCGTGCAAACTCGAAAATTCGACGGTTTACCTCCTTGTTGACAGCTTGAAAGGGTTCACCCCCAAAAAGTTGGATGACCACTTTCTTATCGGAATCGGTTTTGCGAGCCTCAGCAACTCGTACCAGGATGTGATTTAGAATCTTATCCAAATTCTCCATGCTGATAATCGCGCGGTTCAAAGTCGGGTCTTTCTGCTGATAGCAGTAAGTGCAACTCATATAACCTATAGGTCGGGCAAATGACGAAAGTGAGCGGGAGATCCTTTGTCTTTTGTCGAATTTCGTCTTTGTGCCGGGTCTTTGCACTTTCAACCCAATCCCTTAGACTCTGAGGATTACTCGACGCTCCATCTAAAGGTAGAAGTTCCATTGAATTTTGGAAACTATTAATGACCAATTTTCGATGGCCATCAAACGCATAGCTAAGTGTTGGCATACTCATATTAAGCCTCCGCTTCTGTGGCGAACTTCTATGACTTGACCAACCTTAGCAAAGGCGTCAAGGGCCTTGGATAGAGTCTTGATGTGATCGTCATCCAAATTCGCATCCCATTCGTCCAGCAGCAAAACTTTATTTTTTGAATTGCTCATAGCTTCCTCAAGCAGGACGGCGATTCTTTGTCCTGTGGAGTGCTCCTGATTGAAAGTGTATTGACTGGCCAGCATCGCATCTGCGGGAATCAACAGAGCATCAGACCCCATTTTTTCTTTCAACGCATACAGAAACGTTGACTTGCCACAGCCATTTCTTCCTCGAATAGTCACCCGTCCCGTGGCGCCCGTGGTGTTGAGGTCAACACCGTTTTCTTGAGCTGACCGCACCGAAATTTGTCCCCCCTCGCGTTGAAGGATTGTAGCGTCAATATCAACACTTCCTCGGTGCTGAACTTGCTCTTCTTCTCTGGGTTTGCTTGCAGCGTTTTCAATACCGCGCACTCGAACGAGGATACCTTTGAACTTCAGGGAAAATAACATCAAGTCACTGAGATTTTGAAGAATCTGAATGTGTCGGGGAAGAGTGGCGACCAAAACCAGCAGGATCGCTGGGTTCGATTGATTCTTAATCGCGACAAAAGCGATTGTCCCGACCACCGGAAAGAGACTTACGAACATCGACAAGGCGGTGGTGACTTCCAGATGGAGAAGGTTATTTCTTGTTCCCGCGCGATAGGATTGAAGAGCGTTCCGAAGCTTTTCCTTCCAAAAATCGAGGTGCAGTGGGTTTCCAATTAAGATATTGTTCCAGCCGGAACCCAGACAATGGGTCAGGTGGCAGCGAGATTCTTGAATATTCTTGGCAAAGGTATCCGTTTTAATGGACGAATGTTTATGAAACAACAAAAGCACTGGGATGACCGCCGCGTAGGCCAAACCGAACTGCGAACCCAGGAGTAAAACAAAAGACCCTACATTAAAGACGACATTAAAAAGCAGCGAGAGAAAAAAACCAAGTTGATCAAACCATTCATCCAGCGTCACCCAGGCTTCCATCTTTAGAAAGGGCTCGCGCGTTTGACGAAAGGTCTGACTTCGCCCCAAAGTAGCCTGCCCCCGAAGGCTGGCAATAAACATCAGTGTATATTGTTCGAGAGCCTGAACCTTACAAAGTCCCAAGAGGACGATTTTCAGAGTTGACGGAAGATAGACAAGTG
>CAIRTR010000007.1 GCA_903881565.1 Oligoflexia bacterium | reverse complement strand
CTCAGCCGGTGGTGACGCGGGAGGCTTGGTTGGTTACGCTGACGGTGGTGGCATGACAATTTCAGATTGTTACTACGCGGGAGGATCGATCGCGTCCACAACAGGCGTCCCCATCACTAACGCGGGAGGGGTCGTCGGAAACGTTCAAGGCAACGTCTCTCGCTGCTATTCTCTGGCAACCAGCACTTCGATTCTTGGTACTAACGTTGGCGCACTCATTGGGATCGGTGGCGGAATTGGTGGTAACAACCTAACCGATTCGTTTGGCAGTAGCGCGGGCTTACTAGCAATATACAACAGTGGTCCACTAAACCTCCCCAGAAGTTCTATGAAATCTGATCTAGAACTAGTGACCCAAAGCACTTTTACAAACTGGGACTTCAACACGATCTGGACCATCACCGAAGGAAGTTCTTATCCGACGTTACGGTAGCGTCTAACAATGAAGAGGATCTTTTTATGAAATCAATATTATCTGTTGTCGTTTTAGGCGCGGTACTCTGCAGTTTGCCCGTCGTTACCCGCGCCGACTCCAATTTTCCACCGGGCAGCACTTGCGCTGAGAAGCTTAAAATCATGAAAAAGAGATTTGAAGCAAATACGAATACCTGTCTTTATAATAAAGACCCCGGAGCAAATTTGGCGAGAAGTCCTTTGGGTAAATTTTCAGTCAGCGTAAAAGCGCTCGGAGCTTTTGAAGCCTGTAAACAAATCATGGGTGAATCGGCAAAAGCGCGCGTCCTCAATACTCCAGCTCATCAACAGGCCTGCTACGAAGCAACCCTGGACCTCCAAACCAAATGGTGCGGAACGGCCTACGGACTCAACTCTCAGAACGATGAAATCAAAGCGATGGCTGCGAGTTGTAAGTAAACAGAAGGTCTAGTGAAGTAGACTCTTGATTCGCGAAACCAAGTAGAGTGGAAGATTGATGAAGTCGTCATCCTGTCTCAGCGAATTTAGGCTTGCACGTGCCACCAAAGGACAACGAAAACGCCTCTGATATTCCCTCAGACTCTTGATCCCTCTTGTCGTTCCCGACTTTACTTCAAGGGGGATGATATGTTCGTCACCTGAAATAAGATAGTCCACTTCGGCTTGATTCTGACTTTGCCAGTAAAAAAGATCACACGCCCCAGCACCTTTTAACTCTTGAGCGACGAAGTTTTCGGCCAGTGCACCTTTGAACTCTTGAAACAATGCAGAATTCTCCAAAATATACCTCTGAGACACATTAAGCTTTGCGCTTAAAAGCCCCACATCACCAAAATACAATTTAAAGCTATCAGGATCTTTGTATCCTTCCAGAGGGAGCTTGGGCGCGGTGACTTGGTAGCACTTATGCACCAACCCAGCATCTGAAAGCCACTGAATCGCGACTTCGAATTCTCTCGCTCTTGCGGATTTTCGAATTTGAGAATAGGTAAACTTTTTATTTTCCCGTGCCAGCATCGCGGGCAGCACTTCCCAAACGCTTGAAACTTTCAGGGCCTGCTCGGGCAAAGAATATTTTAGAAAATCATTTTCATAGGATTTTACGATTTCATGGTGAATGTCACGGACTTTTTCAAAGTCTCGAGTGTTCTGGTATTCGGCGACGGCTTCCGGCATCCCCCCTATAATGAGGTATTTTCTTAGCCAATCTAAAAGTTCGTCATGAAACGATGCTGGAATAGAATCAGAGGCTTTAAGCGCAGAAACATAACCGCGAAGCTCGGATTTTCCCATGGCTGATAGGAACTCAGAAAATGACAGGGGATGAAGGTTCAGGAAATTTACTTTCCCTACTGGAAAAGAGCGTTGATGGCGAAGCTTGACCCCCAAAAGGGATCCCGCACCCACGACAAAATATCCGGGAGCGTCCTCACGAAAATATTTAAGTGACGTCAAAGCACCATCAGAGAGTTGAATTTCGTCAAAGACAATGAGCGTTTCGTTCTCTTTGATTTTTGACTCTTGATGAATAGAGAGCTTCTCAATGAGTTTTTGAGGATTAACGTCTTTTTTGAAAAGATCAATGAGAGCAGGCGTCCTTTCAAAGTTAAAGTAAGCCATGCTTTTGAAGTGCGTCTTACCAAAATGCTTGAGCAGGTAAGTCTTCCCCACTTGTCGCGCCCCTTGAAAAATCAGAGGTTTCCGCCGTGACGAATCTTTCCAGCCGACTAATTGATTAAGAGCGTCTCGTTGGAGCATCTACTTCACATTATACATACATTTTTCGTGATTTCAATCACGTTTTAGGCACATATAACGTGACGCCAGCTTAAACCTAATAACAACACAGCTCAAGACACGAAACCGCAACGCGCGCCGGCACTTTTTTGTGGCAATAAATTGCTGCAGACTTTTCAAAGAACCTTGCCCATTTGTCTCGCGCCCTGCAAAAGTAACGGCTCTGGCCTCCCCGTGGGGGAGTGCGAACCAGTGATTAAGGCCTTCGATGCATTCCCCCTGAAAAACATGACCCAAACAACCCCTATTATTAGCCAATCATGGCCCAAAGTACCCCTACTTTTAGCCAAGTTTGCAATTGCACCCCCTCAGCGATCGAGCTATACAGCAGCCTGAAATGGGCCTATTTCCTCTAAACTTTAGTCCACGATTCCTCATTTTTCTCATTCTCTTATCTACCAACTATTCTAGCGCAGGCGAAAAAATCTGTTTTGATTGCCATGATAATCCCCTCCTAAAATCTGGTCCTCATGAAGGTGCGCTTTGGGGTTGCGAAACCTGCCATGCCCCTCACCAAGGTTACGGAGGACCTGCGGGTCTGGTGGCCAAAGTCGATCAACTTTGCTTTAGTTGTCACTCACGCAAAGCGATTTTAGGCGAGTGTTCACAACCCGATGGTTCTGATTGCGGCCACCCCGTCAATCGGCACCCCGTGATTAAGAAGAAGGACCCACTTTATCCTAAACGTGAATTCACTTGCGTGTCCTGTCACAACCCGCACAGCTCTGACCAACCACATCTCTTCAGATACAACTATCGTGCGGAAACCTCGCCCTACAAAGGCGTGCTCTGCGCCGTTTGCCATTGGTCAAAAACCTTTGGCGGACCAAAACCGGCAACACCACCTTGGAATTGATTTCACCCTATCTTGTATAAGATTTTGGAACATGACAGGCCCGAGTGCATTCGCCCCCACGGGGTTGCGCCCTATAAACGAGCGGCATCGGAAAAGGTCCAAATGAGCTACGAAGATTGTGTGGCTGAGAGGCCGCATGTGGATCGTGACAAACACCACAAGAGCGCCCCATCTTTGCACTTGTTGAGAGGTTACCATTTGTGACGTGCAACCAGTGAAGATTGAGGCTCCCGTTTCGAAAACCGGTCAAACCGGGCTCGACAAATGGTTGAACCATTGCAGAGTCATGGCACTTAAAACAAATACCGTACGTTTCCAGAGAAAAAACCGCGTGATCCGACAAAGGGTAACTCGCGGTGAGCAAGCGATTGAACCGACTTCCGTGGGGCAAATGACAATCCTGACACCCTGCTTGCACACCTCCATGAACGAAGGGCATTTGCTCGATTCTTATTTTGATATTAGAGATTAATCGATCCTGCGTCTGTATCTCTTTATCGTGACAAGCATAGCAAGCCTCGGAACGTCTATCGGTTGTCACGGCCTTTACATCTTCACCACTTAAATGAGCGGGGGTCGCTTGATGGCACCTATAGCATTGCCCTTGAATAGCAGGAAAATGGGTTACGACATTTGTAAAATGATCGGCGTGGCAAGGTCGGCACTCATTTGCAAAAGCCACTTGCTCACCCACAATTAACCCACAAATTAGGACCGCAAGCACCCCGGTTTTCACAACTGCCTCGCTTGCCGGGCTATACAACGAACGCGATGCTTGGCGTTTTTCGGCTCACCTTTAAGTTTCCCACGTCTTGAAAAATACGCCATGTAAACAGACGTTGCTCCCCAGGTTTGGGTCCAATAAATGGCAGCATGCTCAAAACCCGGGATTGCAGCTCGAATCCCGTGAATCTCTGCTACCTCATAATCTTGCGCATCGGGAAGTCTAAATTGCAACGGCACCCCCACTGTCACATCGCCGTTTTGGTCTTCATCGGCACAAATCGTTGTCGCCTGGGAAACATTCAGCGACCCTTCAAACGGATCGCTCCAAAAAACTCCCGCTTCTTCATCCAACCAAACTTCGGGACCCTGCAAGGCTTTTGCCGCCAATCTCCACGCATGCGACTTCTTATCAGCACCTAAAACAACACGACGATAAAGCTCACCCACGCCCCCTTCGTATTTAGGTTTTTCACATTCGCTTAAACGCTCACTTAGGGTTCCCAATTCTCCGCAATAACCCAAAAGGTGCTCAACTGAGGGCGCACGCCCCAGGGCCCAACAATTGGAACTCAATTGCAAAAAGCAAAACAGCGCGCCTAAGTAGTATTGATTACCCCTATCCGTCATTGGTAACTTTTCATTGGCAACTCTTTAGTCCCTGCTGTGCTTCAGCATCAGCGGGGTCCAGTTTCAAGGCAAGATCGAATTGAGCTAAGGCGCTCTTGCAATCTCCCTTCAAAGCAAGCAGCACTCCATAATAGGCGTGGGCTGAGGCAAGAGCAAAGTCATAGTCCAAACTCTTAAGCACTTCACCCATAGCTTGATCCATCCGATTCTGTTTCCCAAGCATTCTTGCTAGCTTCAGTCGACTAAGCGCGCGCTGATGACTCTCATCATAATGCTGTTGAGCCGGAACCAAGATGTCCTGCAATTGCGCGTCCGTAATCTCGCCCAACAAATACCGGATTTGCCCGCGAATAACGTCAATAAAGTTGATCTCCGTAAAATGCTGATAGGCCTTAAGAACTCCTTTTGAATCCATGATCCCCACACAGGGATGCAGGATCACGCCAAACTTACCGACCCATCCGTCATCACGATCGCTTAACAAGCGCATTCTTAAACCACTCGCATCGACAAAAGT
>CAIRTR010000006.1 GCA_903881565.1 Oligoflexia bacterium | reverse complement strand
GACTTTGAAGCGGATCTCGATAAAATCGCCGAGAGCTTGCGCGAGGCGTGTGGTTCGCAGATGAAACTTCCGTTCGCGAAATAGAGTACAGAAGATCGACCGGCCGCCCGGCAGCTAGCGCGGTTTAATAAATGCATCTGTTCTAACCATGGAAACGGTAGCGCCGCATCTGCGGCTAGCGACCCGCGCGATCATCGCAAATGTCTGGCTGCTTGAGGATTCGATGAACCGAAAGTTTCTCGTCGATACCGGCTACTTGTTGGAGCGTCCTATGCTGCGTCTGAGCCTTTGGCGCGCCGGCGTGCAGCGCCCCGGGGACTTGACGGCAATTCTGCTCACTCATCGTCATGCCGATCACGCGAGTAACGCCCAATGGCTTCGTGAAATTTACGATTGCCCGGTGATTTGCCATGCTGCCGATGCCCCTTTTTTGTCGGGAAAAACTACAGCGGCGCCCATGGTGCCGGGGGCTACGGCTCCGCATGACAAGTTTTTCTGTCAATTCGAGGACCACTTTCCGCCCCGGGTAAAGGTGGACGATGTTTACAAAGAGGGTCGCTGGAAATGGAACTTTAAAGTCCTACCGGTCCCCGGCCACACTGAAGGATCCGTGATGCTCTTTCATAAGCCCACAAAAACCCTTTTTTCTGGCGATGCCTTACTCACGGGGATCCCGCCAATTCGCTCATTTGAATGGCTCCAACTCGCGATGCCCAGTTACAGCATTGATTTTGAGACCTGCCGTCAGCACGTCAGGGAGCACCTCCAGGCTATCCCCGAACCCCAGTTCGTTTGCGCAGGTCATGGACCACCCGTCACGGAGAATATTCGGAAAAAACTTAAATCCCTCGGGAAATGCTAATTGCGCTTAAACTGGCCCCTTTGCGTGGGGGTAACAGTGAAAATTGCTGCGCTTATTCAATGAGTTACAAGCTTTGCCGAGAACTTCTCGCCAAAGGCACCCCTAATGGTCCGTATTTCTTACCTATTTTGTAACTTCATCCACACAATAGGGGGCCAGTTTAAAATCTTTACTAAAAAGACTCATTGCGTTACGAATTAGTCCAAAACGGAATCAATCAATTCCAATTTGGAAAAATTAGAATAGGACAACACCAAGCAGCTCTGATAGTGCATTTTACAACGCAGTTAAATTCTCACCTTGGGGGCAATATGAGCAACACTTGGAACACGAACTTAATTCCTTCGATTTTAGCACTCACCCTTCTCGCGTCGCTAAATCCGGCCTTTGCAAGCGCAGCTGACCCCACCTGCATTGGTGTCGGAGCAGCGATCCCAATTGACAACGCGCGAGCCCTGGAACTCAAGAATTCAAATAGCGGCGCAGCCATCCGAGCCAATGTCGCTGGAAAAATTGACAGAATCTTCAATGTCCAATGCAATAGCAAGGGCACGTGCCATGACCATTTTGAAATCAAACTGGGCCCCAACGATAAAGATGTTTTAGAAGTCGTTTACAGCAATGACTTCGGCGATCTTCCAAAGCTTCAAGTCGGCGACGATGTTCAGGCTTGTGGGGACTTCATCAATACGAGCGCGCCTCCCAAAGCAGGTCCTGCTTCACCTTCAGGAGCCATCATCCACTGGGTTCACAAAAGCACCTGCATGGATCACGAGACCGGTTTTGTCTCCGTCAACGGAACACTCTTCGGCCAAGATAAAGACCGCAAAAATCAAGCCTGCAAAAAAGGTGTCGCTCCTCGGGAGTGAGCCTCTAAAACGAAATCGCGTGATAGTACCACTTGTTTCCGTTACGGGTGGTCACGTTTCCTGAATGATCGTTCAACTCGAACGACGAAAATACTCCGGCGTAAACATCCGCAGATGCACCTTGTGAAAAGCTGATACTGCCATCGGCATTAACCTTAAAGGTTGAAACGTCAGTGGATGTGTTATAATTCGGCCCACCCGTAACCGCGTCGGTCGGCTCATGGGTGTTCGAGTTGGTCGCCGCAGAAGTTTCAGTATAATAAGGACCCGCAAAGACCGTAAGCGGCGTCGTACCCGCAAAGGGGACGATCACAACGGCATTGGCTTTGGTATCGTCGACGTGTTCGGCTGTATCTCCATGGGCCAGCAAGAATTTTCGGGTCGTTGTCGTATCTTTTCCTGCGTAAGGAAGAAGGGCTGGGATATTGACACAGACACCTCGAGCTCCGGAACTCCCCACTGGAGCTTTACATCCACCCATTCCGGCTGAAGTCTGAGGCACGGAGTTGGCCATATAGGTAAGATCCACCAACACGGTTAGTGGAATATCCAAAGCAACGGTAGGCTGAGGTGACGCGGACGCCTGAGGCGCGGGACTTGGAGAAACAGTAACTGCGGGCGCTGCAGCGGCTATCGTGATGGGATTTGCTAGAATGATGGTCTTCGCATTACACCCCCAATTAGCAATTTCCGTAAAATCGGCAGAACTTAAACTCGAAGAAATTCCCGTCGTGCTCGTCGAGG
>CAIRTR010000005.1 GCA_903881565.1 Oligoflexia bacterium | reverse complement strand
TGATGTCGGCTGGGTATTCGGCGCCAATCGGAGCAAGCGAGGTGCGGGCCCGAAAGAAAACGTCTGGGTAAGTGGAGTTCTTGCTCATCGCAAAGAGTTCTTCATCCGTCATGAGCTTGGACTCTTCGCCCTCGGCAAAAGTAATTTTCTGGTCAATGCGGCTATAGTCTTGGCCGCGCGGCAGTGTATAAAGGTTGGTCTTAGGGTTGAATCCAAAGGCCACGCTGAGCTTGCCGTCGGCCCAGATGCCATACCAGTCGTTTAAGTCGGCTACTCCCGGTGCTCCAGAGCCTTCGACTGCTTTGTCTTGGGATTTTATTTTTGAAATAGCGAGATCCACGCTTGCAATTGAAGAGCTTCGACCCGCGACTTCTTCTCGGATAGATTCGTGGGTGTGAAGCGCGATGTAGGTCACTCGGGTGTGCACGATCGGGATCGCATAGAGTTCTTTGCTCGGGTCATGCTCAATCAGTGAAGTGACGGGGTTGATTCCGACCTTCGACATTTCTTTATCAAACTCAATGAGGTTTTCTTTTTGAACCGGAATAAAATCCATTCCGTGATCTGAGAAAAGGGTGAAGTGAAAGGTCTTCTCGGGGTGCGCGGCCTTAAATGAATCGATTCGTTTGGAGAGGGTGACTAAGGCGTCCGTGCTATCCATCGGATCGTGCATGTGTCCCATGACATCGAATTCAAGCAGGTAGGCTGAAAAGACAGAGTCAGTCTGGCTTCGGCCACTTAAGGAAAAGAAGAGGTTATCGAAAGTCTCACCCATGCTGTAGTAAGTGTCGCTATAGGCTTCAAGGGCATGGGTATAGCCGTTGGCGCGATAATCAAATGAATTCAGGTATTGCGCTTCAAAGCTTAAAGACTCACTGAATGTAGGCAGGATGTGACGAGCGACACCTAAGAGACCTTTGTTTTCCACGGCGTCTTTGGTGGGGTTGTAATACTCCATTTCATAGCCGCCGATTTTCTCGGTGTGCATGATTCGCGTCCAACTCGCATCCGACGTTCCGGGGAACATCGTGATAAATTTTCCCAGTTGCCACTCAGGACCCGAAAACGCGCCTCTTTTCATGGCATCCAAAACTGTGTGATAAGCAAGACCGTCGACGCCTAGATAGACGTAAGTGTCTTTGGGGCCTTTAGGTCCCGCTTTAAACGGAATGCTGTTCATGAAAGTATACTCATACCAATCGCAACCTGAGGTTCCCAAGACAACGGCCAGGAGAACCATTGATAGCGCGAGTGGCATCCTCATAGATAAAATCCTAAACTCACCAGAGGTGAGGCTTGAAGAGAATCGGGTCGAATGCGGTAAAAATATCCAATTTTGAATTCTGCCCAAGAATTTGAAAAACGATAAGAACCACCCAAGAAACTGAAGTCATGTTTCCAAAATCCAACTTCACCAAAATGCACGGAGAGCGCGTGGTGAGTTTTGCCGCGAAACTCCGTCGCAATCGAATAGCCGGGATAGGTTTCATTGGCGAGCGAGCCTGTGGTGTGTAGCGTGAGGGCCGTAAGGGTTTGATGAATTTGCAGCCAGTCGGCCACATTGCGTGTGGCTGAAACAGAAGCGGAGATCAGGATTACTGAAAAGTCGGGATTATCCAAACGAGAGGTGTACATCGGAGATAAGAAGGATCGGCTTGCGTCCCTCATAATCCACGAAGCGCCCAGCTGAGCTGAGAGGTGCCAGTCCGAGGTATCAAGGAGTCTGAGTTTCAGATACGCGTTGGGGGTGCGATACATCAGGCCCAGGGGCTGAACTCCGAATTGCGCGACGTCGTTGATTCCGATGTGTGCGTCGTTTGATCCAAGGTATCCTTCGCGGTGTTTCTCCGTGAGCCCGGTATTTTCCCAAATCGGGTAAAATCCCGTGGTCGTTTGGGTGGGGCCATCGTTGGCAAGAGCGAGGGTGTTGAGGGCGAGAGTCGAAAGTATTAAGGAAAATCGAA
This sequence comes from Oligoflexia bacterium, assembly GCA_903881565.1. GTDB lineage: Bacteria > Bdellovibrionota > UBA1018 > UBA1018 > UBA1018 > CAIRTR01. Next base: position 2,938 of record CAIRTR010000005.1, on the reverse strand, counting down.
TTATAGCTTTCATGGCGACAACACTATAGCGCATTGCGTCAATAGCTGCAAGCTCGATTATGCCATATATTTAATTTAACGATTTCAGCTGCTTGATCTTGCCTTCAAAATGTCGGCGATCTCATCCTCACTCATCGTGGGGCGTTTCCCGCCTAGCGCCTGAAGGGTGACCTGCATGCGATTGATCAGGATCTTCTGCTCTTCGGAGGTTTCTTCAGTATAATGCACCAGAAGGTACTTCACCGTCGTAAGTGCATCCCACAGACTCCCCACACATTTGCGAAGCTGAGGGCGCGTTTGCGCGACCGAACCCTTGATGGCAATCTCTTCACCAAAGCCCGCAATCTCGGCAATATGCGGAAGGCTCAGTTGCTGCGCAGTCCCTCGAATGGCAAACATGCGCTCCGCAAAAACAGAAAACAGGCCTTTATGCGCCTCTAGATCTGATTCGATCGTGCTCAGCGTGTTTTCGGCAGTTGCGGCAAAGCCGCTGAGCTCGTCGATGAATTCTTGAATTTGAGAGTGACGTGAGGCGGAGGAGGTCATGTAAGCACCTTTCGCTTAAGTAAAACGCTGTAAACTTTGTTCTGAATCTGTCCCTGCGTTAAGGGTTTTACGACATAGTCATCCACCCCAGCGGCAACGGCATCGAGGATGCGATCCCGTGTGTTTTCCGCCGTCACCAGAATAAAAGCGATCCCGCAAAACTGCGGATGGTTGCGTACGTAGCGGAGAAGCTCAAGGCCATTGGTCGGCTCCATATGCCAGTCGCAAAGGATGAGTTGAAAGGGTTGAGTTTCCAAAAGAGCTTTGGCTTCTTCGCCGCTGCTTGCGGTTACGATTTTGCGAAAACCGCAGACACGCAAGAGTTCTTTTACGTGAACTCGGATCGAGTTCACGTCATCCACGACAAGAATGCTAATGTCCTCACGGAGCATTGCTTAAGCTTCTCTCATTTAGATCCGAGCGTCAACCTTATCGATTCGAGTGCTGTTGCGATCCCCTCGGGTTTGGGCGTTGCAGAGAATCTCTCCGCGCAGGGGTTTCTCTTCGCCGTCGCGGTCTTTCATTCGGCAGCGCCGTTTGCCTTTTGCGCCGCAGGTAAAAAACTCCCAATCCGAGCCTTCGGGATGGGAGGGGCTCACGAGACGATCATGTCTTCCGCGGGGAAGATTTTTCAGAATTTCGGATAAATCCAGGTCTTTTGCCGGAAGTTTTTTGGCGGGTTTTCTCACGAGCACGAGGTAACTGAAGGGAAGTGTTTTACGATCCATTCCGGTCATACGTTCAATGACTCGGAGGTATTCGGGGCGCTCCCAGCTTACATCTTCATGACACCAATCCTCAGCGTCACTCAGGGCCTCGCAGTTTTGCGAGCCTAAGCAGGGGAGTAGAATTTGCATGAAATCCCACCGACTCGGATCTTCTGCTTTAAGTCTGAGGATCTCTTTTCGAATAGCCAGAAGCTTTCGGGACTGAAGTCTGAGCGCGGGTTCAATGAGAACGACCAGGCCATTCTCTTCCAGGTGGGTTTTCCAAGACTCCATCATTCGTTGGGCCAGGGCTTCGGGCGTTAATGGATGCTCGTTCAAGAAGTAGCTTGAAACCCACAGATTGAATTTCGGCGCCGTGCGTGGCAAGAGGGGTTGAGTAAAATCAACTTTCCTCGAAAATTCTCGAGTGGACCAGGAAGTGAGCCCCGTGTGGGCAAAAACGGTTTCTGCCCATTTGGTTCCCATTTTGAGGATGGCCGCATCTTGTTCCATCAAGGCCCAAGACCCTTTGGTGGGTAACCCAATGTCGCAGTGCTTGAGAGCGAGCGCAAGTCCACTGGCGGAGGATGCAGGTCCACAACCAAAATCAATTGCGCGAAGCGTTTCAGAGCCACTCCATTTGAACCCCAAACGGGCCAGCTCGCTGAATACGGAGGCCATTCTAAAGGCGTTGGTTGGCATGAACGCGAGAAAATAAGCGAGGCGCAGATTCGCAGGATTTGATCCGAGTTTCCAGTAAGGTTCGAGGGCAGAATCTTTTTCAGCCTCTTCCCGATTGAACAGCGAGGAGAGACGCTCGATATGGGGGACCACGGAGCGTACTAAGAAACGCTTTGAGCGAAGCGTCTCATCGGCCGGCAATAGGCCGTTTGTGAGTGTGAACTCTTGAAGGAGCGTCTCGAGGGGGTCAAAAAAAGCTTTGATAAGTTCGGGTGAGGTTTTCAAGTTTGTAGCCTTTGCCTAGGCTATACGGTAAATTCGTTAGGTGCAAGAGCAGGTCGGGTCCCCCCGTATTTTGATTCTAGGAACCAGAGGAGAGCCTCGCGGCGTCGCCTTAACGCTTGGGCGTGATTTTGAGGCGCGCGGCTTTGGCGTCTGCTATGAGCGTGACTTTCCTGAATTCCCTCATATCCCACGCAAAGATTCCAAATTGCGCGAGCTCTTGAAATCGTTTCGCGCACAAGCGTCGCAGGTTGAATGCTATTTGCATCCCGGGCTCAGCGATTGGGGGCAGCGGCCTGAATTGGTGACCTTCTGTAATGAGTTGGGGATTGTGGTGCTTGCCCCTTCAGCGCGAGTCTTGGCGCTGTTTGGAAATCGCTTAAGCTTGCTGGAATTTGCTTCAAACCTGGGAGTACTGACGCTCGTTTCTGAGGGCGGCCCTTTTCATTCGCTCAAGGAGATTGAGGCCGCGGCTTCTGGCGCGGCTCATTCGTTTCCGCTTATTCTGAAGTCCTGTCGTGGGGATCCCACGCTTGCCTCCCTCACGGTTCATGACGGGGAGGACTTGAGGCGTCGCGTGCCGCTTTGGCTGGAGCAGCTGCATCTTCATTTGGGTGAAGTCATGGTTTTTTGTGAAAAATCGGTTGAAGATGCTCGACTGATCATTGTCCCTTTTGTTCGTTTTTTGGATGGAAGTTTCGAAACTTTCGTGACTGTGGACT
>CAIRTR010000004.1 GCA_903881565.1 Oligoflexia bacterium | reverse complement strand
TAAAGACTGCGGCAATGGCGAAGGTAAAAGCCACTGCAAACCAGGCCGGGAAAAAGCCTGCGCTCAAAGCCCCGACCCAAAAAATTGTTGATAGGCGTGCGAAAAACAAAGTTCCTCCGCGCGGCGCTCCCAATACCCCATCGGCACGCAAAAACCTGACCTTTGAAAAGACCGAAAACATTCCCCACGCAAAGGGCGACGAAATCACAATGGCTGAGAACCAAGCACTGAAAGCCGCAAGAATGGGATTTCCAAATATCATCTCAAACCAGGGCCTCAAGAGTTCACGACTCAAAAAACAAAGTGCGGTCACGGCGATCCCATTGAGAAACCATCGTAAAAGCGCCTGATAAAAAATCTGACGTTCCACCATGCCCGCGCGCCGCTCCTGGCTCCAGGCTGCATAACGAGTGAGAACATGCTTGACCCGTGAGGGGAGCTTGTCTTCTAATTTCACAGCAAATTTGTGCGAATAGCGGATGCAATACGGAGTCAAAAAAGTCGTGATCAAAGAAACCGCCACGGCGATGGGATACAAAGTGTCTTGGGTCACATGGAGTGCGACCCCCATAGCCGCAATCACAAAAGAAAACTCGCCCAGGTTAGCCAACCCAAATCCCACCTGAACGCTGGTTCGAAGGGTTTGGCCTGTGGCAAGTGAGCCCACCGTCACACTTAAGATTTTTCCGATGACATGCACGCAGACAATCACGAGCACGGCTCCTGCGTTCTTCCACAAAACGGTCGGGTTAATCAGCATCCCGACTGAGACAAAAAAGACGGCCGCAAAGAGATCGCGAAGCGGGGAGATGATTTCTTCAATGCGCTGAGACTCGGTACTTTCGGCCAGAATTGAGCCCATGATGAAGGCGCCTAAAGCGACGGAGTAATTAAAATACGATGCCCCCACGACGAGCATCAGGCAAAGCGCAAGCGAGAGGATGGTCAGCATCTCTTCGCTGCCCCTGCGCCCCACATAACGCACGAGCCTTGGCACCACAAAATAGCCTGCGAGAAACCAACTCCCTACGACCAAAACAAGCTTGCCGGCAGCCCCGAGAAGGGCCAAACCGCCAAATTCCTGAGTGCTGGCCATCATCGAGAGCGCCACCAAGATCAAGACCGCAAGAAGATCCTCTACAATCAAAACACCCGTGATCATTTGGGCGAAACGACGCGTTTTGAGCTGCAACTCATCTAAGGCGCGCACAATAATCGTCGTGGACGAAATCCCCATCATCGCGGCCAAGAACAGGCAATCGGTTTTGGGCCAGCCCAGCAATCGCCCAGTCAAATACCCTAAACCCAGCATCACGCTCACCTCAAAAAGAGCGGTGATTCCGGCCGAAACCCCAACGCGAGAGAGTTTCCGAAAACTAAATTCCAACCCCAGGGAAAACATGAGAAAAATCACGCCAAGCTCGGCCCAGACGTGAATATTGGGCAAATCATGAACTAAGGGATGCGTGAAGGTATAAGGTCCAACGATCACACCTGCAATCAGGTATCCCAATACGACGGGTTGGCGAATCCGGTGAAAAAGTAGGCTTACCAGCCCAGCCACACCTAGGATAACTGCAAGATCTCGAATGAGGGGGGCAAGCGTCATATAAGCATTAAACCTAATTTCAGAAGAATTTCCTTAGAATTTGACAACTGCACTCCGATCTGGGTAATGTCCGTCAGATCGGGGTGTAGCGCAGCCTGGCTAGCGCATCTGGTTTGGGACCAGAGGGTCGCACGTTCGAATCGTGTCACCCCGACCATTTTTGCACCCTCACCATGATGGGGCTTGCGGCATCTCCCCATGGCCCACATCTCCCCCAAAACCTTTCCCTCCTAAATTTTCCGTCCCCCTCGTTCGAAACCCCACACCAAAACTACAATATTGACATAGGTCATAAAATGACCTATTCTCGTATTCAAGATGGCGTGGACGGTACAGTGGAAACGGAAACTGGATAAACAGCTCGGGCAGTTGCCTGAGATTTATTATGTCGGCACCCATGAAAAAGCCCCGTACTGAAACGATTACCGTCGGAACTACCTCTTTCCATGTCCCCAAGGAAATAGTGAGGGTTGTTTTTGTCCTTTTAAAAAACTCTACTGTTGCCGACGATCAAACGGTTTTGGCTTCAGAGTCTGAAGCAATCCAAAAACTTGATCTCAAATACACACGCCCTGGCGCCTGCCTGCAAGGTGCGCGAATTAAAGAAGGATTAACCCAAATTGATTTGGCAGCCAAGCTTGAGATCAGCCAGAGCAACCTCTCGAAAATGGAACTCGGGAAACGCTTTATTGGAAAGGCGATGGCTAAACGAATCGCCGATATCTTGAACGTGGATTATCGTATTTTTTTGTAACCCAACCCAAGAACCCGTCTACCGCGCCATCGTCCCTTGAGTCACCCCAAATTGCTCATGCACGCCAATCCGCTGAACCAGGACACTGCTTGAGATTTCACCTGCCAAAAGCAACTGATAAGCCTGCAATACGTCTTTAGCGATTTTTCCAGACTCCCAAACAAACTCGATCCGAAAGCGCTTAACCCCTCGCTCTAAAAGCGCAGGAACCAATCCCGCCGCGCTTTGCGCCTGGGCGTTGAAAACTGTGTTTCGGCACCCCACATCTACAACCACAGGATGTTCATTGCCCAGATGATCGCGAAGAGCAACACGATGCTTGTCGCAGGGCCGACCGCAAGAATGAAAATCTTTTCCAGCCGAAAGGTTCTGAGCGTAAACGCAATGTTCTGTATGAAAAGTCGAAATATGTTGATGCACAACTACCGTCACAAGAGCAGGAGGCACCTCCTCCAATAATTTCATCAATTGTTCACTGTTAAGATCATGGGCCGCCGTTAGCGTATTCAATCCCAAAGAGAGCAGGTGCTTTGCGGTGATCGAATTGGTCACATTCAGCGAAAAATCGCCATGAAGGACGGGGTTCTTCTTACCCAACGCGCCCTCTTTACCAAACTGCATCACCCCACCCCAGTTGCGCACCAAAACTGCATCGGGCTCAAGTGTAGCCACCCGACGATCAAAAGCCTCTTCACCCGGCTTTTGAATCCGCGTTGTCGCAAGCGTCACCTTTAGTCCCGCTTTTTTTGCGCGAGCCACAGCCTCGCCAAGCCCCACTAACTCCATCCAGTCCAACTCAACTTCTTTGAAGCCAAGTTCAATGACCGCTTCAAGCTGTTCCAGAGTCCGGCACAGCACCACAAGCTTTGGCGCCTCGGCGTGATCAGGCAGACTAATCGCAGCAGCCTTCAACACATCAACAGCGCACTCACTTACGACATCCGTTCGCAGCAACGCCAACCGACGTTCAAATTCTTCAACGACTTGGCGCCTGAGCACTTTGAGTTGACTCACCGGAAAATGCAGACCTGCTTCAAGCCCAAATTCAAGCTGATCAAGGCAAAAAGGCGTCCCCCCGAGCGCGCAAAGTTTTTCGCCCATCACTTCAGCCGTCAAACCCGCTCCAGTCGAAGGAGCCAAAACTTCATTACTCTGAAGCAAAAAATCGCCGTAACGATCACTCTTCACTTCAATTTGAAGGGGGTGACCTGTCTTGCCGCTCACACGAAACGATAATGGGTTTCGCCCCTCCCGCCGCTCACCCTGAACCGCCTGAGCAGCCAAGCGCGTGATCTCAGGATCACTGTTAAGCCAAACTCGATTACCAACTTGGATCCGAGATAAGTCCGGACCCGGAGTTCCAAATCCCAAAATCCAAGTGGATCCTTCGCGGTGCACTTCAAAAATGGGCCCGCCTTGTTCATCATGCGATTCAGGATTTCCGGCATCAAAACAAACGCCCATCCCAGCTCGAATTTGAACTTCAGCGACCGCCGCCCCAGTAGAAGAGTGAGTGGCGCCCCCAAGAGCAGGAAGCGGACTCGATACAACCCCCTCCAATGTTTTTCCGCGAACAAAATGCACGAGATCCTGATCCGCACACTTGACCCAAACATTTTTACCCATCACGCGCTCAACTGTGCCGACTAAATACCCTCGATGCCGGGGAAAACGCCCATCCACCAGATTTTGATGATCCACGCCGGCTAAAAATCCGTCACCAAATCCGCGCGAATAAGTGATCATCATTTGCGAAAGATCTTTGGCCAAAACCTGCTGAGACTCAGTTTGATCCGAGGTCCCATTTTCAACTGCGTCCATCCAGTGGCTCAAACCGCGAATCGCAGTGGCTACATAGGCGGGCCCTTTTAAGCGGCCTTCAATCTTAAAAGAATCAATCCCCAGGCCCATCAAAGCCGGCACGGCTCTGTAGCCCGCGAGATCCTTGGGACTCAGCAGGTACTTGATTTCACCCAGCGGGACTTCTTTACCATCGACCATGAGATCATAAGGCATGCGGCAAGATTGTGCGCACTGACCGCGGTTCGCCGATCGCCCGCCCCACGCCTCGCTACTCAAACACTGACCACTCCAAGCCACGCATAAAGCGCCGTGGATGAAAACTTCAAGCTCTAGGTCCGCGTTTTTCGCCGTTTTCTTGAGATGATTGATTTCGGAAACCGAAAGCTCCCTCGGAACAACAATCCGCTTAATGCCCAAGGTGAGTGCAAATTCGGCGGCCTCAGCAGAACTGATCGTCATTTGAGTGCTCGCATGAACGCCAAGCGAAGGACAAATCACCTTTGCAAGCAAGCAAACCGCTGGATCTTGTACAATCAGCGCGTCCACGCCCCATTGAGCGCACGTGCGAATAAGTCCTTCAGCCTGGCTCAACTCGGCCTCATAGACCAAAGTGTTCATCGTAACGTAGGCCTTGGCGCCTGCTCGGTGAATCATCTCAACGGTTTCCTGAAGTCGTGTGACCGGAAAATTCTTGGCGCGCGATCGGGCGTTGAATCCTTCATCGAGGCCAAAAAATACGGCATTGGCACCCGAAAAAAGAGCAGCACGCATGGCTGCGAGGTCGCCGGCTGGTGCAAGGATTTCTGGGCGGCGCGATATTTTCGGTCTCAAATTTGGAGCAATAGGTGTGACGGGGCTCATAGTTTATGCCCCCTCTTCCCACACTTTAATCCAATGCAGCAAGCCCAAAGCTTGGCCCCCCTTTTGCTTCCACTTAACGATGGATGCCCTTCCACCCCCTCTCCGAATATGGCGCTATCGGCAATCATGCCAGCACGGCCTTAGTCAGCAGCCAAGGCTCCATTGATTGGCTTTGCCTCCCCTATCTCGATTCGCCCAGCCACTTTGCGTCGCTACTTGATGAAAACAAGGGCGGTCGCTTCCAGATCTGCCCTGAAGGCGAATTTCACTCGCAACAACGATACCTCCCTCAATCGCAAATTCTAGAAACGCACTTTAAGACTGCGACAGGTGAAGGAATCCTGTTAGATTGGATGCCCTGGGAATCCTCAAGCCTCTCCAAGAGTGACGACCCGGTAATCAATCGTCGCATCGAAATGCTCCATGGCAAATTGACCTGGTCTATCCACTGCAGTCCGCGTTTTCATTATGGTGCGCACCCTGGCTTGGCGGAGCCGCTCTCTGATGGGTTCTTGTTTCGCGGGGCCATGCCCGATGAACTCGCACGACTTCGAACGCAGTTCCCACTTCGCGAGGCAGCGGCAACGACGTTCACGCTTGAAGGGCGTCAAAGCGCACAGTTCCAATGGTGCTGGGGCCGCAGTTTTCGCCGCTCTCCACTAGGATTTCCGGGCCCCACACTTGAGGCGTGGCGAGCCATCGCGCATCGATGTCAGTTGCCTAGTTGCTTTTTTGCTGGCCCCTGGCATGAATGGGTTGCTCGAAGTAGCCTGGTATTACGCACCCTTTTCTCACCTCACACCGGAACATTTGCGCGAGCCGCGACGACTTCTCAACAGGATGATCGCATCACCCAGATCCGCGACTGCGGACTAACCTACCAGGCGCTTCTAGCCTTAGGACTCATCGATGAAGCCCAAGCCTTCGGACATTGGCTTCACTGCCTTTTGCTTCGGGACGGCGCCGAGGATCTTCAACCGGTCTACTCGCTAGACGGCGGAAGAAAAATCACAGAGCACGAAATCCCAGATTTGATGGGCTATCAAGGGATCCGCCCTGTACGCGTTGGCAACCAATCCGCGAGAAGGTTTCAACTCGACATCTACGGCCACCTCATGCTCGGACTGTATGAGCATCTCAAGGGCAAAACCCTGATCTCAGAAAAGACCGCCGAACGCCTCCGGGAGCTTGCCGATACGGTTTGTGAAATCTGGAAACGCCCCGACCATGGACCTTTTGAGTCCGCAGGACGTCCCGAACATTTTGTAACCTCTAAAGTCATGTGCTGGGTTGCCCTGGATCGGGTGATCTCGCTTTACAAAAACACCGGCCGCTTTCCCCTTAAACGCTGGGCGCAGGAGCGCGAAATCATCCATCGCACCGTTTGTGAACAAGGATACAGTTCCACTCGTCAGAGTTTTGTGCGCTCATTTGGAAATTCAGAACTGGATTCCTCAGTTCTCCTCATCCCGCTCGTGGGATTTTTGCCCATCGAAGACCCCCGGGTCTCCGAAACGCTGAGCGCCCTTCAAAACTCACTTTCTCAAGGCGTCCTTATCCACAAAACTGAAACGGCAGAACACGGGGCTGGAAACGGCGGACTTCATATCCCCAGCAGTCTCATGCTTGCGGCCTGCATCGCGCTTTTGGGAAGAGCCGGCGAAGCCCGTGACCGATTAGCCGAGCTCTGCAGTTTCGCGACACCGCTGGGACTCTTCGGAGAAACGCTTCACCCCGACCGGAAAGCTCGGAGGCGGTTTCCCCTGCGCGGCCTCCCACATTGCGCTCATCAACGCCGCGCTTTACGTGGGAATCGCTCTGGGAAAAGCCAGCGCGCCCCTTAAGCCCATGGGCCTCCCAAAAGAGCTTGAGAAGGCAGCCTAATCGCGCTATCCCCTCCCCATGTCCTTGAATAAGAATTCGCTGCTCAATATATTTCTCATCGTTTTCATTGACCTTCTCGGATTCGGAATCGTCATCCCGATCCTTCCCTACTACGCCCAGACTTTTGGCGCCTCAGCCTGGCAGTTGGGGTGGCTCATGACTTCTTTTTCACTCATGCAGTTCCTTTTCGCGCCCGTTTGGGGACGCGTCTCAGACCGCTACGGCCGTCGCCCTGTGCTCTTGGGCAGCCTCATCGGAACCATTATCTCGATGACGCTTTTGGGCTTCGCCCACACTTTGATCCTCCTCTTTATCGGGCGTTTGCTTGCCGGAATCTTCGGCGCCAGCATCTCCACCGCCTACGCCTATATTGCCGACGTTACAGATGAGACGAATCGAGCCAAAGGGATGGGAATCTTAGGCGCAGGCTTTGGTTTGGGTTTTATTTTCGGCCCCGCCATCGGAGGTCTTCTCTCACAGTGGGGCTACTCGGTCCCCATGTTCGCCGCAGCCGGAATTGCCTTGGTCAACCTCATCTACGCAAGCTTCAAGCTTGAAGAACCCAAACTCTCTGAAGAGATGCGTGCTAAAAATCGCAGCAAGCGATTCGATGCCCAAGCCCTCAAAATCGCCTTTTCAGAGCGCACAGAGCGGATTGCGATTTTACTCTTTTTTGGTGTCACGCTAGCCATGACTCAAATGGAAGCCGTTTTCGCCCTCTATCTTGGGAAAACCTTTAGCTACGATGCGCGCACCGCAGGGATGCTGCTGGCTCTTTCGGGGATCATCATGGTCCTGATTCAAGGGGGCTTAATCGGAAAGCTCGTTAAATATTTTGGCGAATCCAAACTCGTCAGAGGCGGCGCCTTTATTTGCGCGCTCGGACTGATGGGCTTTGCCTTGGCCCCGGAGCCACGCTTGCTTGTGGCGGCTCTGATCATTATGTCTCTGGGACATGCGCTTTTACACCCCTCACTCTCGAGTCTCGCATCAAGAGGGGGATCCCATGAAAACAAAGGAATCGTGATGGGAGTTTTCCAATCCGCCGGTAGTTTAGCCCGGGTTATTGGACCTCCGGTTGCTGGCTGGCTCTTTGATTCCGTCAGCCCCCGCTCGCCTTTGTTTTCGGCGGCTGCGTTGACATTCCTCATCGGCGTTCTCGCCTGGGTTCTGCTCCTTGGAACCCCGAGGAACCCCGAGACCTCAAAGTCCTAAAAAATTGGTATCCTGATCTGAATCTGCAGCTCCACAGGATCCTCAGGGTAGGAGCGATTATAAACTTCGACCGCGTGCTGAAGCCTCAGCTCATTGGTATGAAGTGCCCCCAGGCCGAAGAGAAACGAATTGCCCGCGACCCAAGCGCCCCCAAAAAACAGCAAATCTCGAATTTTTTGGCCCTTAGGTGAGAGCAACGTTTTCTGCGCCTCTACTAAAGCGCCATCGCCATAGAGAAACCGGTTACTCAAGAAAACCGACGCCACGACGGCTAAAATCCCGGCCGTACTCACGTAAGCATTGATCGCACTATAGGCCCGACTCTTTTGATAAACATCGAGCTCCGCAAGTGCCTCGGGATCTTTTTGCAAGATCGGACGAAGTTTGGCGGCGTCCTGCCTGACATCCGAATCACACCCCAACTGCGCCCCCTGATACAAAAAGGTACGTTGGCATCGAAAGGTTCCAGAAGGATTGAGTCGCGGCATATTCTTAGGCGCTGTGGGCGTCTTCGGGATTTTCGACTCTTCTTTTTCAACCGTTTTCTGGGAACTCAGCTGTTGAGGAGCCTCGGCAAAAGCCTGACCTTGAATTCCGAGTGCCCCGAGTGCTCCGAGTGCAATGATAATTAATATGAGCCTAAGCATTTTAGTAGGAAATTCGGCTCCCGATTCCGATGGTGTTCATTTCAAGTTTGTTTTCGCGAATATTGACGGTTTGCCCGTTGATGGCAGAATTTCCAAAGCCCGCATGTTCCAAATTCAAGCTGATCGAAAAACTGGGCTGAATCTGATAACCGATGAGCAGTCGGGCCCCAAACAAAGCAGAATAAGTCACATCCGGACTCACGATCCAGGTCGGATTCGTATGCCATCCAAAAAAATCAAAGGATCCCACGATCGAAAAGGACTGAATATCCACCCCGAGACCCAATCCCAGAGTTCCGCCACGTCCCCGAAGATCAACCCCGTCGGTATTCTTCGTTCCATCGGCGTTTATCGTCACTAATTCCTCAGGGTTTTTGAGCTGCCCCAAAAAATGATACCCCCCTAGCAACCCCAACTTGCCCGTGAACGGCATGTCGAGATACTTCGAACTCGAAAAACGACGGTTATAATTCGGAAAGAGAAGAATGGTGAGTGAGGTCGTCGATCGTGAAGGAAAAGTTCCACTTGGAGATCCAATGGAGCCATAACCCCATGAAACTCCAATATCTAAACCCAAATTCGCAGCCCAGCCCTTTGCCGGAAAAAGGGCAAGAAACAAGCTCACAATCATGATTTTAGCGCATGGCGTCACAACGTTATCTTCTCCCAGATCGTTTCCAACACGTTACCACCGACTCAGGCCATTCCGCCATTGTCGAATTAAAAACTCATGTTAAGGTGACCCTGCAAGTTCATCAACGGCGAATTCCTGTGGGGGGAATATGGGAGCGAAAAAGATGAAATTCCGAAACAGCCTTACCGCGAGTTTTCTATTCTGCTTGGCTCTGAGTTCCGGGCTCGGGTTGGGTTTCAGCCCGTGGGCCGAAGCTGTTCCAGCGCGCTTTGGGCTCTCACCCGATAATACTCAAGAGCTTCTTTTGTCTGTTATTAATTCGGCCAAAAAAGAACTCATCGTAAATATCTACGAATTTTCCTCTCCCGTGATTTCGAAAGCTTTGGTTGACCAGATCAAAAAAGGCATCACTCTCGAAATCCTAATCGAAGGCCAACCCTTTGGCGGCAAAGTTTCTCCAGGCGGTTTAGACACCCTTCGCGCCCTTCGGACCGCGATGGACCAGAGCTCCGCTTCAAACCGCCTTTTTGTAATGACCAACGCCAATACCGCCAGCACGCGCCGATTTGCTTTTGATCACGCAAAATACGTTATTGCAGACGGATCAACGCTTCTTATTGCTTCTGAGAATTTTACAGCCACGGGGCATCCTAACTCTGGCATTGTCGGAAACCGAGGATGGGAAACCGTGTTAGAGAGCCCAGATCTAGCAGCAAAAATGAAGGCCATCTTTACTCAAGATACAGACCTCACCCATGGTGACGTCATCGAATGGAATGCCGTAGCCAGCCTGCCTCCAGTGGCTCCCGATCCTGCGGCCACTCCGACCAAGCGCACCGTTGTCGCACTCCCAGCCGGAAAAGGGGATGTGGCGAATGCCGAGATCATCAGCTCGCCAAATTCACTTAATGATTTGGTTTCGCTCATGCGCTCCGCAAAGGATCATCTCGATGTCGAGCAAATGTCCCTTCCCAGTCAATGGAGAAGTCCACACGTCGCACTCAGTCCCCTTGTTTCCGAAATGATCGCGGCAGCCCGCCGAGGCGTGACAGTTCGAGTACTCCTCAATGATGAAGACGCATTCAAAACCCTGGTTCAGAACTCTCCTGCGCACGTGACCTTACCAGACCCGGGAACTCCCTCCGTTGGGGCAGGAAAGATGAACCCCAATGAAGTCACCGCGCGACTTTTACTTCAAGCGGCGCGCTGCGAGAAGCTCCCCCTGTCGGCTCGAATTGTGAGCATTAAAAATACTCAGATTACCTATATCCACAATAAGGGCTACCTCGTTGATGGCAATAAGGCGCTGGTGAGCTCCATCAATGGTACACAAAACTCAGTGATCAATAATCGTGAGATTGCCATCCTTCTGGAAAGTAAAGATGCCGCGCAGTACTTTGGAAAAGCTTTCAGCTTTGACTGGGACAACTCGCCTGAGCTCAGTGCCGATCCAAATCCTGCTCCATGTTCAAATCAATAACCGTCGTCATTATCGCGGCATCAACAGCAAGTTCATTTGCGGCCGTAAATCCCTACCCTATGGCCTTGCGAGCGAGCCTTTCGGCGAACGCTAAATCTCAAAGCTTAAACGAGTGGGAATCCAGCGGTTTCACTCCCCATGATCTCTTTGCACGCTTTCGGGCACAGGGAAATGCTGCAGAATTCTGCGAAGCCTTGGTTGCCCTCCCCCCCCGCGACCTCGCTCTTTTTGAAGCAGAACTTGAATCCCCTCTCAATCAGAGACTCCTCCCGTGCCGTGACAGTCTGTTGGGAAAACTCGAAAACCATTGGAATCAATTTAACACCACGACCTTATTAGATGTCCCTACTGATCCGGAAGCTCATCGCCTCCCAAGTCTTGAAAAAGTGGTCGACCCAACAACCACTCGAGCCACTGTTGCGACGGGTGGCCTTGAAAAAGGCGAAATCGCAATTACGCTTGATGACGGCCCCCACCCCACGCGCACCCGTCGTATTCTTGAAATTTTCAAAAGCTGGGGAGTTCGCGCCACCTTTTTTGAACTAGGATTTCAAGCTCATGCCCGCCCTAAAGTTTCCCGAGACGTTCTAGCCCAAGGTCATTCTATCGGCTCACACTCCTGGGACCACCCGAATCTTCCCGCTTTGGCCGAAAAGGATCTGCCAGCTGCTCTTGCCCAAATCGACCGTGGCCGTAAAGCCGTCGAAGCTGCGATTGGCGAGAACTTTCCGTTTTTCAGATTCCCCTATGGCGCCACCAACGAAATTTTATCAAAATACGTGACCGACCAAGGCCTGGTGAGTTTTCTCTGGAACATGGACTCGATGGATTGGAAACTCAGGGATCCAGCCGAGCTTCTAAAAGGGCTTGCGGCGATTCTCGATCAAGGAAAACCCGGGATCATCCTGTTTCACGACATCCACGAACAAGACGTGCTGGTCATGGAGCCTTTCCTGCAAATGCTTAAGGATCGGGCCTATTCTACCGTCGTATTTGTTCCTAGAAAATCCCCCGCTCTGCTCCCTTGACACCTTGCATGTCATCTTGCATGTACGGGTCGATAGGGGTATGGGTAGAGCACACTCTCATTTTGGAGGTTTTATGGTTTTTGAAAACGTGCTTCAGATCATTGGCAATACCCCGATTGTGCGACTCAATAAAGTCGCCCAAGGACTCAGTGCCGAGCTTTACGCAAAGCTCGAATTTACAAATCCTGGGGGCTCCATCAAAGATCGCATTGGCTGGTGGATGATTGAAGACGCTGAAAAAAGAGGACACATCAAACCCGGCGGAACCGTCATCGAATGCACGAGCGGAAATACAGGCATGGGTCTGGCGATCGCTGCGGCGGTTAAAGGCTACAAATGCATTTTCGTCCTCCCTGATAAAATGTCGACTGAAAAAATCCAGAACCTGCGCGCGTTCGGCGCAAAAGTTATCGTAACTCCTACTGCCGTGGCACCCGATGACCCCAAGAGCTTTTACTCAGTTGCTCGCCGTCTCGCACGCGAAACTCCCAACTCCGTCCACCTCAATCAGTACGATAATCTTTCAAACCGGGAAGCTCATTACAAAACGACCGGCCCTGAAATTCTCAAACAAATGCCCGACATCGACGTCCTCGTCGGAGGAATGGGAACGGGCGGCACCATTTGTGGTGTCGGCAAATATCTTAAAGAACATCGCCCCTCGGCTAAGATTGTCGCGGTGGATCCGGTAGGCTCCATCGTTTACGACTATTTCAAGACCGGAAAAATGGAAACAATCCCAAAGAGCTACAAGATTGAGGGGATCGGCGAAGACTTTATTCCCAAAAACTTCGATTTTTCCGTCATCGACGACATGGTTCAAATTGAAGACAAAGAATCCTTTATCGCCACCCGCGAACTTCTCACCAAAGAAGGAATCTACACGGGCTGCTCCGCCGCAGGAGCGATGGTCGGAGCGATTAAATACATCAAAGCAAACTCTGAGAAACTGCGCGGTAAAAAAGTGCTCGTTATCTTTCCGGACAGTGGCAACCGCTATTTATCCAAGGTCTTTAATGACGATTGGATGCGCGAAACCGGCTTCTTGGATGATGAGTCCATGGGAACAGTTTCAGATCTTCTTGAATCTTCTCCTAGCCGCCACGGAAACGTGATCATGGTCCAACAATCGCAGAATCTTTCGACCGTGATTGAGACGCTTCATGATAAAAATATCAGTCAAGTGCCCGTGATCGACAAAGCGGGTTGGATCAAAGGCATCGTGACTGAAGGGGCGCTCCTTTCGGCCTTGTACAGTGGAAAGATGAAACCTTCGGATAATATCGAGCCGCTGGTGGATGCCTCCGTTGAATTTGTCACGCTTCAGGACCCAATTGAAAAAGTCTCTCGTCTGGTCACCTCCGGCAAAACAGTTCTCGTGAACAATCCCGAAAAGTCAGGTGAAATGCTGGGAATCATCACAAAAATCGACCTTCTTGCCTACTTAGGAAAACGCACATGAAATTTGGAACACTTGCAATTCACGCTGGCCAGGAACCCGACTCCGCAACCGGCGCGGTCATGACCCCTATCTATCAAACCAGTACCTACGCTCAGAAGTCCCCAGGCGTTCATCAAGGGTACGAATACTCTCGCACCGACAATCCCACTCGAACCGCCTATCAGGCTTGTGTGGCGGCGCTTGAGAACGCGAAGCACGGCTTGGCATTTTCGTCGGGGCTCGCTGCGATGGATTGCATTCTCCACACCTTAAGACCGGGCGATCACGTGGTTGCCTGTGATGATGTCTATGGCGGTACTTTTAGAATTTTTGATAAAGTTTATCGCAAGCTTGGCATTGAATTTACAAGTGTTGATCTTTCGGACCTCAGCAAAGCCAAAGCGGCTTTTACGCCTAAGACCAAAATGCTTTGGATGGAGAGCCCAACGAACCCCATGCTCAAGATTCTGGATATCGCTGCCCTCTCTCAAATGGCCCGAGCTCACGGTGCTATTTCGGTAGTCGATAATACATTCCTCAGCCCCTACTTCCAGAAGCCTTTGGATTTGGGTGCCGACATTGCTGTTCACAGCGTCACCAAATACATCAATGGACATAGCGATGTCGTTGGCGGAGTCCTTGCGACTTCCAATACCGCGCTTTATGAAGAACTCAAATTCTATCAAAATGCCTGTGGCGCCGTACCCGCCCCGATGGATTGTTTCTTAGTGCTTCGCGGTCTCAAAACGCTCCATGTTCGCATGGAGCAACATGCGAAAAATGCGATGGAGATTGCTCGCTATCTGGAAGCCCACCCTCGCGTTGAGCGTGTGATTTATCCTGGATTAGAATCCCACCCTCAGCACGCGCTTGCCCGAAAGCAGATGTCAGGCTTCGGCGGCATGATCACCTTCTTTATTAAGGGCGGCTTAAGCGAGGCACGGACCTTTTTAGAGAAGGTTGAGATCTTTACCCTGGCCGAAAGCCTGGGAGGGGTTGAGTCCTTAATCGAGCATCCAGCGATCATGACTCACGCGAGTATTCCGGCAGAGACGAGAAAACAGCTGGGCATTCACGACAATCTCATTCGAATCAGTACCGGGATCGAAGATGTCTCGGATTTACTGGCAGATCTCAAACAGGCGCTGGGGTAAAGTCAGCGACACTCAAGGCGCTAAACGAAGCACCCGCGCATCCACATCAAGCACGAGGCCTGAGCAGTCTTGCGCCGGAGCATCATCCGGATCCGTATATTTAGACTTCACCCGATAGACCATTTCATTGAGGGAGTCTTTGGTTTCTTTCGCGCGGCCTCCATTTAGAAGAGCGAGCATCCCCTCAATCCCTTCTGCCGACTCCACAAATCCATCCGAAACCAAGACAAGTCGGCTTTCAGGGTGCAGATCAAGGACCCCCTCGCTCACCTCTATTGAAGAAGCGGCCTGCGTGATCAGGTCTCCTTGCGTAGGCAAAGGCACAAAGTCTTTCGTAGGGGATGAAGAATAGAAGGCACAAGAAGCGCCAAGATTTACGTAACGCAACTTCAAATCCTTCTTGGTCAAAACACCGTAGAAGAGCGAGAGCTTATCTTTTTCCCCCATCGTCAGCTTTAGTTCCTGAAGAATTTTCTGCATCGTCTCGGCAGCAGAGCGGGCACTATCTAGACTCAACCGCACCACCACCCTCATTAAGACGGACATCACCGCCGTCGAAAGCCCG
The DNA here is from genome assembly GCA_903881565.1 of Oligoflexia bacterium. Lineage (GTDB taxonomy): Bacteria > Bdellovibrionota > UBA1018 > UBA1018 > UBA1018 > CAIRTR01. Next base: position 13,845 of record CAIRTR010000004.1, on the reverse strand, counting down.
TAACTTGACGAATCCGTCAGGACAACCGAAAGGACATTGCCATCTTTAGATTCTGCCAAATCAAAAAAATCACCGCCTGAGCGCATCCCAGCAAGGTACCGACTCTGTACCTTAAAACCCTTAAAATCCGGAAACCGCGTGGGAAGCTTTGCTTTTTGAAGTCGCTCGGTGAGCTTCAGATCTTCATGGAGAGATTCCATGAGCTGCGAAAATGAAGTATTGAGAGTCGTCACCTCGTCCCACATCAGAATTTGCCGATAACGATGTATTTTTCCAATCACTTCAAGTGCGCGAAAAGGGAACACCAACAGGTCATCAACCTTCCCCTCGAAAAGGACCTCCGTGGCTTGAGTTCCCGGATGAGCACCTTCGTGAACCAGGAGAAAAACCGCCCGCCCTCTTCGATCGATGCCATCTAAAAGTGAATGAAGGTTTTGAACATTTCCATCCACGAAGAGGATCTGGCCGTAGGATTTTTGAGTTGTGGCGGGTTGAACCCGAAAATCCGCCCACCCTTCCAAGGCTAAATTCAGATCGTGGGCAAGGCGCATTTCTTCCATCGCATTTTGCGCTAAAACACTGAGCTGCAATCCCATGATGACCATCCCTCGCTAAATTTAGGATGCTAAAATGCAGCAATCCGATATTGAAACAGGTAACGGGTATCCTGCTGCTCGTGATAAGTCGTGCCGACATCTTCGCTATAATACGTCAACGAAAACTCGCCAGTCTTTTGACCTACCCCAATTCCAGCAGAAGGATACCCGCTTCCATAGCCGCCGCGCAAAAACAGAAAATTTCGAATCGAATATTCCAACCCAAAAGCCGCCCTGCCCAATGCAGTAACCTTCGATTGGTTTGTCATATCCCGAAATTCAAATACTACATTGAAAAACGAAGTCGCTGTCGCTTTAGGGCGAACACTGACCGACATGTCAAAGGTGGTAGGCTCCGTCAAAGGAACACCACTGGACTGGGTGGCCATTTTGTAAATTGTTGTAGCCGAATAATGCGCTCCGCCGAGGTTTCTGCCCACGATATTGAAGGCCGGAAGATAAGCGTAGGGCAAATTAATCGCGAGCCCCACATTGTGAGAGAGGGCACTTCCTTGCAAGACACCTACGTTATATCCAAGCGGTGAAGCATCGGCAGGAGTGAACACATCTCCTGAAGCTTGATTCACCCACTGAAGACTATACCCAATTCGCACAATGCCCGAAGCCAGTCTGGCCGAGGTCCCTGCAGCGGGAATAAGCTGATACCGAGAGCGGTAATGAATAGTCGCACCATCAGAAGTCGCGCCAAATTCAGATTGAGCCAACAACCCAAAGCTAAAAAAGCGCGATGAAAATGCGGGAAGAAGCGCAGCCCCGGCGGAAACATATTCACCAGGGACCTTGGCAAGCTCGGGCGCATACTGGCTCAAGCTGTATACCTTATAAGAGCTGGTACCGAAGTTCTGAAGAAGCGCACCATTTGAAAACAGGGACAAGTTCATCGGATCAAAATGAGCGCCCCGAATTTTTGCCAGACCTGCTGGATTTGAAAACAATCCAGATGCACCATCTTCGCCCAAGGGCAGATACGCATCCCCTAAGGCCGCGGCACGCCCCGAGGTATAGCGCGAACCAGGGACAATATCTTGACGCCCAAACGCATTGAAGGCGCCAAACACGCCTAAAATCAAGCTGATCGCCATTCCATGGGTCAGATACCTTCTCACAAAATACTCATCGGCATTGGCTAAAAAAATACTTAATATACTTAATGTGCTTAATATACTCAATATTCGCGGCCCTTTTTCCGACACCTTATTTGATGGGTGCACCGAAACTAAAAAATCCACCAATCCTTTCTTTAGCACCCTTGGCCCCCTCTTGGGATGAAATCCCAACCTGGGCTGATGCGGTGACACAAACACTACTCCAAGCACTCAGGGAACGGGACCCGTATACCTATGGCCATAGCTTAAGAGTCGCCCATCATTCGAGTCTGCTCGCCAAAGCCGCCGGCCTTAACGAATTTGAACAACGGATTATTGCCGCATCAAGCATGTTTCATGACCTTGGTAAACTTGGAATTCCCGACAGCGTCCTCCTCAAGCCCGCACGCCTCAATGCGCGCGAAGAGGCGCTCATGCGCGAACACCCCACCAAGAGTGCCGAAATCCTAGCCCCCCTTTCCCAAATTCCATTTTTTCGCTCGACCCTTCCCGGAATTCGCCATCATCACGAACGCATGGACGGCGAAGGCTATCCTGACCGCATTGCAGGAGAAAACATCCCGCTTACGGCCCGAATCATCCTAATCGCGGACACCTTTGATGCCATGACCACCAATCGACCTTATCGGAAAGCGTTGGCTACCGAAATCGCCTACAAAGAACTCAAACAGTTCTCAGGCCGGCAGTTTGACACGCACCTTGTAAAAATCTTCTTAAGCGCGCATCCCACCTGGGAATCCATAGAAGAGAGCATTTCCGATGATTTTGTCGCGGCTCGTTTTCGAAGAGCCGCTTAGAGCTGCACGCGTGAGACTGCGGCCATCAAGTCGGCCTTGTCATAGTCTAGCCCCGAAAGCTCGAGTGACTTCCAATTAACGATAATGGGATCATCAACGTTTTCGGTCTTCTTAAAATGATTCGCGACATTGGACCCCAAACAAACGAGATTCGCCAATTGATGAAGATCCTTGTTTCTCGTCTTTAACAGGAAGGGTTCATGATGAAAGAGAATCGCCTTCCGCACGGGCTGAAACATCTTGAAATAATGCATTGCAAGCGCACCCAGCGTGATGTGGTTCAGACCAAACCGAGTCGTCTCCGCATAAACACGCACCGCACGGGTCACTCCACTTTTTTGGCAATCTTCGACAAAGCCGGTATATCCGGGAACTAACAAGGCCATTAAAATCTTGCCCACATCATGAAGCATACACGTCGGAATCAAATACCGGCGATATCCGAAATCGGGCAGATCTTGGGCAATCTCAAGCGCAATTTGGGCAGTCCGAAAACCATGCGCCCACACCTGCTCAATAAGAACCACGAGCTTGGCCTTATCCTCGGAGTACTCGTTAGCGATCATGATCAACATATCAAAAACAACACCCGCGGCAAAAGCGATGTCACCTTCTCGCGACTTTCGAGCCGTCAAAGCATCATCCGTTTTCATCGCGTACTTTAAAAAATCTTTGGGTGAAAAACCAAGCTTCCCGTCTTTTAAGACCGGAGGATGCACCCCTTTGACCGTACGAAACATCTGAATTCCAACGACTAGGGCACGCGTATTTTGCATTCCAAGCAAAACGACACCTGCCTCAAGAGAAGGAACTTCCTTGGCCCCCAATGCCTTAATCGCCTGCACCAAGAAATTTTCATAATAGGGATTGCATCGAATGATCTCGGCAACGCGCTCAGCATTTACGTCCGGGGCCGAAAAGGCATCTAGAAGTCTCCAACTGGTTTCATCCAAGCTGATTCGCGGAACAAGTTTCCAATAAAAATCTTGCAGCGGCTGGGGAACTTCGAGTGCCTTGAAGGCCGGCACTGCCAAAACGAGGTCTTCAACCAGCTTCTCCGCCTTGGGTGCAGTCTGCACACCTTGCGCCCCTTGGGTGCCTTGCGTCACAGCTTTTTTGGGCGCAACCTTATCTGCCATGACCTAAGACTATCCTAGAGACATTCGAAGTGGGAGATATTTTGTGCGCTTCTTGTACCCTTTTGGTAAAGCATGTTACACTTTTATTAACAAAGTTATGAAAATCCTGGTTCAGGGAAAAGGCAATATTACAATTCTGACGATTTCAGAGGCGATCGGGCCCGAACATGTCACTGCGCTAAAAGGCGGCCTTCAGAAACTCATCAAAGCGGGAAAACAGAATATTCTACTCAATATGACTGGTTCCAAGCCCACTGATTTCGCCAGTATCGAAGTCATGTCGGAAATTAACTCACTACCGGCCTGGGCCTACGACCTAGGCGCAGCCGTCGTCGTCACCTCCCCTATTAACGAAATCGCGCAATTCCCCTCGCTTCAAGAGGGCCTCACGGCTCTGAACAATCCCAATATGCGAGGGCTCCTAGCTGAAATGGCCCTGCAGAGCCAAGTTCGCGCTCTCGAAGCAAAAAAAGCCTCGTTGGAGAAAAAATATAACGAGATGGCGACATCCAAGGACACCCTGGACGTCACAGCGCTGCTTAAAGAAAATACCGTCGCACGCAAACTCGTGCGAGAACTTGAAGTTCAAATCGTGAAACTTCTTAGACATCGCACCAAACCGGGACGCTCTCCGAGTGCTGCCGCTAAATTGAGTGCAGTCGAAAAAACAGCCGTCACAGTGCTGGAACAAGAAGGCGTGCTCAAGGTGAGTGCTTAAACATGGCTCAAGCTAAAACACCTCCTCCCGCCGTTGCCGCCACGCCGCCAGCCACAGAGGCTGCTCCAAACAAAATTCAAGAGCTAAAAGGTCATATTAAATCCCTTCAAAGTGAAGTTAAGACCTTGGCTGGAAAAATCGCCAATCGCAATCCTGCAACAGCCGCCAAAGTGAAACAGGAAAATGAAAAGTTAATTGCGCGAGTGGGAAACCTTCAAAAAGCGCTTTACGCTTTGACCCTTGAATCCCAAGCTCCTACAATCCCAAGTGACGATGACTTAAGAACGGAAATAATACGACAAGCAACCTTGTCGTATTGCAAAAAGGCAAATGTGGACCAATCAATATGGAAAAATATCGCATACTAATTATTGAAGATAATCCGGATACACGTCGCTTCTTGGAAGCCATGCTGAGCAAGGAGTTCGAAGTCATCACGGCCGAAAATGGCGTGATCGGGATTGAATTTGCCCGAAACAAGGCTCCCGACCTTATCTTGCTCGACATTGTCCTTCCCATTTTGAGCGGCTATGACGCTTGCAGCCTCCTCAAAAAAGACGAAAAAACCAAACATATTCCGGTCATTTTTCTGTCTGCTAAATCCAGTGTGACGGACATCACCCAAGGACTCTCCAGTGGGGCTGATGACTATATTCCGAAGCCCTTTGACTACAAGGAGCTGCTCGCGCGCATTCACTCGCGGCTGCGAAAGAATGCCGAAGCCACAGCACAGCCCATTCAAGTGGGCGAACTTCGCATTGATCCCTCGAACCGAGAAGTCACTTTTGCGGGCAAAAAGGCAATGCTGACCCTCACCGAATTTGATATTCTTCGCTGCTTAGCCGCAAAAGCCGGAGCTGTAGTTTCCCGCGAGGACATCTTGAAAGATGTATGGAAAGACGAATCCCATAAAACCAATGACCGAACGATCGATGTGCATATTCGAGCATTAAGACGAAAGATTCCTCTGCTCACAAAACATGTCATTTCGATTTATGGCGTCGGGTATAAGTACGAAAAATAGGATTCGCGCAAAGCACAAGTACCGGCGGGACTAATTTTTCACTTCAAGGCGTTCATCGACATTGGAGATCTTGCCTTCTTCGACAGAAACCTGGACCGTTTTTTCCATTCCCAAGACTGAATTAACAAGCCGAATACTCAAGGCTCCAGCAGGCATTTTTTCCTGCTCAAAAGGCGTTTTCTTAACAAACAGAAGTTTTCCACCCAGCGAGATATTCGCTTCTGCACTCGGCGTCGTATGAATCGTGAGAAAACCCACCCGTTGTGGCTCAAGCACCACATCCATCGACCACTCACGCAGCCCGCCATATTGCCTGGACTCCAAAACAAATTCCCGCTTCAACGGTTTGAACCCAGGATGATCCACCGAAAGCTCAAGTGGCGCATCAAGCGACACAATTCTTGAGGGGTTCTTATTATCAATCGCGATCCCCCCGAGCATAATTTGAGTGCCTTCTGCACCAGGCACGACATTTAATCGCAATAATAGGTTTTTCCCAGGTATCGAAGCTTCTTGAACCACAGGAACAACCGGAGCCACCGCCTGAGGAACTGACGCCGTAGAGCGCTCAGGCTCAATGACTGGCGCAGCTGGATTGGGGGGCTTCACGCTCCCCTTTGTTAACGCCAAAGAATCCACAAATTCCGAAATCACCGGAAGCCGAATCCCGTATTGAGGTCCAAATAATGCCACGCCCACCAGCCCCGCTGCGGCGAATATTGCTAACTTTCGGGTGCCCGCCCAAAGTCGGGTCATCACCTGCGAGGGCGGCCGTCGTGACGATGAGGAGGAAGATGAGCTCGTTCTTTTTGCTGAGCCTTGCGCGACCGGAGGCCGCGCACTAGGAATCGCGCCGGAACCCAATGTCCTAGGAGGACTCATTGATCCCAATCCCGTGCGAGTCTGGGACAACCCTGAGGTTCCCCGAATCTGGGTCCCCCCTGCCCTTGGCAGCTCCATCTCAACTCTCTGGCCTCTCCCCGAGGGTGCTATTTCAGCGATGACCTGTGCCGTTCGTTTCGGCTCAACTAACGTCCGAGTTTCTTCTTTACGAGGAGCGCTTTCGCTCACTATTTTTGTGGCGCCTTCAGTAATTTCATTACTCAAAAGCACTTCAGCTCTATCGTTGAGTTTCTGAATCCGCTTGCGATCTTCAACAATGTCATTCTTGAACAAATCTTTCGCGTAATAAGCGAGATCTGAAGGATTAAACTCAGCCATGTAGCTATATAAGAATTTATGAAGCGCCCGCTGCAGCTCTTCGGCGGTCTGATAGCGCTTATCCCGATTCTTGGCCAAGCATTTCAAAACAATATAATCCAGCTCTTTGGGGACTTTCGGGTTCAAGGTCGAAGGAGGTTTGACGAAGGTCTGGCAACTCTCGATGAGTTTCAAGACTGCGAGATCACTTTCGCCTGCGAAAAGTTTCTTGCCCGTTAAAAGCTCCCAAAGCACCGCGCCCAGTGCAAATAGGTCACAACGACCATCCAGAGATTCTCCGCTGATTTGCTCAGGCGAAAGATAACTGGGTTTTCCTTTGATCACTCCGGCGCGCGTGGACTCGAGATTCACCGTGGCTTTAGCGATCCCAAAATCGATGACCTTGACGGTCCCTTCATAGGAAATCAGAATGTTCTGAGGACTGATATCTCGGTGAACGATATTGAGGGGTTCGCCTGAAAATTTATCCTTGAAGGCATGGGCATAGTGCAGGCCCGAGGCCGATTGCTCGACCACATAAGTGGCGAGCTCGACTGGAAATGATTGTTTGAGTTCATTGAAACGGGAGAGAAACTGGCGCACGTTTTTCCCATCAAGGTACTCCATTGCAATAAACGGCTGCTGCTCTTCTTCTCCAAAGTCATAGAGTTGCACAATGTTGGGATGATTGAATCCCATGGTGACTTTGATCTCAGAGCGAAACATTTGGAGAAACTCGCTATTCTCCCCTTGTCCGGCCTGAATTCGCTTAATCACAATGAGGCGACCGGCTCCATCAATCGTCGCAAGACGCGCACGATAGATTTCAGCCATACCCCCTTGGGCCAGCTGATCTAGGAGAAAGTATCGACCAAATTTCTTTAAAACATCCGCCATTGCGAACCAACCTCGTATTGAATTATCGGCACACAGGCGACAAAACTATAGCGCAAAACCTAAGACTTTAGCGCATCGAGTAATTTCGGAATAAATCCGCCAAATCCCCCGTTTGACAAAACAGCGATCAAATCACCTTTCCTACTTTGACGCGAAACAGCAGAAACACCTTCTTCTATTGTCATCATCAGCTCGCCCGTAATCCCTTTGGCTCGAAGATCATCTACCAGTTCGCCGCTTGAAAACTGATCTGTTTCCGAGATCTTAGTCTGATCATAGGGCGAGGACACAAAAACATGATCTGCGGCTCCGAACGCCTCAACATAATCCCTCTGAAACACTCTTCGACGCGATGTGGCACTCCGGGGTTCAAAAACCGCGACTAGGCGTCGGTCTGAATACCGCCCCTTCAGCGCGAGCAAGGTTTCGCGAACTGCTGTAGGATGATGCGCAAAGTCATCAATCACCATCACCCCCCTAACCTCTCCCCTAAGCTCCTGTCTGCGCTTGACCCCTCTAAATGAGCTCATAGCCGCAAGAACCTGGCCTGAATCCAACCCCAACCCCATGCACTCAATCCATACCGACATCGCGTTTAAGATATTATGCCGCCCAGGAATTTGAAGGGAAACCTTCGCGACACTATCGCCGCCCCCACCCTTGCGATCCGAAATCTCAAATTTGGTTTGCCCATTTTCTTCCCGAATGGTGTGAGCAAAAAACCGAGCGCCCGTCTTTTCATGACTCCCGTAAGAGAGGACTTCACAACGCGCTTGAGCGCACAGCTTTTGCACCACTTCATAATCCCAGCACGCAATGAGCCTTCCCTTGGTATCCCTCATGCGCGCAAGCAAGCCCTCAAAAGCGCGAACAACCGCAGCAAAATCTGGATAAATATCCGCATGATCATACTCAATTGACGTTAAGATTACGTCATCAGGCAGGTAGTGATTAAATTTTGGGACCTTATCCCAAAAGGCCGTATCGTACTCATCGCCTTCCAAAACAAAGTATCGACCCTCATCGATTGAAGCGACATTAAAACTGTATGGCAGATCTGCAGACACGCCTCCCATAAAATAACTGGGATCCTTGCCACAGCTCACCAGCACGTGCGAGAGGAGGCTAGAGGTCGTTGTTTTTCCATGCGTTCCAGCGACGACAAGGTTTCTTGTTTTTTGTAAAAACAAAGCCTCCATCGCTTCGGGTAACGAAGCGTAAGTGTACCCGCCTTCAATCGCCTTTTCGCTTTCCGGGTTGGAGCGTGAAATGACATTTCCGATCACCACCAGATCAGGCCTCGATGCAAGCCCCGTCAAATTCTCTGCGCGATATCCCTGAAAAAGCTCAACCCCAGCATTCTTAAGTACATCACTCATCGGAGGATAAACGTTTTGATCACTCCCCGTCACCTGCACGCCATGGCGTTTTAAAAACGCCGCGAACGCTCCCATGAGCGTCCCACAGACGCCAATTATATGAACGTTTTTGAGTGATGAAAGTTTCGGCAATTGTTTTGTTGGCTTCATATATTTCTCTTGGTTATCTCCTGCTGCATGAGATCCTGTCTTATCGATCTGTGAAAAATCGGACGAAAAGCGCGTATCGCAATATTTTCTCGCGTAGGATGCACTCGGTTGGTCAAAAGAACCACGGCAAGCTCTGCCACGGGATCAATCCAAATTGAAGTCCCCGTAAAACCCAAATGACCTACCGAAAGGGGCGAAAATAATTCACTGGCCGAAGCGGTGCCATCCCGACTCGGAGTCTCCCACCCCAAAGTGCGCTCGGTCTTTAAACCACTCGCCTCACGGCTCCAGGCTTCGCCCAATGTTCGACGCGAAACAAAACCTGAAAACCAGGCGCGGGCAAACCGCAATAAATCCTCCACCCGTCCGAAGGCACCGGCGTGGCCACTATAACCACCCATGGCCCAGCAGTTCTCATCATGAACCAAGCCCTGCAAAATGGCACCACGCCACCCGCTGTTCTCAGTGGCTGCCGCTTTCTTTAGCGTCTGACTTGCACTCATCCGGGTCACTCGCCTGAAAAAAGCGCCCTCAATCTTCATCGGCTTCCAGACATAGCGATTCACCGCTTCGTCAAAATCAAATCCCGTCACCTCTTCCAAAACAAAACCCAAGAGCTGAAATGAAATATCAGAATATAAAGTACGCTCTCCCGGTGCCGCTTCAGGTTCGGCGGAAAACACACGTTTTCGCATTTCTGCTTGGCGCACACTCACTGCGATGTCTTGAATCGCGGCGGGCGCAAACTGCGCACATAACTCTTCCCAAAACGGTTTCCACGCCGGAAATCCGGCCGTATGGGTCAATAGATGCCTGAGCTCGATTTCAGGGTATTTGAAAGCGGGCAATATCGATTGCACTGGAGTATCCCAGCGAATCCACCGTCGATCGACCAAAAGAGTTGCGAGAGCGGCCGTTGCAAAAACCTTCGTGACGCTTGCCAGATCAAAAACCGTATCCACTTCCATCGGTAGAACATGGGGAACCAGGCTTCGATTCCCGACCGCACAAGCGCGAAAGACATCTGGCTCATTAAGGCGCCAGAGCCCTGCAACGATTCCAGGGGTTACCCCCTTTGCTACTGCCTCACGCATTGCCTCCCAAGTTTTGGGGAACGCGTTTTCACTCAACTCAATCATTAACCTCACCTTGCCAATTCAAATGCCCTCGGCTAGAAGTCTTCTCCATGCAAAGAGCTATTTTGATTATTTTCACATTAATTTCATCGCTATTCTATACAGTTCCGGCCTCTGCGGTGGTTTTCGGGACCCCCAACTTCCTAAATCCTGATGAATTTCTAGAAAAAATCAATCACGACACAGCGCATCCCGCTCACGCCTACTCTGAGCAAATCAAAAAAGCGCTCGACGCGGTGGTTCTAGTCGGCGGCCGAGGCAGTGGAGTCATCGTCTCCTCGATCGCTCCGAACAAAGGCCTCATGATGACTGCCCGTCATGTTATTTCGGACCTCTATGACCTTCCCGCTGCCAATTGCGATAAAGTGCCACTTTTCATGCATCACGAAGAAGTGGGCGGCGTTCTCCAAAAAGCGATTCCTCTTAAATGCGAGCGGATTTTGGTCAATGACTTTTCAACCGACTACGCCCTGCTCGAAATCTCTCGCCCGGATGGTGGGCTGCTGCCTTTCGCAGAGCCCGAGCGCGACCCCGCAGCTCTTAGCGTAGGAGAGCGTGCGATTATTGCTGGGCATCCTCATGCAGCGACTTTTCAAGAAGGGGTCAAAAAAATTACCGAAGGGCCGCTGGTCGCTTATTTTCCCGAGCATGCGGAGCTCCCCCACTTCATCCACCTCATTGATACCGAAGGCGGAAACTCAGGGGCGCCTGTGTTCTCAATGCAGGGAAAAGTGATCGGCATCCACTTTCGCGGAATCCCCAACTACAGCTCCGACGTCGATGTGGTGATTGATGGAAAACCCTCAAAAATTCATCGCTTCAACGTGGCGATTCCCGCGCCGTTTCTCATTCAAAAACACGGCGGCCTCTAGTCCGACGAACTACCACTTCTTACCACATCAGGGTGGTATAAGTTTCAGCGATGATTTTAGGCTTGCCGGCTTCTTCAGCGACATAGAGGATTTTTGTCCCGCGAGAGCGATGCCCCACTCCACCGTGCTTCAAGGTCGAGTGATAATTTTGTGTAAAAGTGATCATTGAATACTTCGGATGCCGATAATAGTGCACGCTTTCTGGGCCGACCTTGATCGTCTTATAAACCGAATTCAGGTTTTTCTTATAGCCTCTCCAGGCTTTTTTATTCATCCCCTGCGCTGAAAAATCCGAGTGATAGTGATCCACATAGGAATCAATTTCCTTGCTCTCCCACGCACTAATCCAGCTCTCAAAAAAGTGCTTAAGCTCACCGCCGCCCACGGCAGGTTTCAAAAATTCATCCGTAAGTTCCGAGAAAATCAAAATCGGCGTGAGCCCCAAGCGAACGTAAGGCAAAATCTCTTTAATCTCTTCATTCTTTACGACCACACACCCCAAGCTATCGTAGTTCTTGTTCAGGCGATCCGGCTCATCGGTCGCGTGCAGCATGATCGAAGAACCCTTGCGACCCGCAAGCTGGTCATAAGTATTTGGATAATTGATGTCGAAAGCCATCACGCCAAATTTCTTGGGTAATTTAGGGGGCGTCAAACGAGCCCTCAAGGTGTAGATGCCCTCAGGGGTCTTGAGATCTCCCTCGTCCTCTTTATCGCCTTTTACTTGACCTAAAGTCGCGTGATACATCTTCACGGTTTTAAAAAAACCATCGGCGTACTGTGACAAATAAAGAGTATTGGTTTTCTTATCGACCAAAATAGCCGCAGGCGGAGCTTTTTCTGCAGAAAAAGCCGCTACTTCTAACGCAGAAACTAAGATGAAAACCGATAGGAGAGATTTTACCAGATGAGTCTTTCGCACAAGGAAATCTTAAGGAATAACCGCAGGCTATGTCAAGGACCATCCCCAAAACGAAACCCCCAAACACGACCAAGCGCCTCAAAAACGATCCGCTTATTCATTTTGGATTTTCCAACCTTGCGATCCTCGAACACGATCGGAAACTCAACAATCTTGAAGCCATTCTTAAAAGCCCGATACTTGAGCTCAATTTGAAAGGAGTAACCGTCTGATTTAAGCGAACCAAGATCCGTCTTATCCAAGACTTTCTTGTGCCATCCGTTAAAGCCGCCTGTGAAATCGCGAATCGTGGCGCCCAAGATCGTCCGAGCGTACAGACTGCCACCTCGACTCAAAATCTTACGGCCCAAACCCCAGTTTACGGTTCCGCCCCCTGGAACATAGCGAGACCCAATGACAACGTCATGAGTATTCAAAAGTTCCAGCATTTGAGGGAGGTGCTTAGGGTTGTGAGAGAAGTCAGCATCCATTTCGATGAATACTTCAAAACCTCTCTCAAACCCCCAGCGAAACCCTGAAATATATGCAGGCCCCAAGCCCATCTTACGCTCACGATGCAAGACATGCACGCGCGAGGAGGCTGCCGCAACCTCATCAGCAAGCTTACCCGTTCCGTCAGGCGAATTATCATCTGCTACTAACACCTCGACTTCAGCCGGGGTGATCGCAACAATTGCCTGCACGAGAGCCTTGAGATTTTCAATCTCGTTGTAAGTAGGAATGATGATCAGTGCGCGCACTTAGTTCCGCCTAAAATGGAATATCGTCTTCAGTAAACGAAGGCGCGCCCAAATCGGGAGCGCTATAACCGTTTGGTCCCTGAGCAGCCGCAATAGGAGCGCCCGCGAAATTCTGAGCGGATCCCTGTGCAGCGTACTGAGGAGCGTTATTGGATTCAGCATCAGCGCCGTTTCCAGCCGAAGGACGATCCCCAGCTCCTGCTCCTGCACCCAAGAATTGTACGGTTTGTGCCTGAACTTCAGTCGTATACTTCGTCTGGCCGTCTTTATCCTGCCACTGACGCGTCTGAAGGCGGCCTTCGAGGTAAACCTGACGACCCTTGGCGAGATACTGGTTGCAAAGCTCAGCGAGCTTGCCCCAGACCACAACCTTGTGCCATTCGGTTTTATCCTGCTTTTGGCCTTGTTTATCGACCCATGATTCATTGGTCGCCACACTAAAATTCGCTACAGCGGCCCCAGAAGGCGTGTAACGAACTTCAGGGTTTTGCCCCAATCTCCCCACCAAAATAACTTTATTTACTGACATGGGCGGTAACCTAGCGCCCAATATCGATCCCTGTCAAGCGCTCTTCTGTCAACTTTTAGCAGGTTTTCCGGGCGCCGAAACAGAAGGCACTGGCGTCGCCGCCTTTACAGGAGCAACCTTTGAAGGCACTGTATTTACTCCGTTTTTACCCGGAAAGGGGATCCCCTTCTCTTCAAACTTTTTACGCCAAAAGACGTCCATCTCTGATCGAGCCTTTTGAACATCGACCATATACAGGTACGGGTCAAACCCACAATGAGGGCAAACGAGCGCCGAACGCACACTGAGTCGGTAATAAACCTCAAAAACAGTCCAGATGGGGACAATGGCAACAATGCCTTTCCACTCAAACCAAGGCCACGTCAACAAGGTTAAAAATGCCGTAGTCAAAAAAACCTGGGAAATCTGCTTAAAACCGCCCGGTTTTGCCCGATAAGGCACCCGCCGATCCGACTTACACACGGGGCAATAGAACTTCCAAAGATTTGAATATCTTGGTTTCCAGAGGGTCTCGATATCAATCTCGTTCAAATCCTTTGAACTTACCTTCTTCATTTGACCTCCGTCACTCTAAGCTCTAGCATAATAGAAATCACTATGTACTCCAAGCCCCGCCTTC
>CAIRTR010000003.1 GCA_903881565.1 Oligoflexia bacterium | reverse complement strand
TACTTGTGTTGATCTCTTGACGTTTTTTCTGCGCGCAAAGGGCTAAAAACATGGGAAGCTTATATGGGGGTCGCCGTAATGATGAAATTCGCAATGTTGTTTTTTTTCTTAGGAACTCTTGGGGAACCTAATCTTTACGCCGCAACGACCGGTTCCCTCTCTGTTTCGGGAGCCGTGGCGGCTGCGACAGCGGTGGTTGTCACGCCCACTGCGGGTGCGAGCAGTTTGAATCTGGCGACGACGCAAACGAATTTGAATATTGGTTCTGTTCAGGAAATCAATAACACGACGCTTGGCTATGCCCTGAAAGTCGCGTCCACGAATGCAGGGAAGTTGAAGAACGGAACCTTGGGTAGTGTGAATTATACCGCCAAGTACAATGCAGTTACGTTTACTCTTTCGGCCACGCCTCAAACGATCACGGCAAGTGCCCCCGCTATCACGGTGGTAAATGTGACAAAGCCTATAACGATCAGTTACACCGGGGTTCCAGCACAGAATCTGATGCAGGGAACGTATACGGACACGCTGACTTTTTCGATTACTTCGCCCTGAACCGGAATGTATCAGATTAGTTCCCGCCGCCGTTTTGAGTGTCAATCAAGTTGACAGTAGGCTAGTTCCTTTTGGCTTCGGACTGCCTCAGAAGTCCCTGCTCATTCTAGATTGGGCCATAAACCCTTGATGTGTTGTTGATTTTTCGACACAAGAAGTTGCGATGGTCTAAGCCCTTGGTGGCCCCGTTTGTGCAAAAACAATCACTGAGGGAAGTGTTTATGAGAAAACAAATCGGTTTCGTTTTTAGCACTCTACTGGTTTTTATTGCGGGATGTGGTGAAGCCCCGGTGGGTCTATCGTTGAGCGACAAGGCCCAGTCCGCTGAAACTTCTACGACAACTCCGCTTACAATTGATCCAAGCGCTGCGGATTCTGGGGCATCAATCACGGCGAGTCCAACGCCTACTGAGGTTAAGTCCTTGGGTGGGTACATCGTTAAAGCGACTGCAAAAACAAAATCGTTTGTCGGAATTTCCTCGGACATGGGTGACTATGTTCCCACTTCTATTTCAGTTCCTCAAACCGAGGCGGCGGATGTTCTTTCCCTCTTTGATGAAGCTCGCTCAATGATGGGGCTGGAGCACGAAGAAAATCTTGTTTTGAGCGCTTTGCCCAAAGTTGTCGGCGATTCAGGGCGTTTAGCCTACGCCACTCGGCAGATTGCTCTGGATGTGGGCGGTTTGTCGGGAAAGATCACCGGGAGTTTGATGCTTGAACGCAATACGGACAATAGCTTTACCCTGATTTTTTCCGTAAAGATTGAAGGCGCTTCGGCCTTCTCGACCTATTTGTCTTCTTATAAGGGTGGTTCTCTGCGAATTGCCCAACTGAAAACTTTGAGAACTCTTATCCAGCGCTTTGCCACCCTCAAAGACGATAGCGCTGTGCTAGTCATTCTTGCTACCCAGATGGAGGGAGTTACTCTTGGCGCTCAGGATCTTGCTGGATCCCCAGCTTTAAAGTCAAGCGGAGCAGGTACCTTCTTGGAGCCCTTGGCTCCTGCCCAAACCTGCAAGCAAACATCGGGTGGCACTACTTCAGTCAGTAACATGGAAGAATACAAACTCGCGGCCCCAACTGGGGATGACAATGATTTGTGTCCCTTCACCTCAATGACCCAGGAGCCGTGTGTGGGATTGTATCCTCCAATCGGATTCGCGCTTCACGCGACCTATCGCTCAGCTTCTTACCTCGGGACGCCCGGCGCAGCAGGTGCATTTGTCGGTGTTCCCGTGAGAGTACCTCAAGTCACCCTAAATCAATCTTTGATGGAATTTGACGAAGCTGCGGCAATGATGGGCATTAGTGGGCGTCCGAATCTCCTTCTGACTGATTTGCCGAAATTGGCAGGTCCTGAAGGCCGTCAACTCTATTTCCAAAGAAATATAGTTTTAAATACAGCAAAAATATTGGGGAACTTTTCAATTGAGCGAAATGCCGATAACACCTTTACGCTCATTCATCACCTCAAAGTGACTCGCTTGTCGGAGTTTATGAAGTACCAAGCCTCGTATACTGGCGGCTCTGTGAAAATTGCCCACCTTAAAGAGCTTCTTTCGCTTTTTACAAAGTATGCAAAGATTCAGCAGGATCAAGCTGATTTGATTATCGAAACCCACCAAATGGAAGGGCTTGCAATCTTTCAGAGCGATCTCGGAACGACACTGAAGGTTCGTCCCAGCGGCGCGGGTTCAACACATGAGCCAATTGACCCAGGTCTATGTTTTTCTCAGACTCAAACGTACGTTAATAGCGTCAGCAACATGGAAGAGTACTAAGACGAGGATTAAGAAGAGTACTAGGTTTTTTTCGCCCGAATCACCGTGCGTAGCAGACAATATTTATCAATCGGGTGTTCGGTCAAAATTGTAGGGTTCCAAAGACAGCCAGCGGAGACGCTTTGAATTCCAAAGTTTTCCTGGTTTCGAATCTGGGTCACAGTCTGTGTGAGGATCCCACGATCCGGCGTGAGCCACTCAATCGTGTCCCCGACGGAGATCTTGTTTTTGATATCAAGCTCAACCCAGCCCTCGGGAAGTATGCTGAGCACTTTGCCGCCAAATTCACGGGTTGCAAGCGCGGTGCGATCATAGTTTATTTTGTTATTCAGTGGGCCCTCAAAGAAGCCACGCGTGTAGCCACGAAAATCAATGGATCGAAGCTCATCGAGAAGTGTGGGAAGTACCTTCTCAAAAGTCCCCTCAAAATGGGCATCGATTGCTTGTCGATACGCGCGGGTGACGGTGGCCAGGTAGAGAAAATTTTTGTTTCGCCCCTCGATCTTCAGCGAATTGATCCCCGTTGCAATGATCGATGGGAGAAGTTCGATGGCGCACAGATCCTTGGAGTTGAACATGTAGCTGCCATGTTCATCTTCTTCAATAGGGATAAACTCGTTGGGGCGCTCGCGCTCCTCGACGTGCAGTTTATAGTTCCAGCGGCAACTCTGCGTGCAAGATCCTGAGTTTGAGGGTTGACCGGTCATATAATCCGAAAGCAGGCAGCGTCCCGAATACGACATGCACATCGCGCCGTGAACAAACGCCTCCGTCTCGACGTCCGGATTTTTTTCGACGATTTCACGAATCTCAGGAATCATCAGTTCGCGCGCCAAAATCACTCGGGAAACACCCAGTTTTTTCCAAAACCGGAGCTGGGCCCAATTCGTATTATTGGCCTGAGTGGAGAGGTGAATCGGAACCTGGGGGTGTTTTTCACGCACCAGATCGATGAGGCCCGGATCGCTCATGATGAAGGCGTCGGCGCCCAGCGGCACGACGTGGTCCATCGCCTCCAAAAAGGGTTCAATCTTGATGTTATGGGCGTAAATATTAGCTGTGATATAGATTTTGCGCCCGATCGAGTGGGCATATTCGATGCCCTTTTTGACGCTCTCCAGGTCAAATCTGTTTTCGCGAGTTCGAAGCGAAAACATGGGCAACCCCGCATAGACGGCGTCGGCGCCATAGGCAAAGGCAAATTTAAGTTTCTCAAAGTCGCCCGCAGGGGCCAGAAGCTCGGGCTTTTTCATAAGGCTTATTTACATAGTTGGAACGCAAGTTCAAGGGCTTGTGTGGCATTGAGCCTCGGATCACAAAGGGTTTCATACAAACCTTGGGCAAGATGGGTTTCCGTCAGCGCCTGGTCGCCGCCTAAACACTCAACCACATCGCGCCCCGTGAGTTCAAAGTGCACACCGCCTGCGTAACTTCCCTCGGCTTTGTGAACGGCTGAGAACTTTTGAACTTCGCCCAAAATTCGGCTGAAATGCCTCGTCTTGTATCCATTTTCGGTTGTTACTGTGTTCCCGTGCATGGGGTCGCAACACCAAACCACCGAGCGGCCCTCTTTTTGGACTTGGCGAATGAGCGGCGGAACCTGCTTTTCGACCTTGTCAAAGCCCATTCGCGAAATCAGCGTCAAACGGCCGGGCTCGTTTTCAGGATTGAGGACATCAATGAGTCGAATGAGGTCGTCTGGCGTCATTTCGGGCCCACACTTTAGTCCAATGGGGTTCTTCACGCCTCTGAGGAACTCGACGTGGGCGCCATCAGGCCTTCGGGTTCGCTCTCCAATCCAAAGCATGTGGGCAGAACAATCGTAATAATCCCCCTCATACCCCTCTTCGGGCCGAGCAGTCGTACTGTCTTGCCGGGTGAGGGCCTGCTCATAATGCAAGAGCAGCGCTTCGTGAGAAGTATAAAACTCCGATTCACGAATTTGGGGAGTGTTTTCCCTCGTAATACCGATCGAAGCCATGAAGGCCAGGGTCTCATCCAGGCGTTTGGCGATTTGTTCGTAGTGCGCATTTTCGGGACTATTTTTGACGAAGCTTAAGTTCCAAGAATGAACATGGTGAAGGTCCGCGTAGCCCCCTTGGGCAAACGCGCGAAGCAGGTTGAGCGTAGAGGCCGATTGAACGTAGGCCCGTTCCATTCGCTCGGGCTGGGGGATCCGTGACGCTGCGGTAAACTCAAAGCCATTGATGATGTCGCCACGATACGAGGGGAGGGTCACCCCATCACGGGTTTCAAGATCATTTGAGCGGGGTTTTGCAAACTGTCCTGCCACGCGTCCCACTTTAACGACCGGAAGCTTGGTTCCGAAGGTCAGCACGACCGCCATTTGGAGGAGGATTCTGAAATTATCGCGAATCGAGTTTGCCCTAAAATCCCCGAAACTCTCCGCGCAATCGCCCCCCTGAAGGAGAAACGCTTTGCCTGCTGCCACTTGAGCCAAGCGCGACTTCAATTGCCGGGCCTCTCCCGCAAAGACCAGGGGCGGATATCCCGCAAGCGTCGCCTCAACTTGTTCCAGTTTGGCTTGATCAGCATAAACAGGAATCTGATGCTGCGGTCTTTTTCTCCAGCTTCCTGGCGCCCATTTTGCGTTCTTCATGATTTTTTCCCTGACTTTCTATAAAGCGCTTTTTGCGTTTTGAGTGACTCTTTGTGAATGAGTTTGAAAAGTTTCTCCACAAAATCGTCGTTTAGGTGAAGTTGCCTCGCCTGTTTCAACCGAGCTTCCATGACCTCTGCCCAGCGGGACTTTTGTAGGACGGGGAGGTCATTTTTGAGTTTATAGAGTCCGACCTTTTTTACGGTGCGAAAGCGCTCCGCCAGAGTTTGGAGTAAGCTGCGATCGCATTGATCAATCTTTTTGCGAAGCTGTTTCATCGAGCGGGCCCCTTTTTTGAAGTCTTGTCGTCCATTTTTGTCAGCACTCTCCTGATGCGATTGGCGTCAGCCATCAGGCCCCGGGTTTCATCCGAGGCCTGTTGGACCAACGTGCGATGAAACTTTTGAAAATGCTCAATGTAGGATTCCAGAGCATGGATGATGTTTTCACGATTTTGCTCGAAAATCGGTGCCCACATTTCGGGCGAGCTTTTGGCTAAACGAACCGTCGACTCAAAGCCGCCTCCGGCAAGGTCAAAAATCGTGTTCGCATTCTGCTCTTTCGCAAGGACCGTGTTCGCAAGCACGAAAGAGGTGATGTGGGAGAGATGGGAAACGTAGGCTGCGTGCAGGTCATGCTCTGCGGATCCCATGCGCAAGAGTCGCATTCCCAGAACCTTGTACATGGATTCGACCCGTTGCAGGTGGAGAGGGGCGCTTGCAGCCTCATCACAAATTACGGCCACTTTGCCATTAAAAAGATCATAGAGGGCGGCACCGGGACCCGAGTTTTCGGTGCCGGCCATGGGGTGAGACGCCACGTATTGGCCCCGTTTCGGATGAGAGGCAGCCGCAAGGCAAATGCTCTGCTTTGTAGATCCCATATCAGTGATACTGCATTTTTCTGGGATTTTGTCCAAGATACCGGGCAGAATTCCTGCGATTGCATTTACGGGAATAGCGAGAATAACGAGTTCCGCGTTGTTCAAGGCCCGTTCAAGAGGCAGTATCTCATCGACAAGCCCCAACTCCAAAGCCTGTGCGCAGTGACCCTCATTCGAATCGACTCCCACAATATGAGCAGCGAAACCCCGCCTCTTCAAATCAAGTGCAACCGAACCCCCGATCAAACCTAAGCCCACTATGACAACATTCGTTACACTCATGAGGTGACCCGCCTTAGGGCTTCTTCAAGCAGTTCCACCGGTGCGCAAAGGGAAATGCGAGCGTAGCGCTTACCGTTGGAGCCGAAGATAAACCCCGGAGTTAGAAATACATGTTTGGTTTTCAAAATCTGATCCAGATACTCCGCGATGTCGGAAACAGTGTCAGGAGCCTTGGCCCAGATGAACATCCCGACTTGATCGCGCAAGTAGGTGAATCCCAGGCAATCAAAAATCTTATAGGCTACCTCTCTGCGTTTGCCGTAAATCTCATTGCGTTGTCCGTGCCATTGCATCGGGGTCTTTAACGCTTCAATTGCCCCGGTTTGAACAGGCTGAAACATCCCCGAATCCGCATTGCTCTTTACGCGCAAGATAGTATCGATGACTTCGTTTGAGCCCAACACCATTCCCACACGCCAGCCTGCCATATTGAAGGACTTGCTCAAGGAGTTGAGCTCCAAACTCACTTCAAAGCGGGGATCCGCACTGAGCAAGCTCTGCGGCGGCTCTGGGTTGAGTATGAGACTGTAGGGATTGTCATTGCAGATCAGGATTTTGTTTCTTCTGCCAAAGGAGATGAGTTTCGAAAAAAGCTCGTTTGATCCCTGTTTTCCGGTGGGCATATGAGGATAGTTGACCCACATGAGTTTGATTCCGCTCAGATCGGCTTGCTCGAGTTTCTCCAGATCGGGAAGCCAGTCGGTTTCCTCGGTGAGGTCGTAGCTATGAATTTTCGCGCCGACGAGTGAGGCCACAGCGGAGTAGGCGGGATATCCGGGATTGGGTACCAGCACGCCGTCTCCTGGATTCAAGAAGGCCATCGAGATATAGAGAATCCCCTCTTTTGAGCCGAGAAGTGGCAGGATCTCATTGTTTGGATTGAGTGCGACGCCGTAGGTATCCCGATAAAACTCCGCCATGGCAGCTCGGAGCTCAGGGGAGGACCGGTAGGAACCATAGCCATGATTTTTGCGGTCTTGGAGGGCGTTAGTCGCCGCTTGAATGGTCGAGGCGGAGGGCGCGAGGTCAGGGTTTCCAATTCCCAGGTTGATGATGTCGATGCCTTGGGCGCGCATGAGCCTGATCTCTTCAAGTTTCTTGGAAAAGTAGTATTCGTTCACATTGGCTAATCGCTCTGCGGGAGGAATGATCATGCGCTTGGCCTCGTGCCCTTGGGGTATTCTCCAAAGAGAATTAGATTAATCACAAGTTTTTTTGCCTGGATGCTCTCCATCGCTTTATCAAAGTGGCTTCGATCTTCCCACTCTAGGTCGACGTGAAACGAATATTCATAGGGTCGTCCCAGGAGCGGAACCGACTGAATTTTTGTCATATTAAGCGAGTTTTGACTAAAAACCTCTAAAACACGTCCAAGGCTCCCGGGCTGGTCGACCGCCTCGAAACGAATGGAGGCTTTGTTGGCAAGGGCAGAGGATTTAGAATCTTCTGCCCTGCAAATCGCTAAAAAGCGGGTATAGTTCTTCTTGTTCGTTTCTATCCCGGCTCCAAGAACTTCGAGTCCGTAGGCTTCGGCTGCAAGTCGGCTTGCAATGGCTGCCACACCGAGGAGATTCTTTTCCCGAATGTCTTTGGCGCTATCGGCGGTATCGGTGGCTTCGATTATTTTCATTTGGGGGTGGTTCGCAAGAAACTCATCACATTGAAGTAGGGCCATCGGATGTGATTGGACCATGCGAATGTCCTCGATTCGTTGGCCGGGCAGCGCCATGAGGTTCATTTCGATCCTAAGATATACTTCGCCAAAAATCTTGAGCCCAAAAGTTTCCAGCAGATTGTAATTGGTGAGGATGCTGCCCGCGATGGAGTTTTCAATTGCCATCATACAAGAATCAGCCTCTCGATCCCGAAGGCGGGTGCAGAGATCTCTAAAAGAGGGACATTCAAGTTCTTGAATGTCCTGAACTCCAAAAAACTTTCGAGCTGCGACGTCATGAAAAGACGCTTTTACTCCTCGAATTCCGATCTTCGGAATTATTTTCGGGGTCTGCGGTTTATTCATTTAACGGCCCTGCTACGCAAGAGGTGGTCCACAATGACAATTGCGGCCATCGCCTCAACAATAGGGACAGCCCTAGGAACCACGCAAGGGTCGTGTCGGCCTTTACCTTGGAGGGTGGTGGCTTTGCCATTCTTATTGACCGTTTTTTGAGATTTCATGATGGTCGCAACCGGTTTGAAGGCTACGCGGAACTCAATGTCCATTCCGTTACTGATTCCCCCTTGAATGCCGCCCGAGAAGTTCGTGGAGGTTGTGATGGCTTTGCTCTTGGGGGCAATAACGAATTCGTCGTTATGCTCAGATCCGCGAAGCTGGACTCCCGCGAATCCCGATCCATACTCAAAACCTTTAACTGCATTGATGCTGAGCATGGCTTTGCCGAGATCCGCGTGGAGCCGGTCGAATACGGGCTCGCCCAATCCGATGGGGCATCCTCGAATAACGCCGGTGACGACGCCTCCAATGGTGTCGCCTTCGTTGCGAACCGATTCAATGAGCGCAATCATCTGGACCGCAATCTTAAGATCGGGGCAGCGAACCAGGTTCTTCTCAGCGAGCTTGAGGTTTACTTCGGACGGCGACCTCTCCAAAACGATCGAACCCACTTGGGAAACATAGGCTGCGATCTTGATGCCGTGCTTTTTGAGAAAAAGTTTCGCAACGGCTCCTGCGACCACTCTTGCGGCGGTTTCCCTGGCTGAGGAGCGGCCTCCGCCACGAGGATCACGATGGCCGTACTTCTTTTCATAGGTAAAATCAGCATGGGAAGGGCGAAAACTTTCAGCGATCTCCTTGTAATCCTGCGGCCGTTGGTCTTGATTCATGATGAGCGCGGCAAGGGGGGTGCCGGTAGTTTTGCCTTGGTAAACGCCAGAGACAAATCTCACTTCGTCACTTTCCTTGCGCTGAGTGGTAATTTTGGATTGTCCCGGTTTCCGCCTAGCCATTTCGGCTTGGATGAATTTGAGATCCAGATCTAAGCCTGCAGGGCAGCCATCGATGACAACTCCGATGAGTTCGCCGTGTGATTCGCCAAAGGTGGTCACTTGAAACAGCTTGCCGATTGTATTGCCAGCCATTTTAGTGGGCTCCTTTTTTTTTAGCGGGGGCGTTTGTGTGTGTAACAACTTTTTCGATTGCCTTGGTATAGGATTCCCACCCAAAGCCTGAGATTTGAGCCAGGCATACGGGCTTAATGAGTGATATCCGTCTGAATGCCTCGCGTTTATGAATGTCGCTCAAATGAACTTCAATGGTGGGGACTTCAATCCCCGCAATGGCGTCCCTCAAAGCATAGGAAGTATGGGTGTAGGCTCCAGGATTGAAAACGACCCCATCTGCCCATTTACGATTCTTATGAAGAAGATCAATGAGCGTTCCTTCGCTGTTGGATTGGTGAATCCGAAGTTGGATGGGGCAGGGAGTTTTGGAAGAGAGGTCTTTGGCAAAATCTTTGAGTTTGCGATTAAGCTGCACGAGAGTCATCGTGCCGTAAACTTCGGGTTCTCGCTCGCCAAGGAGGTTGAGATTGGGTCCGTGCAAGATTAGAAGCTGAATGGGCATGGTTTTTGTCATCTTTTTGCTCCCGTATTAGCTTCCGTACTGTTTCTGAGCATGCTGAGGGCTTGCTTAATATCCTTTGGGCTCACATCGCCATCTGAGGTCGTTTTTCCCAGTTTCTCAAGGAGGACAAAATGAATTTTCCCGCTGCGGCTTTTTTTATCTTTGGACATAAGTCTGGTGAGTTTTTCTGCGTTCAAAGCTTTGGGGAGCGGAGGGGTTTTTAGGCTTCTCAAGAACAGCTCAATATGAGCGCATTCTTGCGCTTTCAGTTTGCCCCGCACAACTGATAGCGCTAGCGCAAAGCGCATTCCCCAGATGAGTGCTTCGCCGTGTTGAAAATTCTCATATTTTGTAAATGATTCTAAAGCATGCCCGAAGGTATGGCCGAAATTTAGAACTTCTCTGACCCCTTTTCGGTCGAATTCGTCATGAGCCACTTTCCTAGCTTTCCAGGAAAGCGACTTATGAATCGCTTGGGTCAGTACCTTTGGGTCGAGCGCGAGAAACTGGGCGTGATGTTTAACAAGGTAAGTAAAGAATTTGGGATCGAAAGTAATGCCGTACTTTACGGTTTCACCCAAACCCGACACGACTTCGCGCGCGGAGAGTGTGGAGAGAAAATCCGTATCGCAGATGACCAGTTTGGGTTGATGAAAAGTGCCAATGAGATTTTTCCCGGTTGAGTGATTAATCGCGGTTTTGCCACCGACTGAACTATCGACTTGGGCCAAAAGCGTGGTTGGAATTCCTACCCAATCAATGCCGCGAAGATAGGTCGAAGCGACAAAGCCTGCGGCATCGCCCACAGAGCCACCGCCTAAAGCAAAGAGGACTGAATTACGGTCTGCTTTTGCTTTGAGCAAGTCACCGTAGAGCGGATAAACGGATTCGATGTCTTTGAGATTCTCGCCCGCTTTGACGGGAATCTCATGGACTTCCCATCCGGCGGATAAGAGAGCCGAGCGCACCTTTGTGCGCGCACTTTTAAGCTTTGCATCGGCGATGATAAAGGCCCGTTTGGAGGGAGAGTTTGCGACCCATTTGCCTAAGTGTTTCGTGATTCCAGACCCAATTTGGATGTCGCAAGTTTGCCCGGGGTGCGCTTTGCCAGAATTGAACGATAGCTTGATTTTCATGCTCTCTCCCGGGGAACAAGTTTCAGGATTCTATCCGCGATTTCCACGGAAGTTTTGCCGTCCGTTTTGATCTTGATGCGCGCGCGGTTGTAGATGGGCTCGCGGATTTCTAAAAGTGCACGGATTCGCTCTGCAGATTCTTCTGGGTGCCCTGCCAAGAGGGGGCGTTTCGCGGTTCCAGCGCCGAGGCGGGCAATCAAGGTTTCCGCACTGGCGCTTAAGTAGACAAGGGAGCCTGATTTTTGAATTAGGTTTAAGTTTTCCGGGTTCATCAAAGCCCCGCCTCCTAATGAGACGATCGTCTTTGTGCGAGAGACCACTTTGGTGATCATGTTTTTTTCAAGTTCGCGAAAGGCCGGTTCGCCTTTGTTTTTGAAAAGCTCTGGAATAGAAAGTCCCGTTTCTTCTTGAATGAGTTTGTCGGTATCGACAAACTGCCAACCCAGTTTCTTGGCAAGCGACCCCCCAATTGTTGTTTTTCCGACTCCCATAAAACCCGTTAAGAAAATAGGGCGCGATCGTAAATGGCGAGCAAGGGCGGTTTTAGTTTCCTCGAAGCGTTGAAGGGGCCCAAACCAGATCTCCCAAGTGGCAAGGGCCTGGTAGATCAACATGTCCAGTCCTCCCACTGTCTTTAGACCCTGGGCGCTTGCGTCCTCAAGAAAGGAGGTGACTTCGGGGTTGTAGCTTAAGTCAAACGCAAGCGTGCTGGAGTTGGCGGCAAGTTCGTTGCCCTGAAGATCGGGCGGAGAAACCGGCGTTGCATTAACCAAAAGTCTCAGCAGTGAATGCGGGGGGTGAATAACCGCACCCGGATCAGAAGTCGCAATAAATGAGGTTTTAGGAAATGCCGTTCCGATTTCGACTGCGAGCTTATGAGCTCGTGCTTGTTCCCGGTTAGAAACATAAACCGTTTTGGCACCCATTGTTCCAAGGGCATACGCCACGGCTCTTGCAGCTCCGCCGGCTCCCCAAATGAGGGCCGTCTGATCCCGCATTAAGCAGTGTTGTTCTTCAAGTGTCCGGGTGATTCCAAGAACATCAGTATTGTATCCCAGGAGTTTCCCTTGATGGCAGTGGATCACATTCGCTGCGCCGATGCTTTTGACCTCAACGCTCACTTGATCAAGGAGACTGAGAACCGTTTCCTTGTGAGGGATCGTGACATTAAACCCGACAAGCCCCGCGCTTTGCGAGTTGGCTTTTGCTTCACTGAGAAAAGGGAGCAAGTCCGCGGGCTGAACCTCTTGAGCCGAATAATGAAAATCACTCGTTCCCGTTTTTCCGGCCAAAAAGCCCGTTAAAAATCCGAAGATCGCCGGCGAAAGGGAGTGGGAAACGGGAGTGCCGATCAGAGCTGCTTTCATTATTGAGTGAGTTCTTTTAACGTGTTGAAAAATTCTGGATATGAAATTCCCACGCAATCAGCGCCATGAATTGTGGTTTCGCCTTTTGCGACGAGTGAAGCGATGCTAAAACCCATGGCAATGCGATGATCATGGAAGCTCTGAACTGCGGCTCCTTTGAGGGGCTGCGGGCCCGTGATTCGAAAACCATCCTTGCGGACTTCAACTTCAACTCCCATGGCCCGCAGATTCACGGCCATGGCTTCGATTCGATCCGTCTCTTTGACTCGCAGCTCTTCGGCCCCTTCTACTTCGGTCACGCCATGAGCTTGACTTGCAAGAACCGCAAGCAGCGGGAGCTCGTCGATAAGGGTCGGGACTTCTTCTTTGGAGATCTTAACCCCTTTGAGCGCGCCCGAAACAATCGTGATTCGGCCCACGGGCTCCGGGGTTTCGGAAGTCAATTCGATGGTGATATTCGCACCCATTCTTTGGAGGGCTGTAATAAATCCAATTCGGGTGGGATTGAGCGAAATATTTTCCATCTCTATTTTTGCTCCAGGCACTAAGCTTGCGGCTGCCATCCAAAACGCGGCAGTCGAGGGGTCACCGGGTACGGTGACGTGTGCTGCTTTGAGTTTTTGGCCACCTTGAATTGCGATTTGCGTGGGGCTCACATCCACTTTAACTCCGAAGTGCTTGAGCATGCGCTCGGTGTGGTCACGGCTATGGATTTCTCCGCGGATAATGGTGGTTCCTTCTGCAAAAAGGGCAGCGAGCATGATTGCTGTTTTGGTTTGAGC
>CAIRTR010000002.1 GCA_903881565.1 Oligoflexia bacterium | reverse complement strand
GGCCGAGCCTACCACACCTACACCGAAGAAGAACTTGAAGCGCGCTATCTCAATGAAAAATCCAAGCGCAACCCTTTAGGCTTCACCAAGAACTTCAATTTAGCTCCCACGCAAGAGGCGCCGATTGTTATTCAAGCTGAGAGTGCCCCCGAAATTAAAATGGCACGCTTCGGACTGATTCCTTTTTGGGCTCAAGACGTAAAGAGCGCCGCAAAATACAGTCTCATCAACGCCCGCGGCGAAGAGATCTCCACTAAACGAAGTTACAAGAACGCGTTTCAAAAACACCGATGCATTGTTCCGCTCTCGGGCTTCTTTGAGTGGGAGCGTACTGAGGATGGCAAAAAGCGACCCTTCGCGATTCATCTCAAGAGTGGTGCAATCATGAGTGTTGCGGGAGTTTGGGAAAATGACTCCTTCTCCATTATCACGATTGGAGCCAATAGCATGATGGCCGCAATCCATGATCGAATGCCCGTGATTTTGGATCCAAAAGATGAAACGGCTTGGCTGGACCCAGGGGAGCATTCGCTGCCAACGCTAGAGAAGTTTCTCAAACCCTGTCCCTCAAGCTGGCTTGAGTGCTATGAGATTTCACCGCTGGTGAATTCGCCGAAAAACAATCGGGAAGAAGTATTGAGTGCGGCTGAGAGCGAAGTAGGTCACCCGTCGTAGCTGACGCGGCAAATGCCACTAATTGTTCAAGCCCATCTTCCTCGCCGTATACGCATTGTGACTTCGACACCTTAGTCTCAGATTTGCCTCACTCGTCTCCCCACCCCATGAGAACGGTTTTGCGTGATCGTATTGAAGCGCAAACCGACTGCCACAGCGCTTGCCGGTTTTCTCATCTTTATACGTGCAACATCCTCCGTCGCGCGCGAAGACGCGTCGCTTAACCTCCACCGGAATAGACCGTGACTTCGACTTTTCCACAGTGGAAACAGAAGCCACTTGCGCGTCATTGTTCGAAAGCGCGGGCCCTGCAGCCGACCCGACCTTCTTCAGCGCCATATCCGCCAAAACCTCAAAAAGGCCTTCATAACTCCCGTCGGGATTCTGATGGGCAAGCAGGCCCTTTAATTTCTCAAGTTTCTCCAACAACTCTTGCGCCGCAGTAAACTGAATCAACGCTTTACCCAAAGAGAGTTCTCGCGTCTTCTCTGCCGGGAGCGCGGACGCAGGTGAAATCTCTGCCAACTTCTTCTCGCACTCGCGCATCGAGGCCCCTAACATCGAGTGGGCGATTTCCTGCTTGGCCTGCGCACTTAACTTCGCACTCCCTTCGCTTTTACGTTTTTGATCCTCACTCCTGAAAAAGCTCTGCGTTTTGGCAGCCACACAAAGGGAGAGCCCGCCATCCTCGATCTTGCTCGCCATCTCAGGCAAAGTCTTGAGCAGCCGCATGGACTGAATTCGCCGATGTGCGGCGCCGGCTGAATAGCCCAGCGATTGTGTTGCAAACTCAAACAGTGAGGGATAACCCATTTCGAGATAGTGCCCATCACACTCAACCTCTCGTAGCAAGTACAAGACCCGAAGCTGCGACTGGCGTTCTTCGGCTACGGCTTTTAAAATTTCCAGTAAAACGATTTCGCGATTTCTCATAGGTGTAGAACACATAACATGAGAATTTTGAGGGCCATTTTCGTGAGATCGAAGTTGCCAAAAAAATTGCGTCCCCTAAGCGATTACGCGCCCTCTACCGAAGAAACGCAGACCCGATACCCAAAAAACTCCCGGCGTCTCAAACAAAATCAAGCACGCCCTGGCCAAGTGGGCACGAATTTCGTCAAGATCAATTTTACAAATTTGGGAGAAAAACCGTCCCCCTGCGACCGTTATAAACAATCGCCTTGCTCCTCGCAAAATCTCGATAGACCGCAAGTGCCTCCTCAGTAAGCACATTGTCGATTAATTCAATCCCCCGTTTTGAAAGTTCGTTGACCCACTCCGGATGGATGGGGCCCTCGTCAAAACCCGTGATATTCTCCAACTCGGGCCCGCTACCCGCAATCATCAGCGATCGCACCCCAGACCAAAGTGTCGCACCAAAACACATCGCGCACGGCCGCCAGTTAACAACAAGCTGGAGAATCGGCATTCCCGCGCCACCTAGGTCATAGCTTTTCAGTACTTTTTGTGCAGCTGAAAGAGCCAAAATCTCAGCGTGAGCCGATGAACAATTTGTGGCAAGTACGCGATTGACTCCAAAAGCAATGAGCTTGCCACTTTCTCGCTCAAATACGCCCGCCGCAAAAGGCCCACCGGTATTGCGCTCAAAATTGAGTCGGGCGAAACGAACGACGGCCCTCATTCTTTCTTCATTTGAAAAGAGATGATCCGAGAGGCGCACTAATTCTTCAGAAACCCAAGAAGGGAGCGACAGATTGATTTCCATAGGGG
>CAIRTR010000001.1 GCA_903881565.1 Oligoflexia bacterium | reverse complement strand
ATTCAGAGGAGCTTGAGCGTGAGCGTAAAGTCATTGTGCAGGAAATTT
Organism: Oligoflexia bacterium; assembly: GCA_903881565.1. GTDB lineage: Bacteria > Bdellovibrionota > UBA1018 > UBA1018 > UBA1018 > CAIRTR01. The sequence continues at coordinate 7,024 of CAIRTR010000001.1, read as the reverse complement.
CCATGGCTGAGGAATCGCCTGAGGAAATGGGGCACGATATCCTCTTTGAACTCGTCTACGGCGCGCATGGGTTGGGCAGGCCGATTCTCGGAACGAACACGAGTGTAAAACGCATTAGTAGGGCAGAATTACTCCGCTTCTTTCGGAAACATTATCGACCGGATCAGATGATCATCGCGGTGGCCGGCGATGTCTCGCATGAAAAGATCAAGAAACACCTTCGTCCCTTGTGCCGGAATCGATGGCCGGGGCGTGCCCCTCGGATTTCGCAAAAGGAATTGGGGTTTGAGGCCGCGCCTGAGACGCGCTCGGGTAACTGGTGGATTACAAGGAATACGGAACAGGTTCATTTACTTTGGGGAGTCAAGGCTCCTCATTACGCATCGCGGGATCGTTATGCGCTTTCGCTACTCAATGTCTATCTGGGGGGCGGGATGAGCTCGGTTCTTTTTCAGGAGATACGTGAGAAAAAGGGCTTGGCCTATACGGTGTATTCGAATCTCTCGCTTTTTTTGGATTCAGGGTATTTCTCCGTCTATGCTGCGACGGCGCCCCATCAAGTGGGGCTCTGCTTAAAGCTCATTGAAGAGTGTTTAGATAAGTTGCAGCGTCAACTTTTGACCGAAGAAGAATTGCGGGTCGTAAAAAGCAACCTTAGAGGCAGTGTGTTGCTCTCCTCTGACAGTGTGGAATCCCGGATGTCCAGTATCGCCAAAGGCGAAATTTACATGGGAACCCACCTTAATGTGGATGAGCTTTGCGCCAAAATAGATGCTGTAACGGCGCAAGACATCAGGCGCGTCGCCCGAAAACTTTTTCGGGACGGCAAGAAAAGCATCTTGGCCCTAGGCCCCAAGCCCGGAAAGCAAATCCGGGCAAAACTCAAACTCTCGTTTCCCAAAAAATATCGGGTGTAAAGGGCCGCCGGCTCATGTTACATTTATCGATATGATTCCAAATCAAATGCTTGCCGCCTTAAAGAAGGCGGACTCGTTTATTGAAAAGATTGAAGGTGGGTTTCTCGTGGCCATCTTGGGGACGATGGTTGTCGTCGCTTTTTCCCAGGTTGTTTTGCGAAACTTCTTCTCAACCGCTCTTTCCTGGGGCGACGGCTTGACGCGCGCGATGGTGCTTTGGTCCGGCTTGATTGGGGCATCGATAGCGGTGAAGCAGGGTCGATATATTAGCATTGATTCGCTGTCTCGAATGATGAGCCCAAAAGTTAAACGCATCTCGCGTGGCGTGATTTACTTCTTTTCCATGGGGGTTTGTTATTCGTTGGGAACGGCCGCGGTCGCTTTTGTAAGGCAGGAGCATGAGGCGGGCACGCGCTACTCGATTGGTGTGGATAGTTGGATCGTGGAACTGATCATACCGGTGATTTTTTTCTTTTTATGTTTTCGGTTTTTTCTCAAACTGCTTTGTCTCTTTGCGGGAGAAGAATTGGAGAAGCCTGAATGGGAGCGATAATAGCAGTTTTACTCATTGTCGTTGCCTTAATTGGGGCCCCACTTTTCACCGTTTTTGGTGCAAGTGGGCTCATCTTGTTTACGTTTGATGGTGTCGACACCTCTGCGGTGATTGCCGAGATGCACCGGATTTCGACACTCCCTATGCTGATTACGATTCCGCTGTTTACGTTTGCAGGGTATTTGTTGGCCGAAAGCAAAGCGCCGCAGCGAATTGTGCGATTCAGTCAGGCGTTGGTGGGATGGATGCCGGGTGGGTTGTCGATTGTTGCGCTCATTGTGTGTGCCTTTTTCACCGCTTTTACCGGGGCCTCGGGCGTTACGATTATCGCGGTGGGGGGGCTTCTGCTCCCGGTGATGATTCAAGAGGGCTATAAAGAGCGTTTTTCGATGGGACTGCTCACTACTTCCGGAAGTTTGGGACTGCTATTCCCTCCCAGTCTTCCCATCATTATTTATGGCCTTGTCGCCAATGTGAGTATTGATAAGCTATTTATTGCCGGGATTTTGCCGGGTTTCATGATCGTTTTGATTATGAGCATTTATTGTATAAGGACGGCGATTAAGAACGATATCCCCCGGCAGAAGTTTTCCTGGAGTGAGCTTGGGATTGCGACCAAGGCTTTCGCGTGGGAGTTGCCTTTGCCCGTGATCGTCATCGGCGGAATCTATAGCGGCATTTTCACCGCGACTGAAGCTGCCTCGGTCACCGCCTTTTATGCGCTTATTGTTGAAGTGTTTATTCTTAAAGATTTGAGTCTCTCGAAGGACGTCCCTCGCGTAATGAAGGAAAGCATGATCCTTGTCGGGGGCATTCTCATTATCTTGGGAACCGTTTTAGGTTTCACAAGCTATGTCGTGGATGCGCAGATTCCAATTAAGGCGCTTGAATTGGTTCGGCAGTACATGTCCAGCAAGTTTGTCTTTTTGATCTTGCTCAACGTGGTGCTCTTGATCGGGGGCTGCTTGCTCGATATGTTGTCTGCGATCATGCTCGTGCCGCTTGTTTTGCCGATCGCCAAGGAGTTTGGGGTGGATCCCATTCACCTGGGGATTATCTATCTGGCGAACTTGGAGATTGGTTACAGTACGCCACCGGCCGGCCTTAATCTGTTTATCGCCAGTTTCCGATTCAAGAAGCCCATCATTGATCTTTATGGCGCATCGCTCCCGTTTCTCGTGTTCTATGTCATTGCGCTTGGGATTATTACGTATGTGCCGGATCTGAGTTTGGTGTTGTTGAGGTACATGGGGAAATAAGAAGGTACTCCCCACCTTTTGGTTGAGATGCGCGTCAAAAAAACATACTTGTATTAGCTCACGCTCTTGAAGATAGTATTCTCCATGGCAAATAAATTCAGAGTGGGTTCTCTCGGTTTCCTAGTTGTGGGGCTGCTTCTTCTCAATAGCTGCTCGATCAATCGGATGGCGGTGAATAGAGCTGCTGATATGTTCAGCGAAGCTTCTGTCACCTTTAATGAAGAAGCCGATTGGGGATTTGCGCGCGATGCGATACCCGCGAATCTTAAAATGATGGAAGGGATGCTCAAGGTCTCTCCCGATAATAAAACTTTTCAATCGATGTTGGCGCAGGGGTATTGTTCTTACGCATTTGGATTTCTTGAAGACTCAGGGAGTCCCTCGGATATTGAACGCGCGAAGGGCCTTTATATGCGGGGCTATTCGTTTGGAATGGCTGCGCTTCCCGAAAAAGTGCGTACTTATGCACAAGGCAATTTAGAGGAATTTCAAAAAGCAGTTTCCACTTTAGAGGGTGATGACATCCCTAGGCTCTTTTGGGCTTCTTATTGCTTAGGGGGTTGGGTCAATCTCAATAAATCGGATATTGGCGCGGTTGCGGATCTCTCACGCACGGAAGTTATGATGCATCGAGTGTTAGATGTGAACGAGAATTTCTATTACGGCGGGGTGCATTTGTTTTATGGAGTTTATTACGGAGCGAGACCCAGGATGTTGGGCGGGGATCCGAAAAAAGCCAAGGAGCATTTTGAGCATGCGGCGAAGATTTCTCAGGGAAAACTCTTGATGGCAAAACTCTATCTTGCGCAGTTTTACGCTGTTCCGACCCAAGATGAGGAGCTTTTTGAAAAGACCTTGAAAGACGTTATTGATGCGCCGGTGGATTTGATGCCAGCTGAACGCCTGGCAAATCAGATTGCGAAGCGGCGTGCGACTAAACTTTTAGCTACAAAAAAAGATTTGTTTTAGTAAATTTGAATTCAAAATAAGGAGACCCATAAAATGAACACAGCATTGAGAGCATTAGCCGTTTTGGGATTAAGTCTGAGTTTCGGAGCTCAAGCAGCCCCTGTGACTATTAAATTTGCGACCGTCGCTCCTGAGGGTTCTTCATGGATGGACGTGCTTAAAGAGGCGGCGGCCACCATTAAGGCAAAAACGAGCGGAAACGTCGAGATTAAGCTCTATCCAGGAGGCATCGCAGGTGACGAGCCAGACGTCCTTCGAAAAATGCGAGTGGGCCAGTACCACGCCGGGGGGTTTACTGGCGTCGGGCTGGGAGAGGTGCTCCCGGATGTTCGCATTATGGATTTGCCCCTCTTTTATAAAGATAGCGCTGAAGTGGATTTGATTAAAGAGAAGCTCACTCCCGAATTTGAAAAGAAATTTGAAGCTAAAGGTCAGGTCTTTTTGGGTTGGGCGGAGCCTGGGATGGTTTATCTCTTCGCGCAAAAGCCCGTGAACGGCGCCGCCGACATGGTGGGCGTAAAAATGTGGGCCTGGGAAGGCGATCCCTTGGCTGAAGCGATGCTCAGCGCATTCAAAGTGGCCCCGGTTAATGTCGCTCTGCCAGATGTCTTGATGGCACTTCAAACAGGGATGATTAACGCGATTTACGCACCTCCGATGCCAGCCATGGCCCTTCAATGGCATACCAAAGTGAAATTCATGATGAATCAACCGCTCACCAATTCGACGGGCGGAGTGCTGGTGGCGAAGAAACAGTGGGATATGGTTTCTTCTGCGGATCAGGCGACGGTGAGGGCCGTGTTTAAGGAGAGTTTAGCTAAGCTTACTCTCACGACACGCAGGCAAAATGACGAAGCCATTGAAAAGTTCAAGCAAATGGGAATTCAGGTGGTGCCCATTCAAAAAAGTGGTCGTGATGAACTTGCGGCCGCTGCCGCGAAGATTCGCCCCCAAATGGTGGGAAAACTCTACTCTGCGGAGCTTCTGAAAAAAGTCGAAGCCTTGCTTGCTGAGTTCCGGGCGAAAGCCGGGAAGTAAGTTCGAGCGGCGCTTATCTTAGCTAAGGCAATCATGCGGTTTGCTTTTGCAGCTTTTGTAGTTGCCATTAACTTAGTTTGTCCTCGCGCTCAGGCGGCGCCATTGACCCTTGCGCAGGCAGTGGAAGTTGCGCTTGATCGCTCGCCTGTGATGGATTCAGCTCGTCGATCACTCGTGATCAGCGAGCTCCAGGGCGCCAATGGGCTTGGTCGCTTTTTTCCGAGTGTTGATTTAGGCACTACTCAGGGGTTCGCGGGGACTTCGCCTACTTTGGGGCAAGGGGCTTCCTCGCGGCAATTGAATTTAAGTCTGACAGAAAATCTTTACGATAATGGTCAGTCGCTCACCCAGTACAAAGTCGGGGGGCTTAATCAACAGATTGATCCTGATGCCGACATGGAAAAAACCTCTAAGAGTATCAAAGCCCTTTTTGAGCAAAAGTATGGAAAATCCGGCAGATTTAGCGCAGATTCTGATGCCATCCTCATTGCGCAGATGAAAAAGTTTCTGAATCTCTTTTCAATTTTGCTAGGCGCAATCGCGATTATCTCTTTGATTGTGGGCGGGATTGGCATTACGAACATGATGCTGGTCTCCGTAAATGAACGCTTCAAAGAGATCGGAATTCGTAAGGCGGTCGGTGCAACTGATCTCAGCATCCGGTTCCAGTTTCTGCTCGAGGCGATGATTCTGTGTACGGTGGCAGGCGTGGTGGGGCTTGTGATGGGGTTCTCTGTTTATGAATTGTTGATTTATGGGGCCTCAAAATTTGTGACTAAACTTCAGTTCGAGTGGGTGCTGGATTCAGGGGCGCTCATTATTTCGGTCGTTTCAACGTTCTTGGTGGGGCTGGCGAGTGGGCTTATGCCCGCGCTGAAAGCCGAGAAACTGCAGGTGATTGAAGCGCTGAGAACGGAGTGATGTTTAGGCAGTTTAGGATGCGCGGAAACTGCGACTCCTATTTCAAGCCTAACCTTTCTCTAAAGTTTTTTGAGGCCCCATTTTACTGAAGTCAAGGTTCTGATTGGGAAACAAAAGCCTAGGATTTTCCTCGTCCCTAATGAGAACGTGGAAAGCGTGAGTGCCCGCGTCCGTGAGCTGATGGACCGCGCTCAAGAGGGCAGTGATTTTGTTCCTGCGGAGAAAATTTTTCCGAACCTTGCGGATCCCGAGAAGCGCCCGGGCGTTGCTTTACGTGCTGCGCGCCTGCGCGCGGATTTGACCCAGGTAGACCTGGCCGCGAAGATTGGCTGCGAACAAGCCGATATTTCAAAGATGGAGTCGGGCCGAATTCTCATCGGGAAGGCACGAGCAAAGAAGCTTGGGATTGCTCTTGGGATTAACTACAGGGTTTTCTTGTAGCCTCTCAAACATGTCCCCGGTTGCAAAAAGGCCACGCCCGGAAAAGTAGTGATTAAAGTCCGACGTATGTCATTGATTTGTTTGTCTTAATGTCAGACTGAATGCCTATAGTTCTCGCAAGCTTGGTAATCCTATCTGATTTCCATTGCATATTTATGCTGCATTGCGTTATATTGCGTGGCGAGGTGTCTATGTCTCGTTTAGCTAAATACAGTTGGGTGTTTGTTCTCGCGCTCATAAGTGGGTGGAGTTTTTCAGACGCTTTGGCTCGCGAATTTTATTCGATTCCTGTTTCTGTAAAGCTGGCGTTTGTAAACATCAGCGGAGTCGAAAAGAGCCTGGGCGAGCAGCAAGGCGTTGTGAAGGAATCAGAAAAGGGCGGAACCTCCATGACGTTGGGACCCCACGAATATGCCCTTGAAAATGGAAGTATCAGTTTTCGTAAATTCTATGAGTGCGCTGAGGAATTCAAAGAGCGGCGCCCCCTGGTTAGGGGGACTTTTCCAATTCAACTGTTGAAGCCATCTTAAGCGACACGGTAAATTCATTTTGGATGAGATCTGCTACTCGATTGAGTTGGCAGGGGCTTGTATCAAAAACTCTGGCATCGAATTCCCCGTCCTTCTCTTTTTTGGCGACCTACTGTTCCCACGGTGCGAGTCCGGATGAAAATGAACTGGTAAAGTCATTCGAGTTTCAGTTGCCGCAAAACAAGGGTAAATTCATGATTACATTGAGTTTTGCTCACGAAGTAAAAGTCAGCGAATCCGCTCCCTGAAAAATAAATTTTAGCCAAATCACCGCACGACCGAAAAGAGGGGTGGGAGAAGTGTGTGATCTGGAAACGCATCAAAACGGCACTTTCGCAGGCGGAGTCTAAAGGAGGCGACAACTCGACCTCCGAGATCACTTCTGAAACTTCTGTT